>NZ_JBVJWV010000011.1:101308-103556 GCF_055602105.1 Streptomyces sp. NPDC037421
GGACCCCCACCCCCCCCGGTTTGGTCTGTGCCCTCCCACGACCAAGACACACCAAAACCCCCCCCCCCCCCCCCCCCCCCCCCGCTTCTTCACTGTGGAGCTAAGGAGAATTGAACTCCTGACCTCCTGCATGCCATGCAGGCGCTCTACCAACTGAGCTATAGCCCCTTGTTTCTCTCTGCCGCCGGGCCCCTTCTCGGTTTCCCTTGCCGGTTCCCCCTGGCGACATCGAGAACATTACACGGTCATGGCCCCAGACCAAAAATCGGTTTCCGGGGGCCCGTTATGTCCGATTCGGTTACCGTCGACCCGGTCGTCCGGGCCGCCCGGTCATGCCCGGGCGAACTGGTAGAAGCGCTTCAGCGTGCAGTGCTCGTCGAGCAGGCGGCCGTAGATCGGCTCGCCCTCCAGCTCCCGATACGTCTCGATCGGGTCGCCTTTTATGATCAGCGCCCGCGCGCATTCCTCGCACCAGTACTGGTAGTCGGGATTGACCGGGTCCATGTCCCGCACGATCGGCGTGCCGTTGTTGCACCAGTCGCACCGCCGCCGGTGTGCACCCATCCGTCAGCGACTCCCTCCCGCGTCGGGCCGTCGTGTCCCCCTCCGGCCGTCCGATTCTGCCACGTCGGCAGCGGACGGGGCAGCAAGCGCGCAAAGGGGAACAAACGCAAGGATCCCGCCCCCTGTTGGGGACGGGATCCTGATTGTGGAGCTAAGGAGAATTGAACTCCTGACCTCCTGCATGCCATGCAGGCGCTCTACCAACTGAGCTATAGCCCCGCTCTCCGCCGCGTTCCCCCCGTTTCCGGTGTTCTTCGCTGCGAACAAGAAGAACTCTAGCCTGTGACCAGCCGGAAAGTGAAATCCGGGTCGGAGCGGCCCAGCGGGCCGCACGGAGGGCCCCGGCGGAAGCCTCAGTCGTCGTCGCCGAGCACCGGCTCCGGCAGCGTGCCGGCGTTGTGCTCCAGCAGGCGCCAGCCGCGCGCGCCCTCGCCGAGGACGGACCAGCAGCAGTTGGAGAGCCCGCCCAGGCCCTCCCAGTGGTACGGCTCCAGGCCCAGCAGGCGCCCGATGGTCGTACGGATGGTGCCGCCGTGGCTGACGACGACGAGCGTGCCGCCCTCGGGCAGCCGGTCCGCGTGGTCCAGCACCACCGGAGCGGCGCGGTCGGCGACCTCGGTCTCCAGCTCGCCGCCACCGCGGCGGACGGGCTCGCCGCGCTTCCACGCCGCGTACTGCTCGCCGTACTTCTCGAGGATCTCCTCGTGGGTGAGCCCCTGCCACTCGCCGGCGTACGTCTCGCGCAGCGCCTCGTCGTGCGCCACCGACAGGCCCGTGACGGAGGCCAGCTCGGCAGCGGTGTGCGCGGCCCGCCGCAGGTCGGAGGCCACGATGGCGTCCGGCTTCAGCGAGGCGAGCAGCCGGGCGGCGCGGCGCGCCTGCGCCACACCCGTCCCGGTCAGCTCGATGTCCGTCGAGCCCTGGAAGCGGCGCTCAAGGTTCCACGAGGTCTGGCCGTGCCGCCAGAGGACGATCTTCCTGCCGGGCCGGCCGGCAGGCGTCGTGGTGGTGCTCAGAACAGATCACCGTCCATTTCGTCGTCGCCCTGCGCCTCGCGCAGCTTGGCGTGCTCCTCGGCCTTGCCGAGGGTGAGCTTGGCGTCCTCGGGGAGCTCGATCTCGGGGCAGTCCTTCCACAGGCGCTCCAGCGCGTAGAAGACGCGCTCCTCGCTGTGCTGGACGTGGACGACGATGTCGACGTAGTCGAGCAGGATCCAGCGGGCGTCGCGGTCGCCCTCGCGGCGCACCGGCTTGGCGCCGAGCTCCTTGAGGAGGCGCTCCTCGATCTCGTCGACGATCGACTTGACCTGGCGGTCGTTGGGCGCCGAGGCGAGCAGGAAGGCGTCGGTGATCGACAGCACGTCGCTGACGTCGTACGCGATGATGTCGTGCGCGAGCCGGTCGGCCGCCGCCTGGGCGGCGGTGGTGATGAGCTCGATGGAGCGGTCCGTGGCGGTCACTGGCCATGCTTTCGGGTTGGCTGACAGATACCCCCAAGGGTCTCATGTACCGCCGACGCCGCCCGCGCGGAACATCCGGCGCGGGCGAACGCGCAGGCCGGAGCCGGGGGGGGGGGGGGGGGGACGGCACCCCCCCCCCCCCCCCCCCCGGTTCTTTTTTCCTCTCCCCCCCACACCCAACCCCCCTGTTTCCCTTTTTTTTTTTTTTTTTTTCTCCCTCTTCCT
>NZ_JBVJWV010000011.1:103566-149725 GCF_055602105.1 Streptomyces sp. NPDC037421
CCCTCTTGTGCCCGGCGAGCCGGGGGGGGGGGGGGGGGGGGGGGGGGGGGTCGGGGCGGGGGGGGCCCCCCCCCCCCCCCCCCCGGCCCGCCCGTCAGGACGGCTTGTAGTCCCTGCCCAGCACCACCACGACGTCCGCGTTCACCGGGTTCTCGGCCTTCTTCACGGCCGTCTCCGGCAGCCCCAGCGTCTTGGCGACGTCGACCGCCCGGTCCCGCTGGGCCTCGTCCTGGTACGTGATCTGCGTGGCGGCCGCCGTCCGGTCGGCCTTGCCGCCGTCCACGAAGCCGTAGCCGCCGTTGAGCAGCGCCGCCTTCGCCGCGACCTGCGCCTTCTCGTCCCCGGTGGCGTCCTTGAGGCCGACCCGCGGGGCGGCGCCGGGCTGGGCCGCGCTGAAGGAACCGCCGAGGATCTCCTTGACCACCTTCCGGTTGGCCTCGTCGGTCAGACCGCCGTCCGGCTTCACGGTGAGCACCTCGGTGCGGTACGCCGCCACCTTGGCGTGCTCGCCGATCCGCGACAGCAGCCCCCCGAGGCTCTGCGCGTCGAGCCCCGGGTCGAGGATCTGGCCCATGCTCTCGACGGTCGTGGCCGCCGCCTTCGGGTCGCCCGGGATCTTGCGGAGGACGGCGTAGAGCACCTTGCCGGTGCGCTCCAGCTGCCTGGCCTCCGGTTCGCCCCGGCCCCGGTACGTGGCGTACGCGACGGCCATCGCCCCGGTCAGGCTCTGCCCGCGCCCCTGCGCCACGGCCGGGGTCTTGGCCTGCTCGTCGGCCGGGACGGCGGCGTCGGTGTCCACCTCGATGCCCCCGACCAGCTCGACGAGGCGCTCCAGGAACGGGGTGTCCAGGCGCCAGGTGCCGCCGATGCGGGTGCCGAGGACGGTGTCGAGGGACTCGCGGGTGCCGAGGCCGCCTTCCTCGACGGCCTTGCCGAGGAAGGTGCCGGTGCCGTCCTGCTTGGGGACGGCCAGGGTGTTGGGGATCAGGACGGTGGCGCCCCGTTCGGTCGTGACGTTGTCCACGAGGAGGGCGGTGGAGCTGCCGCCCCGCTTGGTGTTGTGCAGGTGGACGACGATCATGTCGCGCTTCTGCGCGCCCGCGGCGGCCGCGGCGCCCTTCTTCTGCCCGGGGCCGTCGAGGAAGGGCAGCCTGCCCGCGTACCAGAGGTAGCCCAGCCCGCCCACGGCGGACAGGGCGAGGACGACGACCAGCGCCACGACCCGGTTGCGGCCCCGGCGGCGGGCCTCCTCGCGGCGCTCGGTCCGGCTCTCGGTGAAGGCGAGCCAGTCGATGACGTCCTCGGAGTCCTCGTCGGGCTGGTCGATGAAGGCGAACTGCTCCGTGCGGTAGTCACGGCCGCCGGGGGCGTCCGTGACACCGGCGGCCGACTCGGCGGGCGCCGCCCGGCGCGGCTCGGGCACCTGCGCTGCCGCGGGGGCCGGTGCCGGGGCCGGCTGCTGCTGGGGGGCGCTCTGCTGCGGGATCCACTGCTGGTGCTCCTGCTGCCCCGGGTACGGGTCGTATCCCTGCGGTTCCTGGTACGGCTGCTCGTACTGGGGGTACTGCGCGTACTGCTGGTACTGCTGCCCGTACGGGGGCGGGGCGGGCTGTACGGGCTGCGCGGTCACCCGGCCGTACACGGGTCTGCCGTACGCGTCGTAGCCGATGAGCTGCTGCTGGGCGGCGTACGGGTCGTACGGATCCTGTGGGTCGTTCACCGCGGGGCCCCTCTCTCCGGAAGCTCAGGCTCCCCGGTACAGCTCGCGCTTGTCGATGTAGCGCACCACACCGTCCGGAACCAGATACCAGACCGGGTCGCCCTGGGCGACCCGCGTGCGGCAGTCCGTGGAGGAGATCGCGAGCGCGGGGACCTCGACCAGCGAGACCCCGCCCTCGGGCAGTCCGTCGTCGGTGAGGACGTGGCCGGGCCGGGTCACTCCGATGAAGTGGGCGAGGGAGAACAGCTCGTCCGCGTTGCGCCAGGTCAGGATCTGGGCGAGGGCATCGGCACCGGTGATGAAGAACAGGTCGGCGTCGGCGTTGAGCGCGCTCAGGTCCCGCAGGGTGTCGATGGTGTACGTCGGGCCGCCGCGGTCGATGTCGATGCGGCTCACGGAGAACTGCGGGTTGGAGGCGGTCGCGATGACCGTCATGAGGTAGCGGTCCTCGGCGGGTGACACGGCCCGCTGCGACTTCTGCCACGGTTCGCCCGTGGGTACGAAGACCACCTCGTCGAGGTGGAACAGGGCGGCCACCTCACTGGCGGCCACCAGGTGTCCGTGGTGGATCGGGTCGAACGTCCCGCCCATCACTCCGAGCCGGCGCTTGACCGGGCCCGTAGGCATTTCCTGCTCTCCCATGAGCGCAGAGCCTACTGGCCCGGTGACGCGCGTGCGGCGGCCCGGTGCGTACGAGGAGCCCGGCCTAGCGGTCGCGGTTCAGGCGGGTGGTCACCCAGAGCATGAGCAGCAGGATGACGAGCGCAGCGCCACCGGTCAGGTACGGGTTCAGGCTGTCGTGGTTGCCGCCGTGCTGCCCGCCTTCCTCCGCAGCGAGCAGGACCAGGTTGTGGGCGGTGGTGGAGAGGCTCATCAGGCAGGTACCTATCGAGTCGGGGAGCGAGCGGAGACTTCCCTCACATCGTATGCGGGGGCCCCGGGCACGCTCACGCCGACTCAGGCGTTGGAGAGGATGGACGCACGTCACCACAGCCGACCCAGGGGGAGGGCGCCATGACGGACACCGGTTCCGAGACGTCACCGGCACGCAATCGCAAGAGGTTCCCGGGAATTTCCTCGCGGGCCTACGAGCATCCGGCGGACCGCTCGGCGCTGGTCGCGCTACGCAAACTCGCCGGATTCGACACGGTGTTCAAGGCCCTCAGCGGGCTGCTCCCGGAGCGCAGCCTGCGGCTGCTGTTCCTGTCGGACTCGGTGCGGGTGGGCGAGACCCAGTTCCCGCACCTGCACGAGATGCTGCGCGACGCCTGTTACATCCTGGACCTGGAGAAGGTCCCCCAGATGTACGTGCAGCAGGACCCGAAGCCCAACGCGATGTGCATCGGGCTGGACGAGCCGATCATCGTGGTGACCACGGGGCTGGTCGAGCTGCTCGACGAGGAGGAGATGCGGGCGGTCGTGGGCCACGAGGTGGGCCACGCGCTGTCGGGGCACTCCGTGTACCGCACGGTGCTGCTGTTCCTGACGAACCTGGCGCTGAAGGTGGCGTGGATCCCGCTGGGCAATGTGGCGATCATGGCGATCGTCACCGCGCTGCGCGAGTGGTTCCGCAAGTCGGAGCTGTCGGCGGACCGGGCGGGACTGCTGGTCGGGCAGGACGTGAACGCCTCGATGCGCGGCCTGATGAAGATCGCGGGCGGCAACCACCTCCACGAGATGAACGTCGACGCCTTCCTCGCCCAGGCCGAGGAGTACGAGGAGAGCGGCGACCTGCGCGACTCCGTCCTGAAGATCCTCAACGTGCTGCCGCGCACCCACCCCTTCACGACGGTGCGGGCGGCCGAGCTGAAGAAGTGGTCCCAGAGCCGGGACCACCAGCGGATCATGGACGGGCACTACCCGCGTCGGGAGGAGGACAAGGACACCTCGGTGACCGACTCCTTCCGCCAGTCCGCCTCGCACTACGCGGAGTCCGTGCGCACCAGCAAGGATCCGCTGATGAAGCTGGTCGGCGACATCGCCGGCGGCGCGGGCGACCTGGGCGGGAAGCTGCGCGACAGGTTCACCGGATCGGGCGGCGGCGCCACCCGGGACTCCGGCGGCTCCGGCGACGCCAAGGGCTCCGCGGGTCCCACCGGCTCTACGGGCTCGGGCTCGGGCGAGCGGGACTGACGGAGGCCGGCGGGGGCTGCTGGGGCTGGGCCGGCGGGCTGCTCGGCGCCCCGGCCGGTGCCAGCACGCCGCACAGCCCGGCCGTGCGCCGGGGGTGGCCGCTGGCGTACGGGTCGCTCGCGGGCGGGCCCACGGTGGTGGGCCCGGCGCCGGCCAGGAGGGGGCGGAAGCCCACGGCGGGCTCGGTGGCGCAGTCCTGCGGCCCGGCCATCACGTAGGCCGAGGACACCTCCGCCCGGCGGGCCGTGAGGTCCTCCCGGTCGAAGCGCAGGCGCAGCTCGCGGCGGACGGTGAAGAGCGAGGCCCCGTCGGCGGCGGCGGGCGGCCCGGACGCCGGCCGGACGGCGTACACGAAAGTGTGGTCGGTGCTCACCTCCAGCACCTCGGGGTTCAGCTCCTGGAAGGCGAGGGTCCCGCTCACCCGGACGCGGCTGTCGGCGACGGCGGCGGTGGCGGGGTCGAAGCGGACCAGCCAGCCGGTGACGGCGTGCCGGCCGTCGCCGGAGGGCGAGGCCACGCTCTCGTCGAACTGCGCCAGCTGCCCGGGGTCCAGGAGCACCCGCACGGGCCGGGAGGCGGCGCCGGAGAGGACGTCCGGGTCCAGCGAGGACTGCACCAGGTAGTCCTTGGCGATGGAGAGGGCGGCGACGACCTGGCTCTCGGTGAAGTGGTGCGTGCGGCGCACGGCCGGGAGGGTGATCCCGGCCGCCCCGACCCGGTACTCGGCCGCCGGGCTGTTCGCGTAGAGGTCGGCCGGGCGGCCGCCGGACACCGGGACGGCCGGGGCCAGGGGGACGACGGTGCTGCTCAGCGGCTCGGCGTTGCCGCCGGGCGGGGGCACGTACGGGTTGCGCATGCCCATGTACACGGCGATCGCGAAGGCCGATGCGATGAGCAGCACGAGCAGCATGCCCTGACGGGCGCCGCGGCCCGGGGTGCCGGTGCGGGGGCCGCCGGAGCCGCCGCCGGACCAGATGGAGCGGCTGCGGACGGCCCGGGCGTGCTCGCCCATGCGTTCCTGGGCGGAGAACTCCTGGAGCCGGGCAGCACGGACGAAGTCCTCGTCGAACACCACCGAGCGGTACTCGTCCGGGCGTAGTTCGTCGTCACCCCCGCCGATGCCTTCGGGGGTGCCGTTGGGCGGATCTCCTGGAACGGCCATCGCTTCTCCCGCTGTCCCCGCTTCAGAGAAGCCCCCAGCTCCGGAGCGAACGAGTGGGGTCGTACCTTCAGGGTTGGCGGCCGACGGGGTACGTAAACGCGCCGACGCCCGTGACTTCCCTGAGCGGCGTACTGGCCGGGGCGGGTGCGGGGTCCTGGTCGTCGGCGGCGCTGCGGTAGACGGCGCTGAAGGCCAGCGCGACCATGCCGAGCCCCATCACGACGGCGAGCACCCACGCGACGGGGCGCAGCCAGGGCGCGCGGCCGCGGTAGGGGCGCATGGCTCCGCCGTAGGCCCCGTACGGGCCTTCGGCGTAGCCGTGGCCGTACTGGCCGGGCTCCCATCCGGGGTCGTCCAGGCCGTACCCGTCGGGGTATCCGTAGTCGTCGTCGGCCGCCCAGCCTCCGGCGACGCGGGCGGCCTCGGCCTCGGCGCGCGCCCGGTCGGCCGCACGCTGGCGCTCGGCCGCGCTCGGTTCATGGATCTCGGCGTTCCGGACGAAGTCCTCGTCGAACACCACGGAGGCGAAGTCGTGATCCGCGCCTCCGCGGTCGTCGTCGGGCTCCCCGTCGTCCGGGAACGGCTTGCCCCCCACGTCGTCCGGCACGGGACCAGCGTAGACCTGGGGGGCTGCTTTGGGCAGGGTGTAAGCCTGATTCCGGCCACGCCGTGTCCGACCAGCGATTACCGAACGTGACCGTCGCCGGTGACGATGTACTTGGTGGAGGTGAGCTCGGGAAGGCCCATCGGGCCCCGGGCGTGCAGCTTCTGGGTGGAGATCCCGATCTCGGCACCGAAGCCGAACTGGCCACCGTCCGTGAACCGGGTGGAGGCGTTCACGGCGACGGTGGTCGAGTCGACCAGCTGGGTGAAGCGGCGGGCGGCGGCCTGCGAGGTGGTGACGATCGCCTCGGTGTGGCCGGAGGTCCAGCGGCGGATGTGGGCGACGGCGTCGTCGAGGGAGTCCACGACGGCGGCGGCGATGTCGTACGACAGGTACTCGGCGGCCCAGTCCTCGTCGGTGGCGGGTACGGCGGTGACCTTGCTCCCCTCGGCGGCGGCCAGCACCCGGCCGTCCCCGTGGACGGTCACGCCGGCGTCGGCGAGCGCGTCGAGGGCGCGCGGCAGGAAGGCGGCGGCGATGTCGCGGTGCACGAGGAGGGTCTCGGCGGCGTTGCAGACGGAGGGCCGCTGGGCCTTGGAGTTGATGAGGATGTCCACGGCCATGTCGAGGTCGGCCTGGGCGTCGACGTAGACGTGGCAGTTGCCGGTACCGGTCTCGATGACCGGAACGATGGACTCTTCGACGACGGTCTTGATGAGCGAGGCACCGCCGCGCGGGATGAGCACGTCGACGAGGCCGCGGGCGCGCATCAGCTCGCGGACGGAGTCGCGGGACTCGCCGGGGACGAGCTGGATCGCGTCGGCGGGCAGGCCGGCGCCCTCGATGGCGTCGCGCAGGATGCCGACGAGGGCGGTGTTCGAGGCGTAGGCGGAGGAGCTGCCGCGCAGGAGGACGGCGTTGCCGGACTTCAGGCAGAGCGCGGCGGCGTCGACGGTGACGTTGGGGCGGGCCTCGTAGATGATGCCGACGACCCCGAGGGGGACGCGGATCTGGCGGAGGTCGATGCCGTTGGGGAGGGTGGAGCCGCGGACGACCTCGCCGACGGGGTCGGGCAGGGCCGCGACGTCGCGCACGTCGGAGGCGATGGCGCGGACGCGCTCCGGGGTGAGGGTGAGGCGGTCGATGACGGTCTCGCTGGTGCCGGCGGCGCGAGCCTTGTCGGTGTCGACGGCGTTGGCGGCGACGATCTCGGCCGTACGGGCCTCCAGCGCGTCCGCGATGGCCAGCAGGGCGGTGTCCTTGGCGGACCGCGGGAGTGGCGCGATGGCGGCGGCGGCGGTGCGGGCCGCGTGCGCGGTGGCGGTGACGGGAGAGGTGGCGGTGGCGTCGTCGAGCGAGGTCATGCGGCCAGGGTAATCCCCGCCGCCGGGGGCTCCGCCGGGCCTTCCATCCCCCGAGACGGGCCGGGCCCGCCCGACCTGCCGGAGCCGGCCCGAGCCGTGTCCCGGTCGCCGCTGCGCGGGACTTGTCCCCTACCCGCCCTTCGCCCTTCCCCGGGCTGCGCCCGGACCCCCTTCCGGGGGCTCCGCCCCCGGACCCCCTGCGCCTCAAACGCCGGCGAGGCTGGAATTGCCGGCCGGGGCTGGAAAATCCAGCCCCGGCGGCGTTTGAGGCGCAGGGCGCGCAGCGCCCGTACGGGGTCCGGGGCGGAGCCCCGGGGCTTTGGAGCCGCGCCGGCGTTGAGGCGGGAACGGTGGAAGGGCGGGGTGGGGCGAACCCGCGCAGCGGCACACCACCCGCGCACGACCCACCGGCACCGGCCACGCGAACCGGCCCCGCCCCAGGTCCGGCGGACGGAGTCCGGCGCAGCGGGCCGAAGCCGGGGAGGCCGCCCGCGGCCGAGCCGCGCGAGGCGCGCGTCTAATAAGGGTGCACGCCCACCGGGTGGGCCGGGGGTGGGCCGTAGCCCTCCGCGACGCGTTGGTGGTACGTGGGGCGGTCGATGACCTCCAGGCCGACGATCTCCCACGGCGGCAGCTGCGCCGAGGAGCGGTGTTCGCCCCAGAGCCTCAGAGCGACGGCCGCCGCGTCGTGGAGGTCGCGGGCCTCCTCCCAGTACCGGATCTCCGCGTGGTCGTCGGCGTACCGGCTGGTCAGCAGGAAGGGGTGGTCGTGCGCGAGCTGCTCCAGCCCGCGCCGCACCTCGGACAGCGGCGCCGGCTTGCCGGAGACGCTGAGGGTGATGTGCCACAGGCGGGAGGTCTCGGCCTGCTCGTCCCCGCCGCCGCCCACGCTGGTCAGCGCTCGTCTCACCAGCCCGCCTCCTGTCTGCGCTACGCGTGTCCGCCCCCCACAGTTGACCAGTCCCCGGCCCGCCGCGCGGCGGTTTTGCAGAACCTCAGCCCTGGAGCAGCACCAGATCGTCGCGGTGGACGACCTCCCGCTCGTACGCGGGTCCGAGCTCCCGCGCAAGCTCACGGGTGGAGCGGCCGAGGAGCTGCGGGAGTTCCTTCGCGTCGAAGTTGACCAGGCCCCGGGCCACGGCCCGGCCGTCGGCGGCGCGCAGTTCGACGGGGTCGCCGGCGCTGAAGTCGCCTTCGACGGCGGCGATGCCGGCGGCGAGCAGCGAGCTGCCGCGTTCGGTGACGGCGCGTACGGCGCCGTCGTCCAGGACCAGGTGCCCCTGCGGGGTGGAGGCGTGCTGGAGCCAGAGCAGCCGGTCGGCGGAGCGGCGGCCGGTGGCGTGGAAGTGCGTACCGGTCTCGCGGCCGGCCAGTGCGTTGGCGGCGTGGCTGGCGGAGGTCAGGACCACCGGGATCCCGGCGGCGGCGGCGATCCGCGCGGCCTCGACCTTGGTGACCATGCCGCCGGTGCCGACGCCCGCCTTGCCGGCGCTGCCGATGGAGACGTGGGCGATGTCCTCGGGACCGCGCACCTCTTCGATGCGGGTGGTGCCGGGCAGGGACGGGTCGCCGTCGTAGAGCCCGTCGACGTCGGAGAGGAGGACGAGGAGGTCGGCGCGGACCAGGTGGGCCACGAGGGCCGCCAGCCGGTCGTTGTCGCCGAAGCGGATCTCGTCGGTGGCGACGGTGTCGTTCTCGTTGACGACCGGCAGGGCGCCCATGGCCAGGAGCTGGTCCAGGGTCCGGTAGGCGTTGCGGTAGTGGGCGCGCCGGCTGGTGTCGTCGGTGGTCAGCAGGACCTGGCCGACGCGGACGCCGTAGCGGGCGAAGGAGGCGGTGTAGCGGGCGACGAGCAGGCCCTGGCCGACGCTGGCGGCGGCCTGCTGCCGGGCGAGGTCCTTGGGGCGGCGGGCCAGGCCGAGCGGGGAGAGGCCGGCCGCGATGGCTCCGGAGGAGACCAGGACGATCTCCTTCTCGCCGCCGCTGCGCGCCTTGGCGAGTACGTCGACCAGGGCGTCCACCCGGTCGGCGTCGAGCCCGCCCGCCGCGGTGGTCAGGGAGGAGGAGCCGACCTTGACCACGATCCTGCGGGCGTCCACGACACCTTGCCTAGCCGTTGACACGTCTTTCCCCTCACCGCAGAACCCACTGACCGACCGGCCCAATCTACGGGGTGGGGCGGCGGGCCCGCCCGCCGGTTTCAGACCGTGGACGAGGAGCGTTCCCGCGCCGGGCCGTCGGCGGGCCCGGCGACGGTCCCGGTGCCGGGGATCAGGATCTTGCGCGAGAGCAGGAAGGTGAACGGGATGGCGACGACGGCCGCGACCAGCGGCGCGATGCGGGTGTCCGTTCCGGCCCAGCTGACCAGGGCGTAGAGCCCGGCGGACTGGATGACGTAGTTGGTGACGTTCGTCAGCGGGAAGAGGAGGAACTTCTTCCAGGTGGGGCGGGTGCGGTAGGTGAAGTAGGTGTTCATGAAGAACGACCCGATCATCGACAGCACGAAGGCGAGCGTGTACGCGGCGAAGTAGGGCATCCACGGGTGCAGCAGCAGGTAGATGCCGAAGAAGGTGCCGGTGTTCACGCCGCCCACCAGGGCGAACCGGAAGATCTGGCCGAGCTGGTCGCGTCGGCTGGGGCCGCTCATCCGCGGCTGCGCTCCGCGATCACGGCTTCGGAGATCCCGGGCATCCGCTCGGCGTCGGCTCCGTGGGCCTCCTTGACCAGGAAGTGCGGGCGGCGCTTGGTCTCGTAGTAGATGCGGCCGATGTACTCGCCGATCAGCCCCAGCATGATCATCTGCATGCCGCCGATACCGGCGATCATCGCGACGATCGTGACGTAACCGGGCGAGTCGATGCCGTTGGTGATCGCCATGATGGTGATCCACAGCGCGTACAGGCCGGTCAGCGCGACGAGCGACACGCCGAGCCAGATGCCGAGGCGCAGCGGCTTGTTGTTGAAGGAGATCAGCCCGTCCATGCCGTAGTTCAGCAGGGACCCGAACTTCCACTTGGTCTCGCCCGCCTCGCGCTGGGCGTTCTGGTAGTCGAAGTGGACGGTGTCGAAGCCGATCCAGGAGAAGAGGCCCTTGGAGAAGCGGTTGTACTCGGGGAGCGCGAGCAGGGCGTCGACGGCGGGGCGCGAGAGCATGCGGAAGTCGCCGACGCCGTCCGTGAGCTCGACGTCGACCCAGCGGTTGACCCCGCGGTAGTAGAGGCGGCTGAGCGCGGAGCGGACCTTCTTGTCGCCCTCGCGGGTGCGCCGGGCGATGATCTGGTCGTGGCCCTGCCGGTAGTGCTCCAGCATGGTGGCGATCAGCTCCGGCGGGTGCTGGAGGTCGGCGTCCATGATGACCACGGCGTCGCCGGTGGCCTCGCGGAGCCCGGCGAGCATGCCCGCCTCCTTGCCGAAGTTCCGGCTGAAGGAGACGTAGCGCGTCTGGTCCCCGTGCTCGGCGGCGATCTTGCGGAGCTTGCCGAGGGTCCCGTCTCGGCTGCCGTCGTCGACGTAGCAGACCTCGTACTCGACGGGCAGACCGTCCAGCACCCTGCGGATCTCGGCGTCGAACCGGTCGATGACGGCTTCTTCGTTGTAACAGGGGACAACTACCGACAGCTTGGTCATGAGCACTTCCTGCTGGCGTCCTTACGGGTGATTGTCGGCGACCGGACCCGCCACTCACCTCTTCCTTAGAAGTATGCACGCCGGTGGTCGGCCTGCCCGCGTCGCGTGCGGCACACGGTAGCTTTGACTGAATAAGCGGAATGGAACGAAGGGATCGAGGTGCACGTGCCTGACGTCTCCGTGGTCGTCATCGTCTACAACGACGCAGAGCGTCTGCCGGCGGCCGTCCAGTCGGTTTTGGACCAGACCCTGCACGGGGTCGAAGTCGTGATCGTGGACGACTGCAGCAAGGACCGTTCCCACGCGGTCGCCCGGGAGCTGGAAGCGGCGAACCCGGGGCGGGTGCGCGCCTTCCAGCTGCCCGAGAACAGCGGGGGCTGCGGCGCCCCGCGCAACCACGGCATCAAGCAGGCCACCGGCACCTACGTCATGTTCCTGGACAGTGACGACGTCCTGGAGCGCAACGCCTGCCGGAACATGCTGGCCGCCGCCGAGAGCACCGGATCCGACCTGGTCTCGGGCATGTGCGTGCGCGTCCACCTCGACAACCGGTGGGGCAAGACCACCGAGTGGTACCCGTGGATCTACTCCCGCACCCGCACCCTGGAGTCGATCACCGAGTACCCGGACCTGCTGGTCTACGACACCCTCTCCACGAACAAGTGCTACCGGCGCGCCTTCCTGCTGGAGCAGGGCCTGGAGTTCCCGGTCGGCATCCACTACGAGGACCTGCTGTTCTCGGCGCAGGCCTACGTCGCCGCCCGCCGCATCACGCTGATCCCGAACCACGTCTACTACTGGAACGTGGTCGAGAAGGCCTCCGCCAAGTCGATCAGCAACCGGCGCCACGAGATCGCGAACTTCGTCCACCGGATGGAGATCCACCGCCGGGTCGACGAGCTGCTGGCCGCCAAGGGCCACACCGCCATCAAGACCGCGAAGGACGCCAAGTTCCTCAAGCACGACCTCGTGCTGCACCTGCGCGACCTGCCGCTGCTGGGCGACGCGTACCGCCAGGAGTTCGCCCGGCTCGCCAACGGCTACCTCGCCGGCATCGACCCGGCCGCGTACGAGAACGTCACGTACCTCCAGGCCATCTGCGCCTACCTGCTCGGCAAGGAGGACTGGAAGAACCTCCTCCCGGCCGCCGACTCGATGACCAACAAGGGCCGGCTGTCCTCCCCGCTGGCCGAGCGTGACGGGCGGGTCTACTGGTGCGCCGAGCACCTCGACGACGCGGAGGGCCGCCGGATACTGGACGTCACCGGCCAGGGCTTCCACACGGCCCCGCTGTCCTCCCTGGTTCTGGGCAACCGCCTGACCTCGTACGAGGACGACGGGCGCGGCACCGTCACCCTGTCCGGCGCCGTCGTGAACCCCCTGGGCCGCATCCAGGAGGGCGCCGAGCTCAAGGCCTCCCTGGAGTTCCGGGCCCGCCGGCAGATCGGGGTGCGCTCCTTCAGCTTCCCGGTGGCAACCGTGCGCCACGCCGGTAACACGATCGAGTGGACCGCCACCGCCGACGTCGGCAGCACCGTCCGCCCCCTCGGCATCATCGACGCCGTCTGGGACGTGCGCCTGAAGCTGACGGCCGGCGGCGACCGGCTCACCACCCGCGTCTCGGTCGGCGGCGTCGACCTGGAATCGGCGGCCCGCCTGCGGGTGCGCCCGCGCCTGACCCGGCTGGTCTCGGACCGCTTCGAGCCCGAGGTGACCAAGAAGGGCAACCTCTCCTACGTCCTGGCCGCCGAGGGCGCCGCCGCCGTGCGCACCCAGACGCTGCTCGGCAGCGCCATGCACGGCAAGGCCGCCGGCCTGGTCAAGCGCAGCCTGCGCCGGGCCCTGAAGGCCCGCCGCAACATCGGCTCGGGCGAGCAGAAGGTGAAGGTCTACCACGAGGTCTTCTCGAAGCTGCCGGTCAAGAAGGGCACGGTCGTCTTCGAGAGCCACATGGGCAAGCAGTACAGCGACAGCCCGAAGGCGATCTACGAGGAGCTGGTCCGCCAGGGCGCCCCCTTCGAGGCGATCTGGTCCTACGCCGGCGCCAAGCCCACGGGCTTCCCCGAGCAGGCCACCCTGGTCAAGCGCTGGAGCTGGCAGTACCTGCGGGCCCTGGCCCAGGCCGAGTACTGGGTCGACAACCAGGGCTTCCCGCTGGCGCTGGCGAAGCGCCCCGGGACCACGTACATCCAGACCTGGCACGGCTCCGCGCTCAAGCGGATGGGCTTCCACGAGCCCCGCACCAAGGCACAGGGCCGGGCCGCACAGGACCGATTCCAGGCGGCCGTCAACCGCTTCGACCACTTCCTGATCCGCTCCGAGCACGACGCGCGCACCCTCGCCAAGGGCTTCCGGCTGCGCGACGAGGTGCTGCTGCGCACCGGCTACCCCCGCAACGACGCCCTGGTCGAGGCCCACCGCGCCGAGGCGGACAGCGGGGAGCGCGTGCGCGGCCCGCTCGCCGCCGAACTGGGCATCGACCCGGACAAGCGGGTGCTGCTGTACGCGCCGACCTTCCGGGCGAGCGCGGACGGCACGGTGGAGGGCTTCGAGTTCCCCTTCGACGTGGAGGAGTTCGCGGACCGGCTCGGCGACCGCTTCACGCTGCTGGTGCGCACGCACTACCTCAACAGCGTCTCGCTGCCGCCGTCGGTGGCGGGGCGGGTGGTCGACGTGTCCCGGCACCACGACATCACCCCGCTGCTGGCGCTCGCCGACGGGCTGATCACCGACTACTCGTCCGTGATGTTCGACTACGCGGTGCTGGACCGGCCGATGCTGTTCTTCGCGTACGACTACGAGAAGTACTCCACCGACATCCGCGGCACCTACTTCGACCTGAAGGAGAAGGCGCCCGGTCCCGTGGTGGCCACGGCCGACGAGCTGATGCAGGCCGTCTCCGCGTTCGACGAGGCCGACGCCAAGTACGCGGAGGCCCGCCAGCGATTCCTCGCCGAGTTCGGCGAGTACGACCGCGGGGACGCCGCGCGCCGGATCGTCGAGAAGTTCTTCACCAGGAGCGGCAAGTGAGCCAGCAGCCCCACGAGCCCGCGGCGCAGGGCGGCCGCGACGTCTTCATCGTCTCCAACAGCGTGGACGAGCTCGGCGGCGTGACCACCTGGTCGCACCAGATGGCCCGGCTATTCACCGACCGGGGCCACCGGGTGCACATCCTGGGCATCGCGCCCGTCGCCGAGGAGATCCGCCAGCAGCTGCCGGACGGCCTCCCGTACGAGATGACCACCCTGTACGAGACCCACCCGCCGAGGGCCCGCCGACTGCGCGGCATCAAGGGCCGCCTCAACGCCCCGGAGCGGCGCCGCCAGGCGGCCCGCCGGGCGGGCATGCGGGCCAGGGCGGAGACGCTGAGCGCCCTGTTCCGGGCGGCCCGGCCCGGCGCCGTCGTCATCGTCACCCAGGTGTGGGCGATGGAGTGGGTGGCCCTCGCCGACACCAAGGGGCTGTCGGTCATCGGCATGAGCCACGAGTCCTTCGAGGCCAGCCAGACCTCCACCCGGGGTGCGCGGGTCCGCCGCTTCTACCCGGAGGTGGACCGGATGCTCGTGCTCACCCCGGAGGACGCGGACCTGTGGATCCGGGCCGGCATGGAGAACGTCGCCAGCATGCCGAACCCGCTGCCGTTCGTGCCGGACTCCCCCGCCCCGCGCACCGCGAAGGTCGTCGCGAGCGTCGGCCGCCTCGCCTTCGAGAAGGGCGTGGACCTGCTGCTCGACGCGTGGGCGGACGCGGCCCCGCACCACCCCGACTGGACCCTGCGGATCTACGGCGCGGGCACCGAGGAGGCGACGCTGCGGGCGCACTGCACCTCGCTGGGCCTGGACGACTCCGTGGAGTGGATGGGCAGCACCGCCGACGTCCTGGGCGCGCTGCGCGGGGCCTCCGTCTTCGCACAGGCCTCCCGGGCCGAGGGCTTCCCGATCACCCTGCTGGAGGCGATGGCCGCGGGCCTGCCCGTCGCCGCGTTCGACTGCGCGCCGGGGGTGCGCGAGATCGTGCGGCACGGCGAGGACGGGCTGCTGGCCCGCCTGGGCAACACGATGGAGCTGGCCGGACACCTGGACACCCTGATGTCGGACCGCGAGACCCGCGAGGCGCTCGGCGACGAGGCGTTCCGCCACGTACGGCGCTACTCCCCCGCGGAGATCACCGACCGGTGGGAAGAGCTGTTCGCCTTCCTGGAGCGCTGACCCCGCCCCCGCGCACGTACGGAGCCGCCCGCCCCGGACCTGGTCCGGGGCGGGCGGCTCTTCGTGTACGCGGTGCTCAGACCGTGTGGACGTCCCTGTGGTGGTCCGGGTGGCCCGCGCCCTTGCGGTTGGCCTCCCAGCCGGCCCACGCCGAGGTGATCATCTCGCGGACGTCGTGCCGCGCCTTCCAGCCCAGCTCCGAGGCGATCCGGTCGGCCGAGGCCACCACCTTCGCCGGGTCACCGGGACGCCGCGGGGTGACGACCGGCGCGTAGGTGTGCCCGGTGCCCGCGTTCAGCAGCTCGACCATCTCCTTGACGGAGACGCCCTCGCCGCGCCCGATGTTGACGGTGAGGTCCTTGTGGTCCCCCGCCGCACCCCACTCGGCGAGCCGGCGGGCCGCCACCACATGGGCGTCCGCGAGGTCCTCCACGTGGATGTAGTCGCGGATGCAGGTGCCGTCCGGGGTCGGGTAGTCGTCACCGAAGATCCGGGCGCCCTCGCCGGCGTCGTAGCGCTCGAAGACCATCGGGACCAGGTTGAAGACCCCGGTGTCCGCGAGCTCGGGGGCGGCCGCGCCGGCCACGTTGAAGTAGCGCAGGCAGGCGGTGGAGATGCCGTGCGCCTTGCCCGCGGCACGGACCAGCCACTCACCGGCCAGCTTGGTCTCGCCGTACGGGCTCAGCGGCTTGCACGGGGTCTCCTCGGTGACGGAGTCCACGTCGGGCATGCCGTACACGGAGGCGGAGGAGGAGAACAGGAAGTTGCGGATGCCCGCCGCCGCCACGGCCTCCAGCAGCACCGTGAGGCCCTGCACGTTCTCGCGGTAGTAGTACAGCGGCTTCTCGACGGACTCGCCGACCTGCTTCTTGCCCGCCAGGTGCACCACGCCGGTGATCTTGTGCTCGGCGATGGCCTCGTCCAGGGCGAGGCGGTCCAGCACCGAGGCCGTCACCAGCGGGACGCCCTCCGGCACGCGGTCCTCCCGGCCCGTGGAGAGGTCGTCGAAGACCACGACCTTCTCACCCGCGAGCAGCATCGCCCGGACGACGTGCGCACCGATGTATCCGGCGCCACCGGTGATCAGAAATGTCATGCGTGTCTCCCGAGCTCTAGCGTGACCTGCGCGTGCGGGCGCGGTCGAGGCGATTGCGTACGAAGGTCAGCGCGCCCCCGGCACCGGGCGCGAGACGCACGGCCAGCGCCCCCGCGGCCGTGCGGTAGGGCTGCGCCAGCAGAACACCGTACCGGCTGCTGGGCAGGGCCCTGCGGCGGAGCAGACCGCCCAGGGGGCGCAGGGAGGTGTGCAGGGAGCTCCCGTCGGCGCAGCGCACGCCCACCCGGACGTCCCACGCCTGCATCCCGCGCAGCCCCCGGCGGCGCCCCTCGGCGGCCAGCGCGGCGAGCCGGAAGGGCACCTCGGCGCTCCACCCGTCCCCGTCGGCGGCGGCCCGCAGCTCCACCGGGCGCAGCAGGACGGGATCGCCCCCCGCCCGGGGCGGGAAGCCCAGCTGGACGGTCTGCGGACCGGCCTCGGCGAGCCGCCCGTACAGGTCGCGCACCCGGATCCGGACGGCCCCCGCCCCGGCGGGCTCGGCGTCGACGGTGACGGGCAGCTCCGCCACCGGCAGGGCGTCGAGCCCGTCCAGCGGCACGGGCAGCTCCGCGCTCCACACCGGCGCCCCGGCCGCGTCACGCGCGTACGGGGGCAGCAGCCGGGCCGGCTCGGCGGCGAACCGCGTCAGCCGCTCCACGTCCCCGGGCGGGGTCTCGGCGGCCGCCAGCACCCGGGCGGCCCAGCGGGCGCGGGCGGGCGCGGCGTCGATGTCGGCGGGGTCGAAGCCGGCCAGGTACTCGCGGGTCAGCGTCCACCAGGCGGCCCGGTACTCCGGGTCCTCGCCGAGCTCGCGCAGGTACATGCGCAGGTCGTAGTCGAGGAACTTCACCTGGCAGGCGCGGCCCAGCTCCGGGGAGGCGGCGGCGAGGGTGCGGGAAGCGGTGCGGTGGGCCTCGACGCGGGAACGCCAGTTGCCGACGTCCTTGCGGTCCAGGGAGATGGACACCTGGGCGGCGCTGCGGCGCACGTGCCACACGTAGACGAGGTCGCCGACGACCGCCATCCGGGGCGCGGCGGCCAGGACGCGGGAGGTGAAGACGAAGTCCTCGTACACGAACCGGCCGTCGGGGAAGCGGATCCGGTGCTTCTCCAGGAAGGCGCGGTCGTACAGCTTGTTGACGCAGAGCGTGTCGCGGACCAGCTCGGGCCGGTCGGCGGGCCGCTCGATGACGTCGCCCGGCGTGTACAGGCCGGGCATCCAGGGCACTTCGCGGCCCTCGGGCAGCTCGCGGCGCACGCACGCGCCGACGGTGACGGGGGCGTGGTGCTCCTCGGCCGCCCGCAGCAGCGCCTCGGCGGCGCCCGGCGGCAGGACGTCGTCACTGTCGAGGAAGAGGACGTACGGGGAGGTCGCGGCGGCGATCCCGTCGTTGCGGGGGGTACCGCAGCCGCCGCTGTTCTCCGTGCGGTGCAGGACCCGCAGGCGCGGGTGGGCCGCCGCCAGAGCGTCCAGCACGCCCGCGGTGCCGTCCGAGGAGGCGTCGTCGACCGCGATGACCTCGGCGACCACCGGGCCCTGGGCGAGGGCCGAGGAAACGGCCTCGCCCACGAGCCCGGCGTCGTTGTACGCGATGACCACCACCGAGACCGAGGGGCCCGTGGCGGTGTCACTGCTGGAATGGCTGCTGCTCACCCGCAGGATCCTAGGCGAACGGCGTAAAGCCGACTTCAAATCGGACCGGCACGACCGGTCAGAAGGGACGGAACTCGTCGTACTCCTGCTGTGCGGCGTCGCCGCGCTTGGCTTCCTTCTCCTTGCGGCGCGTGGTGGCCGGACGCGGGGCCTCCAGGCGGTGGTCCTCACCGCGGCGGCCCAGCATCTCGGCGCCGGCCATCATGGTCGGCTCCCAGTCGAAGACGACCGCGTTCTCCTCGGAGCCGATCGCGACGCCGTCGCCCGCCTTGGCACCGGCCTTGCGCAGCGCGTCCTCGACACCGAGGCGGTTGAGCCGGTCGGCGAGGTAGCCGACGGCCTCGTCGTTGTTGAAGTCGGTCTGGCGCACCCAGCGCTCCGGCTTCTCGCCGCGCACGCGGTACACGTCCTCGACCTCGTCGTAGGCGACGGTGAAGCCGGCGTCGTCCACGGCCTTCGGGCGGATGACGATACGGGTCGCCTCCTGCTTGGGCTTGCGGGCGCGCGCCTTGGCGACGACCTCGGCGAGGAAGTAGGAGAGCTCCTTCAGACCCGTACGGGCGACCGCGGAGACCTCGAACACCTTGTAACCGCGTGCCTCCAGGTCCGGGCGGACCATCTCGGCGAGGTCCTGGCCGTCGGGGATGTCGACCTTGTTCAGGACGACGAGGCGCGGACGCTTCTCCAGGCCGCCGCCGTAGAGCTTGAGCTCCTCCTCGATCAGGTCGAGGTCGCCCACCGGGTCGCGGTCGGACTCCAGGGTGGCGGTGTCCAGCACGTGCACGAGCACCGAGCAGCGCTCGACGTGGCGCAGGAACTCCAGGCCGAGGCCCTTGCCCTGGCTGGCGCCCGGGATCAGACCCGGGACGTCGGCGATGGTGTAGACGGTCGAGCCGGCCGTGACCACGCCCAGGTTCGGGACGAGGGTGGTGAAGGGGTAGTCCGCGATCTTCGGCTTGGCGGCGGAGAGCACCGAGATCAGCGAGGACTTGCCGGCGCTCGGGAAGCCGACGAGCGCCACGTCGGCGACGGTCTTCAGCTCCAGGACGATGTCCCCGGTGGTGCCGGGGACGCCGAGGAGCGCGAAGCCGGGGGCCTTGCGGCGGGCGGAGGAGAGCGCCGCGTTGCCGAGGCCGCCGCGGCCGCCCTCGGCGGCGACGTAGGTGGTGCCCTGGCCGACGAGGTCGGCGAGGACGTTGCCCTCCTTGTCGAGGACGACGGTGCCGTCCGGCACGGGCAGGATCAGGTCCTGGCCGTCCTTGCCGGAGCGGTTGCCGCCCTCGCCGGGCTTGCCGTTGGTGGCCTTGCGGTGCGGGCTGTGGTGGTAGTCCAGCAGGGTGGTGATCGCCTGCTCCACCACCAGGATGACGTCACCGCCACGGCCGCCGTTGCCGCCGTCGGGGCCGCCGAGCGGCTTGAACTTCTCCCGGTGAACGGAGGCGCAGCCGTGGCCCCCGTTACCCGCGGCGACGTGCAGCTCGACGCGGTCCACGAAGGTGGTCATGGGTGTTCCTCCAGATACATACGGGAATGTCCCGGGCAGGCCTTGCTGCCCATTAAACGTGTCTATGTGACAACGCGCCGAGGGCGGACCTCTCTTCCCGGCTTGCGCCGGGAAGAGCTGAGATCCGCCCTCGGGGTGTTACGAACGCTTGTGATTCAGCAGGAGCTGGATCAGGCGGCCGGAACGATGTTGACGACCTTGCGGCCACGGTGCGTACCGAACTGCACCGCACCCGGCAGCAGCGCGAACAGCGTGTCGTCGCCACCGCGACCGACACCCGCACCCGGGTGGAAGTGGGTGCCGCGCTGGCGGACGAGGATCTCGCCGGCGGAAACGACCTGACCGCCGAAGCGCTTCACGCCGAGCCGCTGAGCGTTGGAATCGCGCCCGTTCCGGGTGGACGATGCGCCCTTCTTGTGTGCCATGTCTCAGTCCCTCTTACTTCGCAGCCGTGGGGATACCGGTGACCTTGATCGCCGTGTACTGCTGGCGGTGACCCTGGCGACGGCGGTAGCCGGTCTTGTTCTTGTAGCGCAGGATGTCGATCTTGGCGCCCTTGGTGTGGTCCACGACCTCGGCCGTGACCTTGATCCCGGCCAGCACCCACGGGTCGCTGGTCACGGCGTCGCCGTCGACAACGAGCAGGGTCGAGAGCTCGACCGTGTCGCCAGCCTTGGCAGTGGAAATCTTGTCAACCTCAACGATGTCGCCGACAGCAACCTTGTGCTGGCGACCACCGCTGCGCACGATGGCGTACACGCGGATCTCTCTCTCACTCGGGACGGATGCTCCTGAAGCCAGCCGCTCACACGGGCCGGGGCCCACGGTGATCCGGATTGGACGAGCGGCCTCTCCCGTGACCCGGCCGCTTGCGCGGTCGTGCGGGAGGAGGGTGCTCAGGAGCGCGACGCACGCTGAACGGGTAATCGTTCAAGACACGCCGACGGTCTAGGTTACGGGGCTGGTTCCGGAGGGTCAAACCGGGCCCCGTGGCGCCGTGGACCCCGCCCGGAGGCGGGGTCCACGGTCACGGAACGGATCAGGCCTCGGTCGGAGCCGTGACGGACGGAGCGCTCTGCTCCGCCGCCGCGGTCTTCTTCGTGGCCCGCTTCGCCGTGGTCTTCTTGGCCGTCGCCTTCTTCGCGACGGTCTTCTTGGCGGCCGCCGCCTTCTTGGCCGGGGCCTTCTTCGCCGTGGTGGCCGCCTTCTTGGCCGGAGCCTTGCGGGCGGCCTTCTTGGCGGGAGCCGGCGCCTCGGCCTCGGCCTCGGCGGCCGGTGCCTCGGCCGCAGCGGCCTCCGCGACGGGCTCGGCGGCAGGGGCCTCGACGACCACGACCGCGGCCTCCGCCGCACCCGCGGGCGCGGTGGCCTTGCGTACTGCGCGACGGCGCGGACGGGCCGGAGCTGCCTCCACGACGGGCTCGGCCGGGGTCTCGGCGACCACGGGCTCGGGCTCGACGACCGGCTCCGGGGCCACCGGCTCGGCGGCGGCCTCCACGACCGGCTCCGGCTCGGCCACGACCACGGGCTCCGGGGCCACGACGGGCTCCGGCTCCGGGGCGGTCGCCTTGCGGGTCGCCCGGCGACGGGTACGGCCCTTCGGCGCGGCCTCGTCCACCGGCGCGGCCGGGGCGGCCTCGACCGTCTCCACGGCCTCCACGGCCTCGGCGGCCGGCTCCAGCACCGTGTCCGCGGGCTCGGTGACCGGCTCCGCCTCCACCACCGGGGCCACCGGCGCGGGGGCCGCCGGCGCCGGGGCGGCGAACCGCTCCGCACCGCGCGGGGCGCCCGCCGGAGCGGTCGCCTTACGGGTGGCACGGCGACGGTTGCGGCGGCCGCTGATGCCCGCGGCGGCCTCGGCCTCGGCCGGGCTGCTGTACAGCTCCTCGTCCGGCACGAACGCCGGCTCCGGAAGGGCCCGCGGCGCGGCGAGCTCCGCGGCCACCTCGGCCTCGGTCTCGGCCTCCAGCACCTCGGCGTCGACGGTCTCGACCGTCTCCAGCTCGTGCTCGTGCTCCTGGGCGCGGCCACCGCGGCGCTTGGCGCGCTTGCCGTTGCCACCGCCGCCGACCGCGGTCGGGGTCTCCATGTGCACGATCACACCGCGGCCGTTGCAGTGGACGCAGGTCTCGGAGAAGGACTCCAGCAGACCCTGGCCCACCCGCTTGCGGGTCATCTGGACCAGGCCCAGCGAGGTGACCTCGGCCACCTGGTGCTTCGTCCGGTCACGGCCCAGGCACTCCAGCATGCGCCGCAGCACCAGGTCGCGGTTGGACTCCAGGACCATGTCGATGAAGTCGATGACGACGATGCCGCCCAGGTCGCGCAGCCGCAGCTGGCGCACGATCTCCTCGGCCGCCTCCAGGTTGTTCCTGGTGACGGTCTCCTCCAGGTTGCCGCCCTGACCGGTGAACTTGCCGGTGTTGACGTCGATGACGATCATCGCCTCGGTCTTGTCGATCACGAGGGAGCCGCCCGAGGGCAGCCACACCTTGCGGTCGAGCGCCTTGGCGAGCTGCTCGTCGATCCGGTACGTCGCGAAGACGTCGACCTCGGAGGTCCAGCGGGAGAGCCGGTCGGCCAGGTCCGGGGCCACGTGGTTCACGTAGCCGTGGATGGTCTCCCAGGCACTGTCACCACTGATGATGACCTTGGAGAAGTCCTCGTTGAAGATGTCGCGCACGACGCGGACCGTCATGTCCGGCTCGCCGTACAGCAGGCTCGGCGACGAGGTCGTGATCTGCTTCGACTTCTTCTGGATGTCCTCCCACTGCGCCTGCAGACGCTCGACGTCGCGGCGCAGCTCGTCCTCGCTCGCACCCTCGGCGGCGGTGCGCACGATGACGCCCGCGTCCTCGGGGACGATCTTCTTGAGGATGGTCTTCAGACGCGCACGCTCGGTGTCGGGCAGCTTGCGGCTGATACCGGTCATCGAGCCCTCGGGCACGTAGACCAGGTAGCGGCCGGGCAGCGAGACCTGGCTGGTCAGGCGGGCGCCCTTGTGGCCGATCGGGTCCTTGGTGACCTGCACCAGGACCGACTGGCCGGACTTCAGGGCGGACTCGATGCGGCGCGGCCCGTTGGCCATGCCGAGCGCCTCGAAGTTGACCTCACCGGCGTACAGGACGGCGTTGCGGCCCTTGCCGATGTCGATGAAGGCGGCCTCCATCGACGGCAGCACGTTCTGGACCTTGCCCAGGTAGACGTTGCCGACGTACGAGGTGGCCTCTTCCTTGTTGACGTAGTGCTCGACGAGCACGTTGTCCTCGAGGACGCCGATCTGGGTGCGCTCACCGGACTGGCGGACGACCATCACGCGCTCGACGGCCTCACGGCGGGCCAGGAACTCGGCCTCGGTGATGATCGGCACACGGCGGCGGCCCTGCTCGCGGCCCTCGCGGCGGCGCTGCTTCTTCGCCTCCAGACGGGTCGAGCCCTTGATGGACTGCACCTCGTCGGACGGCTCGGCCTTCTCGCGCGCCGGGCGCGGCTCGCGGACCTTGAGCACGGTGCGGACACCGTCCTCCTCGCCCGCCTCGACTTCGACGGCACCGTCACCGCTGCGGCGGCGACGACGGCGGCGGCGGCGGCTGGAGGTGGAACCGAGGGCCTCCTCGGACTCCTCGTCCTCTTCCTCCTGGTCGGCTTCCTGCGGCTCGGCCTCCTGCGCGGCGGCCTCGCCCTCGGTCTCCTCGTACGCGGACTCGTCCAGGTCCGCGGCCTCACCGCGGCGGCGGCGACGGCCACCGCGACGGCGGCGGCGCGAGGGGCGCTCGCCCGACTCGTCGGACTCGTCCTCGTCGAACCCGTCGGCCTCGGCCTCCGGCTCCTCCTCCACGAGCTCCGGCTCGGCCGGGGCCACGGGCTCGGCGGCACCGCGACGGCGGCGGCGACGGCCGGCCGGCTGGGCGGCGGGGGCCTCGACCTCGGCGGCGGCCTCGGCCTCTTCCTCCTCGGCCTCCTCCACCGAAGCGGCGGCGGCAGCGGCCGCGGCGGCCATGGCCGCGGTCTCCGGGGTCTGGAACATCGGCTCGGCGAAGACCGGGGCCTGGAAGACGGCCACGGCGGGACGCGCGGCGCGGCGGCGGCCGGCCGGGGCGGCCTCCGGCTCGGCGGCGGCGGGCTGCGCGGCGGCGGGAGCGGCGGTGGCGGCCGGAGCGGCCGGAGCGGAGGAACGGGTGACGCGGCGGCGGCCGCGCTTGGGGGCGTCCACGGCGTCGGCGACGGTGACGGCGCGGGTGGCGGCCTTGGGGGCCTCCTCCGCGACGGCCTGGACCTCTTCCTCGGCCTCTTCCTCTTCCTCCACGACCGGGGCGGCCTCGGCCACGGCGGCCGGGGCGGCGACGGCACGGGTCGCACGGCGACGGGCACGCGGCGCCGGAGCGGCCGGAGCCTCCTCGGCGACCACGGGAGCCGGAGCGGCCTCCACGACGGCCGGGGCGGCCTCGGCCACGGCGGCCGGAGCGGTGACGGCACGGGTGGCACGGCGACGGGCACGCGGCGGAGCGGCCGGAGCCTCCTCCGCTACCGGAGCCGGAGCGGACGCGGACTCCACCACGACCTCGGCGGCAGCCGCCTCGGCGGCCGGGGCGGCGACGGCACGGGTGGCACGGCGACGGGCACGCGGCGCCGGAGCGGCCGGAGCCTCCTCGGCGACCGGGGCGGCCTCGGGGGCGGCCTCTACGGGCACCTCGGCGGCGACGCCGCCGGGCGGGCCGGCCGGCCGGGAAGCAGCGCGGCGACGCCTGCGCGGAGGCAGGTTGTCGCTGGGGCTGCCACTGTCGGCGGCGGGGGTGTTCTCGGTTTCGTTGTTGAGCATGCGGGCGGTTCTCCCGTCACGCTCCCGGGCGCCGCGGCTGACATCCGGTCCGGCACGGCTCCGCGCACGGGGCGCGGGGCCGGCCTCCGGGGCGCGTTCGCCACACGGGAGCTGTAGTCCATGGCCGCCGGTTCCGTACGTCTTGTCCGTACGGCCTGGCGGAAGTCTTCAGGTCAGTGCGCTGCCCGACCCAGGTGGCTCCCGAGTGCCAGGGCGGCGCGACGACGACGATCCCTACGCGGCGGGACCTTCCGGCGCCTTCGCGTCGGCGTTCACGGCGGCCGTGGGTGGGGCGGCCGTGACAGCCTCGCGGTCGGGCGCGAGCGGGTCGGTCACCGTGCCGGACTCCTCGTCGAAGAGCCCCTGCGCCAGCCTGGTCACCGCTGCGGGGACCGGCGGCGCCAGGTCGGCCACAGCTTGGAGACCGGACAGGACGTCGTCGGGTCGCACGGCAGGTGTCAAATGCCGAACAACCAGCCGCAGTATCGCACAGGCTTTGTCCAGCGGCCTATCAGCCTGGGCAGGAAGGGCTTCGAGACTGACGACGGCGCCGCGGGTGTCGAAGGTCCGCATGCCGTTCTTGGTCCGGCGCTGCACCTCGACCGTCTCGGCGGCGAGGAAGACCTCCACCGCCCGCGCGGCGTCGGCGGGCTCCACGCCCTCCAGGCGCAGCTCCCAGACGGAGGCCGTCAGCCGGTCCGCGAGCCCGGAGGTCCGGGCCTCGACGGCGTCGACGATGTCCAGGCCGGCCGGCATCGACTCGTCGAGGAGCTCGCGGAGCTTCTCGGGGTCACGGGCCTGGGCGAGGCCGATCTCCAGGTACTCGGCCTCGCTGCCGGTCCCGGTGGGAGCGGCGTTCGCGTACGAGACACGGGGGTGCGGGGTGAAGCCGGCCGAGTACGCCATGGGCACCTCGGCGCGGCGCAGGGCACGCTCGAAGGCGCGCTGGAAGTCTCGGTGGCTGGTGAACCGGAGGCGGCCACGCTTGGTGTAGCGCAGTCGGATGCGCTGCACCACCGGTGCGGGAGGCGGGCCTTCGGGCTGTCGCTTGCCCAGTGGTTCTTCTCCTTGTGCGGGGCGTCGCGGCTCGCGCGCCGCCCTGAGGTCTGTCGACCCGTCCGGCTCACCCCCGCCGTTTGCGCGGGGAGATCTCGGCAGCGGGTGCCGCGTCGGCGGCTGTCGTACTACCCAGAGTACGCGCCCGTGACCTCGCCGGTTCCCCCGGCGGCCCTCCGAACAGCACGCGACGCACCTCGGCCCGCGCCTCGCGCACCGCGGCGCGGGATGTGCGCCACACCTCGCGCACGGCGTGCCCGACGGGTGTGGCGACCTGCCGGTACACCCACGCGGCGGGCCGGGCGACCCAGCCGCGCCACAGCCGGCGCAGGCCGCGGCCGAGGGCGCGCAGGATCCGGCCGGCGATGTGCCAGGCGCCGGCGAGGAGCTCCCCGAGCGGCAGCAGGACGTACCGGTACAGCAGGGAGAGCGGCGGCAGGAGCACGTGACGCCCCACCCAGAGCAGCCCGTGTCCGAGCGGCACGAGCACGAACCTCCACAGCCCCACCCAGGGCCATACGAACAGCAGGGTGCAGAGCCCGCGCACCAGCCACCGCAGCCCGTGCCCGGCCGGCGTCAGCACCTCCCGGTACAGCCACCCCGCCGGCAGCACCACCAGGTGCCGCAGCACCCACGCGGTCCCGGTCCCGAGCGGCACCAGCACGTACCGCCCGAAGGCCACGCACAGCCAGGCGGTGCCCAGCCCGAGGGGCCGCAGCAGGTACCGGTACAGCACCGTGGCGACGGGCACGACGAGGTACCGCCACAACCCGGCCCAGGGCCAGTAGAAGACGACGAGCAGCAGCGGCCGCAGGACGTAGAGCCACAGCTGGAGGAGAACCCATCCGGCGGCACGCCCCAGCGGCGCCAGCACGTGCCGCCGCGCGGCCCGCGCCCCCAGCACGAGCAGGTCCCACAGCGCCCGCACCGGCAGCACCACCAGCACGGCCACGACCTTCACGGGCACCCTGACCACCCCGGTCAGACACCCGTCCCCACCCGGCGCGGCCTGCGACTTCTCGATCTGCATGCCGCTAAGGACACCAGAACCGGCGCATCCGTTGCGCCGGTGCCCTGCCGGTCAGTGCCCGGCGAACACCTGCCGGCGTACCGAACGGACATGCCCCCCACCGCCAGAGGCGGTGGGGGGCATGTCCGGCACGGCTCAGCCGGAGGCCGAGGTCACTTCACGACCGACAGCGGCAGGAGCTTCTTGCCGGTGGGGCCGATCTGGATCTCCGTCTGCATCTGCGGGCACACGCCGCAGTCGAAGCACGGGGTCCAGCGGCAGTCCTCGACCTCGGTCTCGTCGAGGGCGTCCTGCCAGTCCTCCCAGAGCCAGTCCTTGTCCAGGCCCGAGTCCAGGTGGTCCCAGGGCAGGACCTCCTCGTACGTGCGCTCGCGGGTCGTGTACCAGGCCACGTCCACGCCGTACGCCGGCAGCGTCTTCTCCGCCGCCTGCATCCAGCGGTCGTACGAGAAGTGCTCGCGCCAGCCGTCGAAGCGGCCGCCGGACTCGTAGACCGCGCGGATGACGTCGCCGACGCGGCGGTCGCCGCGCGAGAGGAGGCCCTCGACGATGCCCGGCTTGCCGTCGTGGTAGCGGAAGCCGATGGAGCGGCCGTACTTCTTGTCGCCGCGGATCTTGTCGCGGAGCTTGCCGAGGCGGGCGTCCGTCTCCTCGGCCGAGAGCTGCGGGGCCCACTGGAAGGGGGTGTGCGGCTTCGGCACGAACCCGCCGATCGACACCGTGCAGCGGATGTCGTTCTGGCCGGAGACCTCGCGGCCCTTGGCGATGACGTTGACCGCCATGTCGCCGATCTGGAGGACGTCCTCGTCGGTCTCGGTCGGCAGGCCGCACATGAAGTACAGCTTCACCTGGCGCCAGCCGTTGCCGTACGCGGTGGCGACGGTGCGGATCAGGTCCTCTTCCGAGACCATCTTGTTGATGACCTTGCGCATGCGCTCGGAGCCGCCCTCGGGGGCGAAGGTCAGGCCCGACCGGCGGCCGTTGCGGGTCAGCTCGTTCGCCAGGTCCACGTTGAACGCGTCCACGCGGGTCGACGGGAGGGACAGGCCCACCTTGTCGTCCGAGTAGCGGTCCGCGAGGCCCTTGGCGATGTCGGCGATCTCCGTGTGGTCCGCGGAGGACAGGGAGAGGAGGCCGACCTCCTCGAAGCCCGTCGCCTTGAGGCCCTTCTCGACCATTTCGCCGATGCCGGTGATGCTTCGCTCCCGCACGGGGCGCGTGATCATGCCGGCCTGGCAGAAACGGCATCCGCGGGTGCAGCCGCGGAAGATCTCCACGGACATGCGCTCGTGGACGGTCTCGGCGAGCGGGACCAGGGGCTGCTTGGGGTAGGGCCACTCGTCGAGGTCCATGACGGTGTGCTTGGAGACGCGCCACGGAACGCCGGAGCGGTTCGGGACGACACGGCCGATGCGGCCGTCCTCCAGGTACTCGACGTCGTAGAAGCCCGGCACGTAGACGTTGCCGGTCTTCGCGAGGCGCAGCAGGACCTCTTCGCGTCCGCCCGGGCGGCCCTCGGCCTTCCAGGTGCGGATGATCTCGGTCATGTCGAGGACGGCCTGCTCGCCGTCGCCGATGACCGCGCAGTCGATGAACTCCGCGATCGGCTCGGGGTTGAAGGCCGCGTGGCCGCCGGCGAGCACGATGGGGTGGTCGACCGTACGGTTCTTCGCCTCCAGCGGGATGCCCGCGAGGTCCAGCGCCGTGAGCATGTTCGTGTAGCCCAGCTCCGTGGAGAAGGACAGGCCGAACACGTCGAAGGCCGAGACGGGGCGGTGGCTGTCGACGGTGAACTGGGGCACCTGGTGCTCGCGCATCAGGGCTTCCAGGTCCGGCCACACCGAGTACGTGCGCTCGGCGAGGACGCCCTCGCGCTCGTTCAGCACCTCGTAGAGGATCATGACGCCCTGGTTGGGCAGGCCCACCTCGTAGGCGTCCGGGTACATGAGCGCCCAGCGGACGTCACAGGACTCCCACGGCTTCACGGTGGAATTGAGCTCACCACCGACGTACTGGATGGGCTTCTGCACATGCGGGAGCAGAGCTTCGAGCTGTGGGAAGACCGACTCGGACATCACGCGACTTTCGTGAAGCGGGCAGGGGGCGACTCTCAAGCGTACCTTGAGGCCCGGACGCCCTCCGCCCACATGATCACTTCAGGGCGGCCCGCAGCCCGGGGTCGGCGGCCTTGGCCCAGGTGTCCGCCAGGTCGCGTTCGGTGCGTTCCGCCCGCGCCTCCTCGCGGCCGTGGAGCAGGCCCCAGGTGAAGGAGGGTTCGCCGGCGGCGTGGGCCTCGTGGGCCAGGGCGCGCAGGGCGCTGCGGGCGACCACGCTGTCCTGGTGCTCGCCGAGCAGGTTCTGGACCGCCTGCATGGCCTTGGCGAACTTCTTGGCGGGCTTCCCGAGGGCGGCTTCCGCGGCCTCCCCGGCGTAGCGGGCGCGTTTGGCGGCCTTGCGGGCGGCGTGCAGGGCGCGGTCGGTCTCCTCCCCGGGGCCCAGGGAGAGGGCGTGGTCGACGCGGGAGGCGAGCCGGCCGTAGTCGCGGAGCATCGCCTTCGGCAGGGCATCGCCGGCGGGCTTCCAGGCGCCGGGCAGCAGCGGCGGGTCGGCGAGGAGGCCTTCCAGGGTGTCGAGGAGGGCGAGGTGGCGCTGGCTGTCGAGGGCCCCGAGGGCGAGGCGGCGCGACGCGGAGCGGCGGGTGTTGTTCCAGGTGCGCAGGCGCTTGCGGACGGGTCCGGCGAGGAGGGTGCGGGGGAGGCCGGCGACGGCGGTCCGGAAGTGGTCGTGGAGGACCTCCCGGTCGCGGTCGACGCCGAGTTCTCCGCCGAGCCAGCGCAGTTCTTCGCCGATGGGGTCGGTGACCTCGCGGTCGAGGACCTTGCGGTAGGTCTTGAAGGCGCTGCGCAGCCGGCGGGAGGCCACCCGCATCTGGTGCACGGAGTCGGGCTGGTCGCGCCGCACGGCGGGGTCGTAGGCGATCAGGGCGTCGACCTGCCGGCGCAGGTACGCCAGGACGCAGGCGCCGGCGGTTCCCTCGGCGGCCGGGTCGGTCCGGGGGCGGGCGGGGGGCTCGTTGCCGGTCTCGGCGAGGGCGCGGGCGAGTTTGGAGGGGGCGTCGGAGACCTTCAGTCCGGCCTTCGTGAAGGCTTCCTCGACGGCGTCGAGGAGGCCGGGGTCGGTGCCGTCGGCGAGTTCGACCTCGACCTCGGTCCAGGTGGCGGTGGTGTCCTCGTGTTCGGCGGTGACCGCGTCGGTGCTGAGTTCGGCGAGGAGTCTGCCGTCGGCGTCGAGGAGGTGGCTGATCCGGCGGGAGGAGACCAGCCGGACCTGGGGTTCCAGGCGGCCGTCCCGGACCCGGGAGCGGACGAGGGCGGCGAGCCGGCCGGGCACGGTGTCGCCGAGGGGGGCGGTGACCTCGTCGCGGATGCCGGGGGCGACGGGGAGTTTGAGGTGCCAGCCGGCGTCGTGGCCGCCGGTGCGGCGGCGCAGGGTGAGGCCGTCGGCGGCGAGCCGCTGGTCGGGGGTGTCGTAGTAGACGGCGTCGAGGTCGGCGGTGCCGCGGTCGACCACGGAGGCGATGCCGGCCGTGCCGGTGAGGTCCGGGACCCCGCGCCGCTCCGCCTTGGGCTTCGTGAACTCGAATTTCCGCTCGACTTCGCGCTTCGTGTCCGCCATGGATCGAATCTAGTCCCGAACGGTCCACGGCGTGGGGGTGGAACCGCGGATTCGGCGCGATTCTGCCCGGCACCGCCCCGGTGCGGCCCGGCCTGGCGGCACCAGGGCCGGGGCTACGCCGACAGGGGCCGTTGCACCTTGATCGACTGGAGTAGTCCGACGGCCACCCAGACGGCGAACATCGACGATCCCCCGTAGGAGACGAAGGGCAGGGGCAGGCCGGCGACCGGCATGATGCCGAGGTTCATCCCGATGTTCTCGAAGGCCTGGAAGGCGAACCAGGCGATGATCCCGGCGGCCACGATGGTGCCGTAGAGCTCGGTGGTGGCGCGGGCGATCATGCAGGCGCGCCACAGGACGACGCCGAGGAGGCCGAGGATCAGGATCCCGCCGACGAAGCCGAGCTCCTCGCCCGCGACCGTGAACACGAAGTCGGTCTGCTGTTCGGGGACGAACTGTCCGGTGGTCTGCGGGCCCTTGAACAGGCCGGAGCCCGTCAGGCCGCCGCCGCCGATGGCGATGCGGGCCTGGTTGGTGTTGTAGCCGGCGCCGGAGGGGTCGAGCTCGGGGTTGGCGAAGGCGGCGAAGCGGTTGATCTGGTACTGGTCGAGGACGCCCAGCTGCCAGATCAGGACGGCTCCGGCCGTGCCGGTGCCGATCAGGCCGAGCACCCAGCGGTTGGAGGCGCCGGAGGCCAGCAGTACCCCGAGCACGATGACGACCATCACCATGACGGATCCGAGGTCGGGCATCAGCATGACGATGCCCATGGGCGCGGCGGCCAGGCACAGGGCCTTGACCACGGTGCGGTGCTCGGGATGTTCCAGGTCGCCCGCGTCGACCCGGGCCGCCAGCAGCATCGCCATCACCAGGATGATCGTGACCTTCACGAATTCCGAGGGCTGGAGCGAGAAGCCGCCGCCGATGACGATCCAGGCGTGGGCGCCGTTGATGGTGGCGCCGAGCGGGGTGAGCACAGCAGTGACGAGCACGAGCGAGAGGCCGTAGAGGACCGGGACGGCGCCGCGCAGGTTGCGGTGGCCGAGGAGGACCGTCCCGATCATCAGTACGAGGCCGATGCCGGTGTTGAGCAGGTGGCGCCAGAGGAAGTACTGCGGGTCGCCCTGGTTGAGGGTGTCGCGGTGGCGGGTCGCGGACCAGACGAGCAGGGCGCCGATGAGGGACAGGGCGAGCGCCGACAGCAGTATCGGCCAGTCGAGCCGGCGCAGGACCGAGTCGCGGGCCGTCAGCCGGGCGAGCGTGCCCTTCTGGGGCGCGTACCGGGATACGGAGAAGTTGTTGGCGGTCTGCATCATCACGTCTCAGTCATGCCGCAGGGGCGGCGGGCCGGCGAGCGCGGGCGGCGCCAGCTCCTCCGGGGACGGGGGCACGTACGGCTTGATCTCGGGGGAGTCGATGGTGCCGTCGGGGTGGACGGTGGGCAGCTGCGCCTGCGGCTTGGGCAGGAGGGCCTTGCCGGTCTCCTTGCCGTCCATGGTGAGCCCGTACATCGCGTTGTAGATGTTGCGGACGGCGGGGCCGGAGGCGCCGGAGCCGGTGCCGCCCTGGGAGATCGTCATCACGATGGTGAAGTCGTCGGTGTAGGTCGCGAGCCACGAGGTGGTCTGCTTGCCGTAGACCTGGGCGGTGCCGGTCTTGGCGCGCAGCGGGATCTTGTCCAGGGGCCAGCCGATGAACCGCCAGGCGGCGGTGCCGCCGGGCTCGACGACCATGCGCAGGCCCTTGTCGAGGTCGGCGATGGTCTTGGCGTCGACGGGCAGCTTGCCGTGGGCCTGGGGCTTGATCTCCTCGGCCTTGCCCTGGGGGCTGATCACGGCCTTGCCGACGGTGGGGTTGTAGAGGGTGCCGCCGTTGCTGATGGCGGCGTAGGCGGTGGCCATCTGGATGGGGGTGACGAGGACGTCGCCCTGGCCGATGGCGAAGTTGATGCTGTCGTAGGCCTTGAGCTGGTTGCCTTCGAGGCAGCTCTCATAGGCGATCTGCTCGACGTAGGTGCCGCCCTTCTTGCCCTGCTTGCACCAGGAGTCCTTGTTGGCCTCCCAGAAGCTCTGCTTCCAGTGGCGGTCGGGGATGCGGCCGGTGACCTCGTTGGGCAGGTCGATATGGGTCTCGGAGCCGAGTCCGAACTCGCGGGCGGTCTTGTAGAACCAGTCGTGGGGGTTCTTGGGTTCGAGGCCGCCGTCGCGCTGCCATTCCTTGTGGCCGAGGGCGTAGAAGACGGTGTTGCAGGAGAACTTGAGGGCTTCGCCGAGGGTGATGGGGCCGTGGCCCTTGGACTCGAAGTTCGCGAAGCTGCGGCCGCCCATGTTGTAGGAGGCGCTGCAGTTGTACTTGTCCTCGAAGGCGTAGCCGGCGCGGACGGCGGCGCTCGCGGAGACGACCTTGAAGATGGAGCCGGCGGGGGCCTGGCCCTGGATGGCCCGGTTGAGCAGCGGGTAGTTGGAGTCCTTGCTGGTGAACTTCGCGTAGTCCTGGCCGGAGATGCCGCCCACCCAGACGTTGGGGTCGTAGTCGGGCTGGGAGGCCATGGCGACGACGCGTCCGGTCTTGGTCTCCATGACGACCACGGCACCGGAGTCGGCCTCGTACTTGCGGCCGGTGATGTTGTCGGTCTCGTTGCGGACGACCTTCATCGCCTCGGCGAGCTCGTACTCGGCGACGGCCTGGACGCGGGCGTCGATGCTGGTGATGAGGGTGGATCCGGCGATGCCGGGGTCGGACTTCGTCTCGCCCATGACGCGGCCGAGGTTGTCGACCTCGTACGAGGTCACCTGCGCCTTGCCGCGCAGCTCCTTGTCGTACGTGCGCTCGATGCCCGAGCGGCCGACCTGGTCGGAGCGCAGGTGCGGCGAGTCGGTGTCCTTGGCCTTCTGGATCTCGTCGTCGGTGACGGGCGAGAGGTAGCCGAGGACCTGCGCGGCGCGGCCCCCGCCGACCGCGGGGTAGCGGCGTACGGCGGTGGGTTCGGCGGTGATGCCGGGGAAGTCCTCGGGGCGTTCGCGGATCTGGAGGGCCTGCTGGGTGGTGGCCTCCATGGTGACCGGGATCGGCTGGTACGGGGAGCCGTTCCAGCAGGGCTTGGGGGTCTGGGAGTCGCAGAGCCGGATCTTGTCCATGACGTCCTGCGGCTTCATGTCCAGGACTCCGGCGAGGCGGGTCAGGACGGCCTTGCCCCGGTCCTTTATCCGCATCAGCTCGGTGCGGGACGCTGAGACGACCAGGCGGGTCTCGTTGTCGGCGAGGGGGACGCCGCGGGCGTCCAGGACGTCGCCGCGCACCGCGGGCTGTACGACGCGCTGGACGTGGTTGCTGCGGGCCTCGTCGGCGTACTCGTGGCCGTTGCGGATCTGGAGGTACCAGAGCCGGCCGCCGAGGGTGATGAGCAGGGAGAAGACGAGGATCTGGATGATGGCGAGCCGGATCTGCACCCGGGGGGTGCGGCCGGTCTCGGGAATGTTGGTCATGCCTGGTGCTCCCCCGTCACAGCTTCTTGACGTTCTTCACGCCTTTGACGCCCTTTATCCGGCCGGCCCGGTTCGCGCGGCCGCGGGCGGTGCGCAGCCGCAGGCCGCCGCGCTGGCTGCCGATCCTGAGGCCGGTGCCGCCGGCGAGCCAGCCGGTGGACACGTCGGCGCCCTGTGGCGGGCCGCCGTTGGCCTCGACGGCCATGGGGTCGTTCTCGGCGCGGCGGGCCAGGGCCATGATCCACGGCACCGTGAAGGGGGCGAGCAGGAGGTCGTAGAGGACGGCGGTGAACAGCAGGCCGCCGAGGCCCACGTGGCGTTCGGCGGTGTCCCCGACCAGGGCGCCGACCCCGACGTAGAGCATGATCGAGCCGGCGGCGGCGGCGAGGACGGTGAGCATGGGGCCCCAGGCGGAGCGGAACCGGCCGCTGTCGGGGCGGGCCAGGCCCACGAGGTAGCCGATGATGCACAGGACGAGGGCGTAGCGGCCGGCCGCGTGGTCGGCGGGCGGGGCCAGGTCGGCGAGGAGTCCGGCGCCGAAGCCGAGGAGGGCGCCTGAGGTGGGCCCGTACACCAGGGACAGCGCGACGACCGTGAGCAGCATCAGGTCGGGGACGGCGCCGGGGAGCTGGAGCCTTCCCAGGATGGTGACCTGGATGACGAGGGCGACCACGACGAGGGTGGCGGAGAGCAGGATCCGGTTGAAGCGCATGGCTCAGCGTTCCTCCTCGTCCGCGGGCCGGCCGGAGACGCTCGGGGAGGGCGTGACCGTGACGGTGACCGTCGGCGTGGGCTTGGGGGGTTCGGGCTTGGGGGGCAGGACGGCGTCGCGCGGGTCGTCGCGGGGCGGCATGACGACCACTCCGACGATGTCGAGGCGGGAGAAGCCGACGAAGGGGCGGACGTGGATGGTGCGGGTGAGGCCGCCGTTGGAGGGGTCGACGCGGACGACCTCGCCGAGCGGGACGCCGGGCACGAAGGGCTTGTTGGCGCGGGAGCCGAAGGTGACGAGGCGGTCGCCGGGGCTGACCCTGGCACGGCCGTTGAGCATCTGGACGGACAGGGCGCGGTCGCCCTGGCCGGTGGCGAAGCCGAGTTCGCCGCTCTGCTCCAGGCGGGTGCCGACGGTGAAGTCGGGGTCGTTGGCGAGCAGCACGGTGGAGGTGTCGGGGCCGACGGTGGTGACGCGGCCGACGAGTCCGTCGCCGTTGAGGACGGTCATGTCGCGCTCGATGCCGTCCTTGCTGCCGGCGTCGATGGTGACGGTCCAGGAGAAGCCCTGGGCCGCTCCTATGGCGATGACCTCGGCGCCCTTGATGCCGTACTGTCCGGCGCCGGCCCGCTTGAGCATCTCGTCGAGTTCGCGGATGCGGCTCTTGGCCCGTTCGTCGCTGCCCATCCTGGTCTTCAGGAGGGTGTTCTCGCGCTCCAGCCGGGTGATGCGGTTGTGGCGCTCGTCGGAGTCGCGTACGGCCCCTATGGCGTTGGCGACCGGGTCCACGGCGGTCGCGACGCCCTTCTCGACCGGGCCGAAGACCGCTGCGGCGGCCTTGCGGGCACCGTCGACCGGTGACTCCTCGCCCGCTCTGATGTCCACCGTGATCAATGCGAACGCGATGGCGATCAGCAGCACCAGGAGCAGCCGGCTCTCTCGTGTGTCCCTCACGTGCGGCGGCCGTGCCTTCCTCGTAGAAAACCCGTGCGGCGGAGCCGCTCCGGCGGAGCCGGGGCTGCACCGGACTGTGCCTGTATATCAACGATCCGCCGCACGGGCGCGGTAGCACCCGTACGGCGGATCCTTGTGTTCCGCATGCCCCGTTGGAGGGGGTTTGATCACCGCCGGGGCTGGGCGTCCAGGACCTGCTGGAGGGCTTCGAACTCCTCGACGCACTTGCCGGAGCCGAGGGCCACGGAGTCGAGGGGGTCCTCGGCGATGTGGATCGGCATGCCCGTCTCGCGGCGCAGCCGCTCGTCGAGGCCGCGCAGGAGGGCGCCGCCGCCGGTGAGGACGATGCCGCGGTCCATGATGTCGCCGGAGAGTTCCGGGGGGCACTTGTCGAGGGTGGTCTTGACGGCGTCGACGATGGAGTTGACCGGCTCCTCGATGGCCTTGCGCACCTCGGCGGCGGAGATGACGACGGTCTTCGGGAGGCCGGAGACCAGGTCGCGGCCGCGGATCTCGGTGTGCTCGTCCTTGTCGAGGTCGTACGCCGACCCGATGGTGATCTTGATCTGCTCGGCGGTGCGCTCGCCGAGGAGGAGCGAGTACTCCTTCTTGATGTGCTGGATGATCGCGTTGTCCAGTTCGTCGCCGGCCACCCGGATGGACTGCGCCGTGACGATTCCGCCGAGGGAGATGACGGCGACCTCGGTGGTGCCGCCGCCGATGTCCACGACCATGTTGCCGGTGGCCTCGTGGACGGGCAGGCCCGAGCCGATGGCGGCGGCCATGGGCTCCTCGATGATGTGCACCTGGCGGGCGCCGGCCTGCGTGGACGCCTCGATGACGGCGCGCCGCTCCACTCCGGTGATGCCGGAGGGCACGCAGACCACGACGCGCGGGCGCGCCAGGTAGCGGCGCTTGTGGATCTTGAGGATGAAGTACCGGAGCATGCGCTCGGTGATCTCGAAGTCGGCGATCACGCCGTCCTTGAGGGGCCGTACGGCGACGATGTTGCCGGGCGTGCGCCCGATCATCTTCTTCGCCTCGGAGCCGACCGCCAGGATTCCACCGGTGTTCGTGTTGATGGCGACCACGGACGGCTCGTTCAGAACGATTCCCCGGCCCCTCACGTACACCAGCGTGTTGGCGGTCCCGAGGTCGATCGCCATGTCACGGCCGATGAACGACATGTTGTTCCCCTTGTTCCCCATGAGGAGCGTCTGGCCTTCCAGTTGATAGCGGCTGCTGTCAGGTCGGCGAGGTGGGTGTGTGGGTGGAGGCCCCATCGTAAGGCCGCGAGTACCGGTACCGCGCGACGGGACTCCGGCGATGGCGCCGGACGGGCAACCCGCCCCCTTAGTGGTGACGTCGTGTCCTTGCCATGCGTTCCCGCACGGTTCCCGCAATACCGAAGGGCGACCGAAATTACTTCGGTCGCCCCAGGTCATGAGCGCTATTTGGCTGATGTCTCGTCAGGAAAGCGCTCTCGGAAATGCTCCGCTACGCTCAGAGAGCCGGGAAGAAGAGCTTCAGCTCGCGCTCCGCGGACTCCTCGGAATCCGAGGCGTGGATCAGGTTCTCGCGCACGATGGTGCCGAAGTCCCCCCGGATGGAGCCGGGCGCCGCGGCGATCGGGTCGGTGGGTCCGGCCAGCTGGCGGACACCCTCGATCGCGCGTTCCCCTTCCACGACCAGGACGACGACGGGACCGCTCGCCATGAAGCCCATCAGGGGCTCGTAGAAGGGCTTGCCCTTGTGCTCACCGTAGTGCGCCTCCAGGGTCTCCGCGTCCAGCGTGCGCAGCTCCAGAGCGGGGATGGTCCAGCCGGCCTTCCGCTCGATGCGGCCGATGATCTCGCCGACCAGGCCGCGACGGACGGCGTCGGGCTTGAGGATGACGAGCGTGCGCTGGGTCATGGTCTAACTCCTTGCGGCATACGGGTGCGGTGCGACGAATCTACAGGGCCGAAACGGTGAACCGTCACGCAGCGTCAGGAGCGGCCGCTTCCGCCTGACGCGCGGCCCAGCTGGCCTTGATCGCGTCGATCTTGCGGCCGTAGTGCACCGAGCACCACCACAGGCCCGCGAAGACCGCACCCAGGAAGAACATCGTCGGGACCACGAAGCCGCTCGCGATCAGCCCGATCTGCAGCGCCCAGCCGAGCTGCACCGCGCCGGGACGCGACAGCATCCCGCACAGCAGCACCGACACCAGCATCGTCACACCGCAGACCGTCCACACCTGGGCCTGGGTCAGGTCCGGGTTCTTCATGGCCACCAGGCCCGCGAAGCCGACGATGAAGAATTCACCGATCAGCGTGCTCGCGCAGAGCGTGCGCATCGATCCCTCAGCCCTTCTTGAACAGCAGGCGGGCCTCGCCCACCGTGATCACGGAACCGGTCACCAGGACGCCGGCCCCTCCGTATTCGGCTTCTTCCTCCGCAAGGGTGACGGCCGCCTCCAGGGCGTCGTCCAGGCGGGGCTCCACCTGCACCCGGTCCGGGCCGAAGACCTCGACCGCGACCGCCGCCAGCTCATCGGCGCCCATGGCCCGGTGGCTGGTGTTCTCGGTGACCACGACCTCCGCGAAGATCGGCTCGAAGGCCTCCAGGACGCCCTTGACGTCCTTGCCCTCGCTCGCGGCCACGACACCGATCAGCCGGCTGAAGCCGAAGGCCTCGGTCACGGCCTCCGCGGTGACCCGCGCGCCCGCCGGGTTGTGCGCGGCGTCCAGGATCACGGTCGGGCTGCGGCGCACGACCTCCATTCGGCCCGGCGAGGTCACCGAGGCGAAGGCCTGCCGCACCGTGTCCGCGTCCAGCTCCCGCGCGTGCTCCCCGCCGACGCCGAAGAAGGCCTCGACGGCGGCCAGCGCGACCGCCGCGTTGTGCGCCATGTGGGCGCCGTACAGCGGCAGGAAGATGCCGTCGTACTCGCCGCCCATCCCGCGCAGGGTCAGCATCTGGCCGCCGACCGCCACCTCGCGGGAGACGACGCCGAACTCCATGCCCTCGCGGGCCACCGTCGCGTCGACCTCGACGGCCTTCTTCAGCAGCACCTGCGCCGCGTCCACCGGCTGCTGCGCCAGGATCACGGTGGCGTCCTGCTTGATGATGCCGCCCTTCTCCTGGGCGATCTCGCCGGGCGTGGAACCGAGCCGGTCCGTGTGGTCCAGGCTGATCGGGGTGATCACCGCGACCGTCCCGTCGAGCACGTTGGTGGCGTCCCAGCTGCCGCCCATGCCGACCTCGACGACGGCCACGTCGACCGGCGCGTCCGCGAAGGCCGCGTACGCCATGCCGGTGAGCACCTCGAAGAAGGACAGCCGGTACTCCTCGGCCGCGTCGACCATCTCCACGTACGGCTTCACGTCGTGGTAGGTCTCGATGAAGCGCTCGGCGCTGATCGGCGCCCCGTCCAGGCTGATCCGCTCGGTCACCGACTGCACGTGCGGGCTGGTGTAGCGGCCGGTGCGCAGGTCGAAGGCGTTCAGCAGGGCCTCGATCATGCGGGCCGTGCTGGTCTTGCCGTTGGTGCCGGTGACGTGGATGGACGGGTACGCGTGCTGCGGCTCGCCCAGCACGTCCATCAGCGCGGCGATCCGGCTGACGGACGGCTCCAGCTTGGTCTCGCCCCAGCGGGTGGCGAGCTCCTGCTCCACCTCCAGCAGCGCCTTCGCCACCTCCGGGTCCTCGGGGCGGGACGGCACGGGGTCGCCCGAGGGCGGCCCGGCCTGGGCGCGCAGGGTACGGCTGCCGGCCTCGATCACCGCCAGGTCGGGGTCGCGGTCGGACTCTTCCACCACGATCTGGTCGAACTCGTCGAAGGGACGGTCGCGGTCGCGGTCGTGGCTCTCGGGCTGCTGCTCACTCACGGGTCCAGTCTACGGACGGGGCCCCGCAGGACTTTCGGCCCGGCCGTTTCAGGACCTTCGGCCGCGAAAGCGACCTGATCGTTATGCAAGCCTTGCGGGCAGGAGATAGGGGAACAAATGCCGCAGGCCAGCACCACCACGACCGCTTCCAGCCGCGACATAGGGATGGACCTGGGGACCGCGAACACCCTCGTCTACGCCCGCGGCCACGGGATCGTCCTCAATGAGCCGTCCGTGGTGGCGGTCAAGGCCGGCACCACCACCGCCCTGGCGGTCGGGGCCGAGGCCAAGGAGACCATCGGGCGCACCCCGGGCTCCATCACCGCCATCCGCCCCCTCAAGGGCGGGGTGATCTGCGACTACGAGGCCGCCGAGGAGATGATCCGGCACTTCGTGCGCAAGGCGGTGCCCGGCCGCCGCCCCCGCACCCGGATGGTGATCTGCGTGCCGTCCGGCGTGACCCCCGTCGAGCGGCGGGCCATCATCCACGCCTCCACCCGGGCCGGCGCCAAGACCGTCCACCTCATCGAGGAGCCGATGGCCGCCGCGATCGGGGCGGGCCTGCCGGTGGCCGAGCCGCGCGGCTCCATGGTGGTGGACATCGGCGGCGGCACCTCGGAGGTCGCCGTCATCTCCCTCGGCGGGATCGTCACCTCGCAGTCCCTGCGGGTCGGCGGGGACCGGCTGGACGCCTCGATCATGGACTACGTGCGCAAGGAGCACGCGCTGCTCATCGGCGAGCGCACCGCCGAGGACGTCAAGGTCGCCATCGGCTCCGCCTGGCCCGTCCCGGACCGGCCCGAGCTGGAGACCCGGACCTTCACCGTGCGCGGCCGCGAGAAGGTCGGCGGCATGCCCAAGACCCTGGAGCTGACCGCACCCGACGTCCGGGCCGCCCTCGACGAGCCCGTCGAGGCGATCATCGCCGCCGTCCGCACCACCCTGGAGGACTGCCCGCCGGAGCTTTCCGGCGACGTCATGGAGCACGGCATCGTCCTGACCGGCGGCGGCGCCCTGCTGCCCGGCCTGGACCTGCGCATCGCCTCCGCCACCGGCATCCCGGTGTTCGTCGCGGACGCCCCGCTGGACTGCGTGGCCCTCGGCTCCGGCCGCTGCGTCGAGGACCTCGACACCCTGAACGGCCTGCTCGCCCCCGCGAAGGCCTGATCAGCCGCGCGGCAGCACCGCCACGACCTCGTACGAGTCCGGCGTCCGCGTCGCCGTCAGCGTGCCCCCCAGGCTGCGGACCCGCTCGGCCATGCTCGCCGTGCCCGAGCCCGCCGAGACCGGGGCCCGGCCCGGGGCGCCGGCCGGCAGGCCGTTGCTGACGGCGATCCGCACGTGCGGGCCGTCCTCCCGGACCGACACCTCGATGGTCTCGCCGCGCGCGTGCTTGGCCGCATTGGTCAGGCACTCCTGCACCACCCGGTACACCGCCGCCTGCCGCAGCGGCGACAGCGCGTGCGCCTGCGGGTCCATCTCCAGGCGGACCGGCGAACCGGCCCGCCCGCTCTCCTCCGCCAGCGCCGCCAGCCCATCCACGCCGGGCGTCGCGGCCCGCTCCCCGCGCTGCACGATGATCTCGTTGAGCACCAGGTGCGCCCGCCGGGCGGTGTCCGACAGCTCCTCGAAGTCCTTCGCGTACGGAGTCTCGCGCGCCCGCATCGACAGCACCTCCGAGCGCACCGTCAGCAGGGTCAGCTCCCGCCCCACGAAGTCGTGGACGTCGCGGGCGACGGAGGTCCGCTCCTCCTGCACGGCGTTCAGCACCGCCGACTCGGCCCGTCTGGCCTCCAGCTCGCGCACCAGGTCGTGCCGGCAGGCGGCGATCCCGACGGCCGAGGCGAGCACCCCGATGGGCACCACCAGGCCGAGGAAGGAGCTGAGCGTCGCGGCCCTCGGCTCGGGCCAGCCCGGCACGCAGAACACCGCGACGGCGAAGGCCACGTACCCGACGGTGGCCAGCACCGCGGCGCGCCGCCCCCGGTAGCGGCCGACGGAGTACAGGGCGAACTGGATCAGGGTCAGCTCGTGCAGCCAGCCGATGAACAGCAGGGCCGTGAGGTACGCCGCCCACGGCATCCGGCGCCGCAGCAGCAGCGTCGAGCAGCCCACCGTGAGCACGACGGCGGCGCCGGCCCCGTTGAGGGAGTTGTCGGCGGCGGCCAGCCCGGGCAGGTCCAGCGCCATCAGGGCCAGGCAGCTCAGCGCCGCGAGGACGTCCTGCGCCCGCGGGGAGGCGCCCCGGCCCTCGGTCATCCGGCGGCCGGAGGCCACGAGCCGGTGGAACGCCGACAGGGCGGGCTTGACGTGCATCTCCCCATCATCCGTGGTCCGCGGACGGGATCGGATCGGCGGGTGGGGCGGATGAAGTGAGATACGGCACTCCGCTTATCCCCGGAAAGGGGCCCAAAGCCCCTCCCCACAGCGACCTTCCGCCCTGCCCGCACCCGCCGGGCCGCCCTAGCGTCGGAGGAATGACCACCGAAGCCGCCCCCGCCCGCTCCGCCGAAGGCCGCCGGACCGGGCTGCTCCTCCTCGCCGGCGGCCTGATCGGCGCCCTCGCCTCCGGCGCGCTCCTCCACGACCGCCTGCGCACCCTGGAGGACCCCCTCTTCACCCCCGGCTGCAACATCAACGCGGTGCTGAGCTGCGGCGACGTGATGACCGCCTGGCAGAGCGACCTGCTGGGCCCGCCCAACGCCCTGCTCGGCCTCGCCGCCTTCGCCGCCCTCGCGGGCCTGGGCCTGGCGGCGGCCGCCGGGGCCCGGCTCCCGCGCCGGCTCTGGCAGGGGCTGTGGGCGGCGCTCGCCGCCGGCTTCGCCCTCACGCTGTGGCTGATCGGCCAGTGCCTGTACGTGATCGGCGCGCTGTGCCCGTGGTGCACGGCCGTCTGGGCGGTGATGATCCCGCTGTTCTGGTACGTCACCCGGCACCTGGCCCGCCCCGGCTCCCCGCTGCGCGCCCTCCCCCACTGGCTGGTCCCGGCCGCCCTCTGCCTCGCGGTGGCCGCGCTGGTCGTGACCCGCTTCGGAACCGGCCTCCTCTGAGCCCACGCGAAGGCCCCCGCACCGTCCGGAGACGGTGCGGGGGCCTTCGTACTTCTTGCGCGACTGCGCGGCGCGACTACGCGGCGGGCAGGCCGGCCAGCTGCGACTGGATCCGGACGATGTCCGCCTCGGCCTTGGCGAGACGGCCCTTGATCTTGTCCACGACGTTGTCGGGGGCCTTGGCGATGAACGCCTCGTTCCCCAGCTTCGCCTCGGCCTGCTGCTTCTCCTTCTCGGCGGCGCCCAGGTCCTTCGTCAGGCGCTTGCGCTCGGCCTCGACGTCGATGGTGCCCGACAGGTCGAGGGCGACCGTGGCCCCGGCGACCGGGAGGGTCGCGGAGGCGCTGAAGGCGTCACCCTCCGGCTGGAGGCGCAGCACCTGGCGGATGGCCGCCTCGTGGGCGGCGAGCGCCGTACCGGACAGGTCGAGGCGGGCCGGGACCTTCTGCTTGTCGTCGAGGCCCTGCTCCTTGCGGAACCGGCGGACCTCACGGACGAGGTTCTGGACGTTCTCGATCTCGGTCTCGGCGGCCTCGTCGCGGAAGCCGCTGTCCTTGGGCCAGTCGGCGATGACGAGGGACTCGCCGCCGGTCAGCGTGGTCCACAGGGTCTCGGTGACGAACGGGACCACCGGGTGCAGCAGGCGCAGCATGACGTCGATGACCTCGCCGAGGACCCGGCTGGAGACCTTCGCCTGCTCGCCGCCCGCGAAGAAGGTCGTCTTCGACAGCTCGACGTACCAGTCGAAGACCTCGTCCCACGCGAAGTGGTAGAGCGCCTCGCTGAGCTTCGAGAACTGGAAGTCCTCGTAGTAGCCGTCGACCTGCGCGACCGTCTTGTTCAGACGGGACAGGATCCAGCGGTCGGTGGCCGACAGCTGCTCGGCCGGCGGCAGCTCGCCCTCGATCGTGGCGCCGTTCATCAGCGCGAAGCGCGTGGCGTTCCAGATCTTGTTGGCGAACTTGCTGGACGCCTGGACCCAGTCCTCGCCGATCGGCACGTCGGTGCCGGGGTTGGCGCCCTTGGCCAGGGTGAAGCGGACGGCGTCGGAGCCGTACTTGTCCATCCAGTCGAGCGGGTCGACGACGTTGCCGAAGGACTTCGACATCTTCTTGCCGCGCTCGTCGCGGACCAGACCGGTCAGCGCGATCGTCTTGAAGGGGACCTCGCCGTCCATGGCGTACAGGCCGAACATCATCATCCGGGCGACCCAGAAGAAGATGATGTCGTGGCCGGTGACGAGGACGTCGGTGGAGTAGAACTTCGCCAGGTCCGGGGTCTTCTCCGGCCAGCCCAGCGTGGAGAACGGCCACAGGCCGGAGGAGAACCAGGTGTCCAGGACGTCGGTGTCCTGGGTCCAGCCCTCGCCGGTGGGCGCCTCCTCGTCGGGGCCGACGCAGACGACCTCGCCGTCCGGGCCGTACCAGACCGGGATGCGGTGGCCCCACCACAGCTGGCGCGAGATGCACCAGTCGTTGAGGTTGTCGACCCAGTCGAAGTACCGCTTCTCCATCTCCACCGGGTGGATCGCGACCCGGCCGTCGCGGACCGCGTCACCGGCGTTCTTGGCGAGGGTCTCGACCTTGACCCACCACTGGAGGGACAGGCGGGGCTCGACGGTGGTGCTGCAGCGCGAGCAGTGCCCGACGGAGTGCAGGTAGGGGCGCTTCTCGGCGACGATCCGGCCCTGCTGGCGCAGCGCGCCGACGACCGCGGAGCGGGCCTCGTAGCGGTCCAGGCCGAGGAAGGGGCCGTGGACGGTGATGACGCCGTGCTCGTCCATGATCGTCATGTTGGGCAGGTTGTGGCGCTGCCCGATGGCGAAGTCGTTCGGGTCGTGCGCCGGGGTCACCTTGACGCAGCCGGTGCCGAACTCGGGGTCGACGTGCGCGTCCGCGACGACCGGGATCGAGCGGTCGGTGAGCGGCAGCTTGATGAGGCGGCCGACCAGGTGCTTGTAGCGCTCGTCGTCGGGGTGGACGGCGATGGCGGTGTCACCGAGCATCGTCTCGGCGCGGGTGGTGGCGACGACGAGGCTGTCCTCGCCCTCGCCGTACCGGATGGAGACGAGCTCGCCCGCGTCCTCCTGGTACTCCACCTCGATGTCGGAGATGGCCGTCAGACAGCGGGGGCACCAGTTGATGATGCGCTCGGCGCGGTAGATCAGCTCGTCGTCGTAGAGCTTCTTGAAGATGGTCTGGACGGCCTTGGACAGGCCCTCGTCCATGGTGAAGCGCTCACGGCTCCAGTCGACGCCGTCGCCGAGGCGGCGCATCTGGCCGAGGATCTTGCCGCCGTACTCTTCCTTCCACTGCCAGACGCGCTCGACGAACTCCTCGCGGCCCAGGTCGTGGCGGGACTTGCCCTCCTCGGCGAGCTGCTGCTCGACCTTGTTCTGGGTGGCGATGCCGGCGTGGTCCATGCCGGGCAGCCACAGGGACTCGAAGCCCTGCATGCGCTTGCGGCGGGTCAGGGCGTCCATGAGGGTGTGCTGGAAGGCGTGGCCCAGGTGGAGCGAGCCGGTGACGTTCGGCGGCGGGATGACGATGGTGTACGCGGGCTTCTCGCTCGCGGCGTCGGCCGTGAAGTAGCCACGCTCTACCCAGCGCTCGTAGAGCTTCCCCTCTACCTCGGCCGGCGCGTACTGGGTCGGCAGTTCGGAGTTGGGGGCACTGGGTGTCTGCGTGTTCTCGGTCACGGGGCACAGGATACGGCGGGTGCCGCCCGCGTCACGAATCCATTCCACCGCGGGCACTCCCGTTGACCGCCCCGGATCGCAGGCCTTCTCATCGGCCCGGCCAGGGCGCCCCCGCGCCGGGCACCGACCCGGTGGCCGTGGTCCATGCCGACCAGGCGGGGACCGCGCGGCTGGTGGTCAGCGGGGTGGCGGGCGCCTTCGCGGACGGGGACCCCGGGCAAGAACTCACCCGCGGGCTCCACGCCATGGGCGCCGACAGGGCCGTCACCCAGGATTCCGGCACGCCCGCGGGCGGCGCGATGCGCTGCGGCACCCTGGCGGCCGGGGCGGCGCCGGTGACGCTGTGCACGCGGGCCGACCACAGCAGCTCCCTGGTGACGGTCACCGTCCCCGTCGAGAACGGCCCGGTCACGGTCGAGGCCCTGGCGGAACGGACCCGCGCCCTGCGGGCCGCGATGGAAGTACCGGCGCGGTCGTAGTTCGGTAACGGCCGGGACCCCGATGCCCCCGCAGCCCAGCCCTTCCGCCAGGATGTGTGAAACGGATAAGCAAACCTCACAGGGGGACGCGGGATGAGTTACAACCAGCCAGGGCCGTACGGCCAGCAGCCGCAGCAGCCGGGCCCCTACGGCCAGCAGCCCCCGCAGCAGCCGAACCCGTACGGCCAGCCCGCCCAGCAGCCCGGCTACGGCTACCCCCAGCAGCCCCCCGCGCCGTCCTACCCGCAGCAGCCCCCCGCGCCGTCCTACCCGCAGCAGCCCGCGCCCCCGGCCTACCCCCAGCAGCCCGCGCCGCCGTCCTACCCCCAGCAGGGCGGCTACCAGACACCTCCCCCGCCCCCGCCGGCACCGCAGCCCTCGTACGGCTACCAGCAGCCGCAGCAGCAGCCCCAGGCGCCCGCGTACGTCCCCCCGCCGCCGGCGCCCCCGAAGAAGTCGAAGGCCGTCCCGGTCATCGCGGCCGTCGTGGCGGTGGCCGTGATCGGTGGAGGCGCCTGGTGGTTCCTCGGCTCCGGAGGCTCGGTCTCCGACGAGACGAAGGGCTACAAGCTGGTCGCCCCGGAGTCGGTGGGCGAGTTCCAGAAGGACCCGAAGTACCAGACCAAGCAGCTCAGCGACGCCGACAAGCAGCAGGTCGAGGCCGCGGGCATCAAGAACCCCACCCAAGTGGGGATGGACTACTTCGTCGGCGACCCGAAGAACCCCCTCACGTTCAAGGGCCTCACCTTCAGCGGCTACTACGGCGACATCGCCGATCCGGAGAAGACCGTCGACGGGTCCTTCGCCATGGTGCAGGCGAAGATCACCAAGGACGGCAAGTCGGACGCCCAGTTCGTCGGCAGCCCCAAGGAGTTCACCCCCGACGGGTTCGAGGGCGCCGTCATGAAGTGCCAGGAGATCAAGGCCACTTCGAAGGACCCGAACACCAAGGGCCCCAAGGAGATAACGCTTCCGGTGTGCATCTGGGCCGACTACAGCACCCTGGCAACGGTCACCGCCAGCGACGCCGCCGCCATCCTCGCGAGCAAGCCGGGCTACACCCTGGAGCAGGACGCCGACCTGACCTCGAAGCTCTACAAGACCGCCCGCGTCAAGAAGTAACCGCATGCAGGCACGTACGAGAAGGGGGGGGTGCGGGCGGGGGGGGGCCTTCTCGTCGGTGTCGTGTGGGTGCGCCGACTTCCCGTGCGGGGCCTGGTCCTTCCGGAAAAGGCGGGGCACCAACGCCGGGTTGGG
>NZ_JBVJWV010000011.1:149735-178854 GCF_055602105.1 Streptomyces sp. NPDC037421
CCACACTTGGGAAAAGGCTCCCACCCGGCCCTGGAATTTCTAAAAGCCCCCCCGCTCAAAAAAGCACCCCACGAAAACCAACCAAGAAAGGGGCCCCCCCCCCCCCCACCCCCCCCTTCTCGTACGTGCCGTGCGGCTACGCCGACTTCTCGTGCGGGCCCTGGTCCTTCGGGACGATGCGGGGCACCAGCGTCGGGTTGACGTTCGAGCGGACCACGTCGGCGGAGATGACCACGCGGGCCACGTCCTTGCGCGACGGGACCTCGTACATCACCGACATCAGGACCTCTTCCATGATGGCGCGCAGGCCGCGCGCGCCCGTCTGGCGGAGGATCGCCTGGTCCGCGATGGCTTCGAGGGCCTCGCGCTCGAAGTCCAGCTCGACGCCGTCGAGTTCGAACAGGCGCTGGTACTGCTTCACCAGGGCGTTGCGCGGCTCCACCAGGATCTGGAGGAGCGCCTCGCGGTCCAGGTTGTGCACCGAGGTGATGACGGGCAGGCGGCCGATGAACTCGGGGATCATCCCGAACTTCACCAGGTCCTCCGGCATGACCTCCTGGAACTGGTCGCTCGCCTCGATCTCGCGCTTCGAGCGGATCGTCGCCCCGAAGCCGATGCCCTTGGCGCCGGCACGCGACTCGATGATCTTCTCCAGGCCGGCGAAGGCGCCGCCCACGATGAAGAGCACGTTCGTCGTGTCGATCTGGATGAACTCCTGGTGGGGGTGCTTGCGGCCGCCCTGCGGCGGCACCGAGGCCGTCGTGCCCTCCAGGATCTTCAGGAGGGCCTGCTGGACGCCCTCACCGCTCACGTCGCGCGTGATCGACGGGTTCTCGCTCTTGCGGGCGACCTTGTCGATCTCGTCGATGTAGATGATCCCGGTCTCGGCCTTCTTGACGTCGTAGTCGGCCGCCTGGATCAGCTTGAGCAGGATGTTCTCGACGTCCTCGCCCACGTACCCCGCCTCCGTCAGCGCCGTCGCGTCGGCGATGGCGAACGGGACGTTGAGCATGCGGGCCAGCGTCTGGGCCAGCAGGGTCTTGCCGGAGCCCGTGGGGCCCAGCAGGAGGATGTTGGACTTCGCGAGCTCGATCGCGTCGTCACGGCCCTGCGCGCCGCCGTTCTCGCCGGCCTGGACGCGCTTGTAGTGGTTGTAGACCGCTACCGAGAGGGCCTTCTTCGCCGGCTCCTGGCCGACGACGTAGCTCTCCAGGAACTCGTAGATCTCACGGGGCTTGGGGAGTTCCTCCCACCGGACCTCGGAGGTCTCCGCGAGTTCCTCTTCGATGATCTCGTTGCAGAGGTCGATGCACTCGTCGCAGATGTACACACCGGGTCCTGCGATGAGCTTCTTCACCTGCTTCTGGCTCTTCCCGCAGAACGAGCACTTGAGCAGGTCGCCGCCGTCACCGATGCGTGCCACGAGGTGCTTCCCCTTCGCCTGGGAGACGCTTTGGTTCAGCGCTCCTGGTGCCTCATATCCGACGGTACCTTGCCGGGGGCCCCGTTCGGGGCCCCCTTGACGCGGTTCACATCGCGGAATCCCGCGGTGCGGCCGCGCCGACTGGCGGCAAGGATTCAGACCGCGTTCATCTTGCGGGTCGAGACGATCTGGTCGATCAGCCCGTACGCCAGCGCGTCCTCGGCCGTGAGGATCTTGTCGCGCTCGATGTCCTCGCGGATCTTCTCGATCGGCGTGGACGAGTGCTTGGCCAGCATGCTCTCCAGCTGGTCGCGCATGCGCAGGATCTCGTTGGCCGCGATCTCCAGGTCGGAGAGCTGCTCGCGGCCGGTGCCGCCGGAGGGCTGGTGGATCAGCACACGGGCGTTCGGCAGCGCCATGCGCTTGCCCGGGGTGCCGGCGGCGAGCAGGACCGCGGCGGCGGAGGCCGCCTGGCCCATGCAGACCGTCTGGATGTCCGGCTTCACGAACTGCATCGTGTCGTAGATGGCCGTCAGCGCGGTGAAGGAGCCACCGGGGCTGTTGATGTAGATGGAGATGTCGCGGTCCGGGTCCATCGACTCCAGGCACAGCAGCTGCGCCATGACGTCGTTGGCGGAGGCGTCGTCGATCTGCACGCCGAGGAAGATCACGCGCTCCTCGAAGAGCTTCGCGTACGGGTCGTACTCGCGCACGCCCTGCGAGGTGCGCTCGACGAAGCGCGGGATGACGTAGCGGTTGTCGACCTGGGGGCCGGAGTAGAGGCCGCTCGCGGAGAAGTTGTTCTGCATCTGGGTGTTCACCGTCCTGGTGGCGTTCTGCGGGCTGAGGGTGCCTGGCTCGGGCGGGCGGGCGCAGGGGTCCTCGTACGGGACCCCGTGCGCCGGGCCGGGATCAGGCCCCGGTGCCGCCGCCGCCCGGGACCAGGGACGCGGCGGAGATGATCTCGTCGATGAGGCCGTACTCCTTGGCCTCCTCCGCCGTGAACCAGCGGTCGCGGTCGCCGTCGCGGATGATCGCCTCCACGGTCTGGCCCGAGTGGTGCGCGGTGATCTCAGCCATGCGCTGCTTGGTGCGCAGCAGGTACTGGGCCTGGATCTTGATGTCCGAGGCGGTGCCGCCGATGCCGGCGGAGCCCTGGTGCATCAGGATGTCGGTGTTCGGCAGCGCGAAGCGCTTGCCGGTCGCGCCGCCGGTGAGGAGGAACTGACCCATGGAGGCAGCCATGCCCATGCCGATGGTGACGACGTCGTTCGGGATGTACTGCATGGTGTCGTAGACCGCCATGCCCGCCGTCACGGAGCCACCGGGGCTGTTGATGTACAGGTAGATGTCCTTCTCCGGCTCTGCGGCCAGGAGGAGGAGCTGCGCCGTGATCTTGTTCGCGATCTCGTCGTCGACCTGCTGGCCGAGGAAGATGATGCGTTCGCCGAGCAGCCGGTTGTAGACATGGTCGCCGAGGCCGCCACCGATGGACGGCTCACCCGCGGCGTAAGGCTTCAGATTCGTCACGTATCCACCTGCTCGTCTCCGACGGCCACATGCCGTCTCAGCGTCTCGTTCTGGGGCGCGGACCTACCGGGGGGCGATGCCCGCCGGCTTCGGGTACTCCCGTGCCCTCGTATTCATGGACCCTAACGCGCAGGTAGGACAACGCCATCCCGCTTCCCGAACTGTTCGCTCGGAGCGCAAGCTCCCGAGCGCCCCGCGAGGGCACGCGGAAGGGCCCGGACGCGGCTGCGTCCGGGCCCTTCGGGGCACTGCTCAGGGGGCTCCGCGAGGGCGCCTCCCGGAGGTGTTACTTGGCCTCGGCGTCACCCTCGACGGCGGCCTCGACGACCTCGGCGGCCGTCTCGGTCTCGTCCTCGTCGTCGGAGAGGTCGACGACCTCACCCTTGGTGTCGACGACCTTGGCGGCCTCGACGACGACCGCGAGGGCCTTGCCGCGGGCGACCTCGCCGACCAGCATCGGGACCTGGCCGCCCTCGACGACGGCCTGGGCGAACTGGTCGGGGGACATGCCGGAGGACTGCGCGCGGCGCATGAGGTGCTCGGTGAGCTCCTCCTGGTTGACGCCCAGCTTCTCCTTGTTGACCAGCGCGTCGAGGACGAACTGGGTCTTGATGCCCTTGACGGCCTGCTCGGACGTCTCGGCGTCGAACTCCTCGACCGTCTTGCCCTGGATCTCGAGGAACTTCTCGAGATCCAGGCCCATCTGGCCGAGCTGGTGGTGCTCCAGGTTGTGCTTGCGGGTCTGGACCTCGTCCGCGAGGAGCTTCTCGGGGATCGGGACCTCGACGAGCTCCAGCAGCTTCTCCAGGACGCGCTCCTGGGCCTGCGTGGCCTGGTCGTACTGCTTCATGTTCTCGAGGCGCTTGCGGCTGTCGGCCTTGAGCTCGTCGAGGGTGTCGAACTCGCTCGCCATCTGGGCGAACTCGTCGTCCAGCTCCGGCAGCTCGCGGGCGGAGACCTTGGTGACCTTGACGGTGACCTCGGCGTCCTTGCCCTCGGCGGAGCCGCCCTTCAGCTGCGAGGTGAAGGTGGCCTCGCCGCCGGCCTCGAGGCCCTTGACGGCCTCGTCGATGCCGTCGAGGAGCTCGCCCGAGCCGATGGTGTAGGAGACGTCGGTGGCGACGCCGTCCGCGAGGACCTCGCCGTCGACCTTGGCCTCGAGGTCGATGGTGACGACGTCACCCTCGGCGGCGGCGCGCTCGACGTCCTTGGTGGACGCGAAGCGGCTGCGCAGCTGCTCGACCGACTTCTCGACGTCCTCGTCCGAGACCTCGACCGCGTCGACCTCGACCTCGATGCCGGAGTAGTCCGGGATCTCGATCTCGGGGCGGACGTCCACCTCGGCGGTGAAGGCCAGCAGCTCGCCGTCCTTCAGCTCGGTGATGTCGACCTCGGGCTGGCCCAGCGGGTTCAGGTCGGCCTCGTTGACGGCCTCGGTGTAGAACTTCGGGAGGGCGTCGTTGACGGCCTCCTCCAGCACCGCACCGCGGCCGAAGCGCTGGTCGATGACGCGGGCAGGGATCTTGCCCTTGCGGAAGCCCTTCACCGTGACCTGCTGGTTGATCTTCTTGTACGCCGCGTCGAGGCTGTCCTTGAGCTCCTCGAAGGGCACCTCAACAGTGAGCCGAACCCGAGTCGGGTTCAGGGTCTCCACGGCGCTCTTCACGGTTCGGTCTCCTTGTGGCTGACTGTCTGGGGGTTCTGCCGGAACGCTGTGATTCAGCGGCCTCGGCGGATTCGGCCCGGTACATCAGACACACGGGCGCAGCTTGCATAGTAACCGCAAGCGGCAATCAGCCCACAACGCGATCTTCGCGAGCGATCCCGGTGGCGGGCGGTACTGGTGGTCGGGGTGGCCGGATTCGAACCGACGACCTTCCGCTCCCAAAGCGGACGCGCTACCAAGCTGCGCCACACCCCGTCGGTGCGACACGTAGGGTACATGCCCGGAGACCCTCCGACGCCCCCGGTTTCCCCGGCGGGCGCACGCGCGTGCGGGGCGGGCCCGGACACGGCGGGAAATGCGGTGTGCACTCCCCCCGCGCGACCCGCTAGGATGCTGTCCGTGCCGCGGTCCCCGGACCTGCGGCGCGCGTGTTGCGGGTGTAGCTCAATGGTAGAGCCCTAGTCTTCCAAACTAGCTACGCGGGTTCGATTCCCGTCACCCGCTCTTCATGGCTCGGGGCCAGGCCGGAGATCTTCTCCAGGACCTGGCCCCGAGTCGTTTCCGCGTGTTCCCGCGCGGCTCCCGTCAGAGCTTGATGCCCGCGATGGTGTCCGCGAGGGAGTTCAGGAAGCGGTTGACGTCCGGGGCGATGGAGCTGGACGCGAGGAAGAAGCCGAAGAGGACCGCGACGATCGCGGGGCCTGCCTTGATGTGGTTGCCGCGGATCAGGATCACCAGGATGACCGCCAACAGAACCACCACTGACAGCGAAATGGCCACTACTGATCACACCTTCGGTCGTCCCCTGGCCGGCCCGGCGCGCGCGGCGTTGCGCGCCCCACATGCACCATCCTCCCACCAACCGGCCCCGGCTATCCGCCCCCTGACGAATAGCCGTCACGCCATTCCCGCCAAGCGGGCGCGCACCGGGCACATTTCGGGCGTCAGGGCGTGCTGATGCCGAGGAGGGAGCGGACGCGTGCGTACTTCGCGGTCAGCCGGTCGCGGGTGGGCGCGTCCAGTACGGACAGCCGTACGGGGTCCGCGTTGTGCGCGAGGTCGGCCTCCTTCACGAGGAGGGCACCGGGGGTGGCGAGGATGCGGGCGGCGTACTCCCCGACCGGTTCCCCGGGGCGTTTGGTGAGGGCCAGGACCATGTCCTTGACCTCCTGCGGGAGGGCGGCGGCCGCGAGCTGCGCCGGGCTGAGCGCGTCGTCCTCCACCGAGTCGTGGAGCCAGGCCGCGGCCTGCTGGGCGGGGCTGCCGCCGCGCAGGCGGACGCCCTCGGCCACGGCCGCCAGGTGCTCGGCGTAGGGCCGTCCGGCCTTGTCGGTCTGGCCCTCGTGCGCGGAGCGGGCGAGGGCCTCCACCTCGGCGAGGGTCAGGGAGCGGTCCGTCATGCGATCTCCTTCGCTGCCGCGCGCAGGGCCCGGGCGATCCGGTCCACGTCCGCCGGCGTGGTGCGCCAGTTGGAGAACGCGGCGCGCAGGCCGGCGGTTCCCCCGAGGACGGTGGGGGTGACGAAGACGTCGGCGGCGACGGCCTCGCGCAGGGCGGTCAGCCGCTCGGGGGCGGGGGCTTCGGCGAGGGTGAAGCAGACGACGTTGAGGCGGACCGGGGCCAGCAGCCGGAAGGCCGGGTCGCGGTCGAGGCGTTCGCCGAGGGAGCGGGCGCAGGCGATGTCCCGTTCGACGATCTCGCGGTGGCCCTCGCGGCCGTACGCGCGCAGGGTGAACCAGGCGGCGAGGGCCCGCAGCCGGTGGGAGTTCTCCGGGGTGAGGTGGACGAGGTCGGGGTCGGGGCCGAGGGGGCCGAGGTAGGCGGCCGCGTTGGCGAAGACCCGGGACTGGAGGTCGCGGCGGCGGGTGAACTGGACGGCGCTGTCGTAGGGGACGTTGAGCCACTTGTGCAGGTCGACGCAGACGGAGTCCGAGGCGTCGAGGCCGGCGACGAGGTGGGCGTGCTCCGGGGTGAGCGCGGCGAAGGCGCCGAAGGCGGCGTCGGTGTGGAGCCAGAAGTCGTGGTGGTCCTTGAGGGCGGCGACGGCGCGGAGGTCGTCGAAGTCGACGGTGTTGACGGTGCCGGCGTTGGCGACGACGACCGCCGGGCCGGGCGCGTCGGCGAGGGCCCGGTCGAGGGCGGCGGGGTCGACGGCCTCCCGGCCGGGGAGGGTGGGTACCGGGACGAGGGCGGCGCGGCCGAGGCCGAGGACGGACAGGGCCTTGGCGATGGAGGAGTGGGGGGCTCCGGAGAGCACGCGGACGGGGCCGAGGGCGGCGACGCCGTCCTGCGCCGGGGAGACGCCGAGGCGTTCGCCGAGCCACTCGCGGGCGATGGCGAGGCCGGCGGTGTTGGACATGGTGGCGCCGCTGACGAAGGTGCCGGTGTGGGCGGCGGAGAGGCCGAAGAGCTCGCGGAGCCAGCCGACGGTCTCGCGTTCGAGGTGCTGGCCGGCGCCGTCCATGGCGGAGTTGGAGTTCTGGTCGTGGGCGGCGGTCAGCCAGTCCCCGGCGAGGGCGGCGGGGGTGGCGCCGCCGGTGACGAAGCCGAGGTAGCGGGGGCCGGCGGAGGCGGAGAGGCGGGGCTCCCAGCGGGCGCGGAACTCGGCGAGGGCCGCTTGCGTGCCGGTGCCGTGCGCGGGGAGCGGCGCCGGCGGCGGGGCGTCCTGCGGCGGTACGACGGGGCGGTCGTCCAGGGTCGCGAGGGCCTCGGCGGCGGCGCGGCGGGTGGCGTCGAGGAGCTCGGGGAGGCGGGCGAGGTCGGCGGCGAGCGTGCGGTCCATGGGCGGCACGGTAGACGTCCCGGTACCGGGGGCGACCGGGCCAATCGGCCCCGGGTGGCCCGGTTCGGGGCGGGCGGGGCGGGGTGGTCAGGCCGCCGTGAAGGACGGGGCCGGGCGGCTGGTCAGGGTGGTCATGCGGGCGGCGATCGTGGCGGCGGGGGTGCGGGGGAGGCGGTCCGCGATGAGACCGTCGGCGAGGAAGAGCACCTGGTCGGCGTGGGCGGCGGCGGCCGGGTCGTGGGTGACCATGACGACGGTGGCGCCGAGGGAGTCCACGGCGTCGCGGAGCAGGCCGAGCACCTCGGCTGCGGTGGTGGTGTCGAGGGCGCCGGTCGGCTCGTCGGCGAAGACCACGTCGGGCCTGGTGACCAGGGCCCGGGCGATGGCGACCCGCTGCTGCTGTCCGCCGGACAGCTCGGCGGGGCGGCGGCGGCCCTTGCCGTCCAGGCCGACCCGGGCGAGCAGCTCGGCGGCCCGCGCCCGGTCCTGGCGGCCGCCGCCGAGGCTCATCGGGAGCAGGACGTTCTGCTCGACGGTGAGCGAGGGCAGCAGGTTGAAGGCCTGGAAGACGAAGCCGAGGCGGCTGCGGCGCAGCTCGGTGAGCTCGTTCTCGTTCATGGTGGTGATCTCGGTGCCGCCGAGCCGGACGGAGCCCTCGGTGGGGACGTCGAGTCCGGCGGCGCACTGGAGGAAGGTGGACTTGCCGGAGCCGGAGGGGCCCATCACGGCGGTGAAGCTGCCGCGCGGCAGGGTGAGGTCGATGCCGCGCAGGGCGTGCACGGAGGTGGCGCCCCGCCCGTAGACGCGCCGTACGCCGCTCAGCTCCACGGCGGGTCCGGTCTCCGCGTCGTGTCGCCTGGTCCGCCTGAGCCCCATGGTGTGCCGCCTTCCGTACCGGTGTCCGTTGGTGTTCCCGACGCTACGGAGGGGCGTGGGGCGGCGGCCATGGAGCGGCCCGGCGGACGGCCGGTGGGGTAAACCCCACCCCGGGGTCAGGGCGAGCGGCGGATGAGGAGCAGGGCCCGGTCGTCGTTGACGTCCTTGGCGACCTTCTCGATGAGGTGCCAGGCGGCGCCCTCCCAGCCGGCGGCGACGTAGCGGTCGGCTTCGCCGGTGAGCCGGTCGATGCCTTCGCTGATCTCGCGGTCGGCGGTCTCGACGAGGCCGTCGGTGAAGAGCATGAGGACGTCGCCGCGCCGCAGGTTGCCGCGGGCGGGTTCGAATTCGGCGCCGTCGTAGACGCCGAGCAGCGGGCCCTCGCCGGCGACCTCCTGCCAGCGGCCGGTGCCGGCCGAGAGCTGGAGGGCGGGGAGGTGTCCGGCGGACAGCAGTTGGTAGTCGCCGGTCTCCAGGTCGAGGACGAGGTGGATGGAGGTGGCGAAGCCCTCGTCCCAGTCCTGGCGGAGCAGGTAGCCGTTGGCCGCGGGGAGGAATTCCCGGGGCGGGAGGGCGCCGAGGAGGCCGCCGAAGGCGCCGGAGAGGAGGAGGGCGCGGGAGCCCGCCTCCATGCCCTTGCCGGAGACGTCGGTGAGGACGACTTCCAGGGTGCGGCCGCCGCTGGTGCGGGCGGCGACGACGAAGTCGCCGGAGAATGACTGGCCGCCGGCCGGGCGCAGGGCCATCTCGCGGTGCCAGCCGCGGGGCAGGGCGGGCAGCTTGCTCTGGACCCGGATGCGTTCGCGCAGGTCGAAGAGCATCGTGCCGCCGCGTCTCCAGGGCACGCCGACGCGGCTGCGGAACTGGGCGATGACCAGTCCGAAGAACCCGCAGGCGGCCACCACGAGCACGGTGCCGGGGGTGACCCGGGCCGGGCCCTGGGTGTAGGGGCCGAGGACGAGGGCCTCGACGATCAGGGCGGCCGCGGCGGCGGCGTACAGCCCGAGGAGGCTGGCGGGGCGCAGCAGGAGGCCGCCGGCGACGATGGGCAGGACCAGGGCCGACGGGGAGAACCAGACGGGCATCAGGAGGGTGCCGCAGGCTATGGCGGGGACGGTCAGGAGCAGGCCGGCGAAGGCGAGCCAGTCGGAGGCGTCCCCGCGGAAGTAGTCGACGGCGGATTTGCGCAGGGCTGTGCGTGCCCGGTGCGACAGCATGCGCATCCGGGCCATGAACGTTTCCACGCGTGCTCCGGCCATTGCTCCGGGACCATATCCATCCTGGCTGTGACTGCGCAGGGGGACCCCCGGACCAATGGCACTTCGCGGGGCGAAAACCCTTCGACTGCGGCGGAACGCCCGGGTGACGATGACGGTATGGCTCTTGAGATGCGGGTTTTGCAGCAGGATGAGTGGGATGTCTGGTTCGATCATCTGGAACTGGCGTTCGGTGGTGTGCCCGCCGCCACACCGAACCGGGAGCTCTTCCGCTCCCTGACGGAGCTCGACCGCTCGCTCGGCGTCTGGGACGGCGAGGACTGCGTCGGCTCGGCCTCGGCCTACGGCTTCCGCCTCTCGGTGCCGGGCGGGGCCCTGGTTCCGGCGTCGGGCGTGACCCTGGTCGGTGTCGCGCCGACCCACCGCAGGCGCGGGGTGCTCACGTCGCTGATGCGCCGCCAATTGGACGGCATCCGTACGGGTGAGGAGCCGATCGCCGTGCTGACGGCCTCGGAGCCGGAGATCTACGGCCGCTTCGGCTACGGCACCGCCGCGTACTCCACCGCCGTCGACATCGACACCACCCGGGTGCGCCTCTCCGTGCCGCCGGGGACGGACGCGGTGCGGCTGCGGCTCGTGGACCCGGAGAAGGCCCTCGCGGACTGCGAGCGGGTCTACGCCGCCCTGGTCGCGGACCGCCCGGGGATGCTCGCGCGGCAGCCGGGCTGGGAGCGGCAGGCGCTGGTGGACGTGCCGGAGCTGCGGGACGGGGCCTCGCCGCTGAAGTGCGTGGTGGCCGAGGGCCCGGACGGCGTGGTGGTGGGGTACGCGCGCTACCGGGTCAAGCCCGACTGGGAGCTGACCGGGTCGGACGGCAAGGTCGAGGTCGGCGAGGTGCACGCGCCGGACCCGGCGGCGTACGCGGCGCTGTGGCGCTACCTCTTCGAGATCGACCTGACCTGGCACGTACGGGCGTACGCGCGGCCCGTCGACGACCCGCTGCTGCATCTGGTCAGCGACATCCGGCGGGTCAGGGCGCAGCAGCGGGACGCGCTGCACCTGCGGCTGGTGGACCTGCCGGCGGCGCTGGAGGCCCGGGCGTACGGGGCCACGGTGGACGTGGTGCTGGAGGTGGAGGACGCGTTCTGCCCGTGGAACGCGGGGCGGTGGCGGCTGACCGCCGACGGCGACGGGGCGGTGCGGTGCGTACGGTCGGAGGACGCCGCCGACCTGGCGCTGTCGGTGCGGGAGCTGGGCTCGGCGTACCTGGGCGGGGTCACGCTGACCTCGCTGGCGGCGGCCGGGCGCGTGCGCGAGCTGCGGGCGGGGGCGCTGCGGGAGGCCTCGCGGGCCTTCGCGGGCGACGTGGCGCCCTGGCTCCCGCACAACTTCTAGCGGGCCCCGGCTGATTCCCGCCGCGAGCGTCGCGAGCGGCTAGCGCTGCTGGCAGGCGGGGCACCAGAAGAGGTTGCGGGCGGCGAGGTCGGCGGTGCGGACCTCGCCCCCGCAGATGTGGCAGGGCATGTTCGCCCGTCGGTAGACGTACACCTCGCCGCCGTGGTCGTCCACCCTCGGCGGGCGGCCCATCACCTCGGGGAGGTGTTCGTCGCGGACGGTGTCGATGCGGTTGTTGCGGACGCCCTCGCGCATCAGCACCACCAGGTCGGCCCACATCGCGTCCCATTCGGCGCGGGTGAGGTCCCGGCCGGGCCGGTAGGGGTCGATGCCGTGCCGGAAGAGGACCTCGGCGCGGTAGACGTTGCCGACGCCCGCGACGATCTTCTGGTCCATCAGCAGGGCGGCGATCGTGGTCCGGCTGCGGGAGATCCGGGTCCAGGCGCGGCCGGGGTCGTCGGCGGGGCGCAGCGGGTCGGGGCCGAGGCGGTCGTGTATCGCCTTCTTCTCGCCCTCGCCGATCAGCGCGCAGGCGGTGGGGCCGCGCAGGTCGGCGTAGTGGTCCTCGTTCAGCAGGCGCATCCGGACCGTGTCGGTGGCCGGCGGGGCCGGGGCGGGGCCGAAGCCGAGCTTGCCGAAGAGGCCGAGGTGGATGTGGATCCAGGCGTCGCCCAGCTCCAGGAAGAGGTGCTTGCCGTGTGCCTCGGCGCTCTCCAGCTCCCGCCCGTCGAGCAGGGCCGCGCTCTCGGCGAAGCGGCCCTGGGGGCTGCTCACGCGTACCGGGCGGGCGGCGAAGCGCTCCGCGTGGTCCTGGGCGAGGCGGTGGATCGTATGCCCCTCGGGCACGGCGGCGCTCCTCCTTCTGGTGCGTGCCGCCGGACGGGCCGTCCGGCGGCACGGGTGGCCTACTGGTCCTGCGGGTGGTGGGCCGGGATCGGGGGGAGCTCGCCGGTGGTCTCGTACGCAGAGAGCATGTCGATGCGGCGCGTGTGGCGCTCCTCGTCGGAGTACGGGGTCGCCAGGAAGGCCTCGATGAAGCTGGTGGCGTCTTCCTGGCTGTGCATCCGGCCGCCGACGGAGATGACGTTGGCGTTGTTGTGCTCGCGGCCGAGCTTCGCGGTCTCCACGCTCCAGGCGAGGATGGCGCGGACGCCCTTGACCTTGTTGGCGGCGATCTGCTCGCCGTTGCCGGAGCCGCCGATCACGATGCCGAGGCTGTCGGCGTCCGCGGCGGTCTTCTCCGCGGCGCGCAGGCAGAACGGCGGGTAGTCGTCGACGGCGTCGTAGATGTGGGGCCCGCAGTCGACGGGCTCGTGGCCGTTGTTCTTGAGCCAGTCCACGAGGTGGTTCTTGAGCTCAAAGCCGGCATGGTCGGATCCGAGATACACGCGCATGGGTCGAGTGTGGCATGCGCGGGGTCGGGAGAGGTCAGAGGGGTGTCGCATAAATCACTTCTAAACCTCAAGTAAACCCAAAGAACGCAGACAGGAGGGGTCGGGACCTTGATCCCGGGTTGGGGGCCTTGGGTAACTATCGGAACAAGGTCTTCCGTACTGCCGGTAAATCGGGTTTGAATGCCGGAACTCTCCACCCGAGAACCTAAGGATTCGTCCATGAGCACGACGACGACCCTTCAGAAGGCAGGCGACCCGACCGGTGAACCCGGTTCCGCCCAGCCCTCCGACGGTCTCAAGGCTGGTCTCAAGAACCGCCACCTTTCCATGATCGCCATCGGCGGTGTCATCGGCGCCGGACTCTTCGTCGGCTCCGGCGGCGGCATCGCCAAGGCCGGCCCCGCCATCCTGATCTCGTACGCCCTCGTCGGCGCGATGGTCGTCTTCGTGATGCGGATGCTGGGCGAGATGGCCGCCGCGAGCCCGAACTCCGGCTCCTTCTCCGCCTACGCCGACCGCGCCCTCGGCCGCTGGGCCGGTTTCTCCATCGGCTGGCTGTACTGGTTCTTCTGGGTCGTCGTCCTGGCCGTCGAGGCCACCGCCGGCGCCGTCATCCTGGAGGGCTGGATCCCGGCCGTCCCGCAGTGGGCCTGGGCCCTGATCGTGATGGCCGTCCTGACGGTCACCAACCTCGGCTCGGTCGCCTCCTACGGCGAGTTCGAGTTCTGGTTCGCGGGCATCAAGGTCGTCGCCATCGGCGCCTTCGTGGTCGTCGGCATGCTCGCCGTCTTTGGCCTGCTGCCGGGCTCGGACAACCCGGGCGCGGGCTTCGCCCACCTCACCGACACCGGCGGGTTCGTCCCCAACGGCTGGGGCTCGATCCTCACCGGTGTGCTGATGGTCGTCTTCTCCTTCATGGGCAGCGAGATCGTCACCCTGGCCGCCGGCGAGTCCGAGGACCCTCGCAAGGCGGTCACCAAGGCCACCAACTCGGTGATCTGGCGCATCGGCGTCTTCTACCTGGGCTCGATCTTCATCGTCCTGACCCTGCTGCCCTGGAACGACAAGTCGATCGTCGAGAAGGGCTCGTACGTCGCCGCCCTCGACTCGATCGGCATCGCGCACGCCGGTCAGATCATGAACGTGATCGTCCTGACGGCCGTGCTGTCCTGCCTGAACTCCGGCCTCTACACCGCCTCCCGCATGGCGTTCTCGCTGGGCGAGCGCGGTGACGCCCCCAAGGCCTTCGCCAAGGTCAGCAAGAAGGGCGTGCCGACCGCCGCCATCCTGGGCTCCGTGGTCTTCGGCTTCATCGCCGTCTACTTCAACTACGCCTACAAGGACACGGTCTTCGACTTCCTGCTCAACGCGTCGGGCGCCATCGCGCTCTTCGTGTGGCTGGTCATCTGCCTGACCCAGCTGCGGATGCGCAAGATCCTGGTCGCCGAGGCGCCGGAGAAGCTCACCGTCAAGATGTGGCTCTTCCCGTACCTGACCTGGGCCACCGCCGCGATGATCACCTTCGTCCTCGGCTACATGGTCTACGACGAGGGCAACCGCAAGACGGTCATGCTGTCGCTGCTGGTCGCCGCCGTGGTGCTGGTCATCGGCGTGGTGCGCGACGCCCGCCGCAAGGCCGCCGCCCGCGCGTAACCTCCGCACCCCCCGTACGCACGCAGCAGCCCCGGACCGCCACGAGCGGTCCGGGGCTGCCGTACGAGGGGGGTTGCTCAGCCGCGGCGGCCGGCCAGCTTCCAGGCCGTCGGCAGCGCGCCCATGGCCAGCGCGGCCTTGAGGGCGTCGCCGATCAGGAACGGGGTCAGGCCCGCCGCGACGGCCGCGCCGAGCGACATCCCGGTGGCGGCCATCAGGTACGGCACGCCCACCGCGTAGATCACCGCGGAGCCCAGCACCATCGTGCCCGCCGTACGCAGCACCGAGCGGTCGGCGCCGCGCCGCGCGAGGGCGCCGACGAGGGTGGCGGCCAGCAGCATGCCGAGCACGTAGCCGAAGGAGGCCCCGGCCGCGCCGGAGGTGCCGCCCGCGAACCACGGCACGCCGGCCATGCCGACCAGGGCGTACAGCGCCAGCGACAGGAAGCCCCGGCGGGCACCGAAGGCCGTGCCGACGAGCAGGGCGGCGAAGGTCTGGCCGGTGACCGGGACGGGCGAGCCGGGGACGGGTACGGAGAGCTGCGCGGCCAGGCCGGTGAGCGCGGCTCCGCCGACGACGAGGGCGGCGTCCCTGACGCGGCTCGCGGGCAGCAGGTCGGCGAGGACGGCGCCGGGCCGGAAGGAGACGGAAGCGGTGCTCATCGAAGGCTCCGGAAGGTGGGGTGGTCGGGCAGGACACCGCGACGTTAGCCGCCGTCACACGGCCCACCCACCACCGACCGGGACAAAGCCATACTGTCCGGTTTGGTGGAGACCGCACAAAGGTGCAGCCTTACACCCGAGTTGAAGTGATCCCGATCACGGGCCACATTCGATGACACATCCTTTTTGCTCCCGGGGGTTCACTCCAGCCAGACTGTAGGTTCCCGCCAATCCCCCCGGATACCCCTGCGTCGCTTGCCTACCGAGAGTACGAATCTGCTCATGCGCGAAGATCTGTCCGTCACCGGGAGCGAGCTGCCCCCGGAACCCCTCAGCCACAGCCTCAAGCAGCGCCACCTGACCATGCTGGGTCTCGGCGGCGTGATCGGCGCCGGCCTCTTCGTCGGCTCCGGTGCCGGCATCGGGATCGCCGGCCCCGCGATCATCTGCTCGTACCTGCTGGCCGGCGTGCTCGCCATGCTGGTGATGCGGATGCTCGGCGAGATGTCCGCCGCGATGCCCGCCTCCGGCTCCTTCTCGGTGTACGCGGAGAAGGCCCTGGGGCGCTGGGCGGGCTTCTCGGCCGGCTGGCTGTACTGGTTCCTGCTGGTGGTGGTGCTCGCCGTGGAGGCGACCGGCGCCGCGAACATCGCGCACGGATGGGTGCCCGCGGTCGACCAGTGGCTGTGGGTGCTGATCTTCATGGTGGTCTTCACCCTCAGCAACCTGGCCGCCGTCCGGAACTTCGGCGAGTTCGAGTTCTGGTTCGCCGCCCTCAAGGTCGGCGCGATCGTGCTGTTCCTGATCCTGGGCACCCTGGCGGTCTTCGGCCTGCTCCCCGACACCGAGCCGGTGGGGATGGCCAACCTGACCGGGCAGGGCGGCTTCTTCCCGGCCGGTGTCGGCGGGGTCATCGCCGGCATGCTCGCGGTGGTCTTCGCCTTCGGCGGCCTGGAGGTCGTCACCATCGCGGCCGCCGAGTCGGACGACCCGGCCAAGTCCGTCTCCCGCGCGGTGCGCAGCGCGGTGTGGCGCATCCTCTTCTTCTACGTCGGCTCGATGCTGGTCATCGTGACCCTGCTGCCGTGGGACTCGCTGAAGCCCGGTGAGAGCCCGTACGTCGCCGTGCTGGACTCCATCGGGATCCCGGCGGCCGGCCAGATCATGAACATCGTGGTGTTCGTGGCGCTGCTGTCCGCGCTGAACGCCAACCTGTACGGCTCCTCGCGCATGGTGTTCTCGCTGGCCGAGCGGGGCGAGGCGCCGAAGTCGCTGCTGAAGGTGTCGGGCAGCGGGGTGCCGACGCGGGCGGTGCTCGCCTCGGTGGCGTTCGGCTTCGTGTCGGTGGTGCTGAACCTGCTGTGGCCGGACACGGTCTTCCTCTACATGCTCAACGCGGTCGGCGCGGTGCTGCTGTTCGTGTGGGCGCTGATCGCGGTCTCGCAGCTGCGGCTGCGGCCCCGGCTGGAGCGGGACATGCCGGAGCGGCTGACGCTGCCGATGTGGGCCTTCCCGTACCTGACGTGGGCGGCCCTGGCGGGGATGGCGGCGGTGCTGGTGCTGATGCTGTTCGACGACTCGGCGCGGCCGCAGCTGCTGTGGTCCTCGGGCGCGGCGGCCGCCGTGCTGCTCGTGGCGTGGTACCGGGAGGTCCGGGACCGCAGGTCCTGACCGCTCGGCAGGCAGGGGGCAGGCCCGGGACTTTCCGTCCCGGGCCTGTTCCGCTTTCCGGGGCGGGCGGTCACGTCCGGTGAGAGCGGTGTCCGGATAATGGACGCGGAACGTCCGATAAACGGACGCTCGGCAGACTGGCCCCATGAGTCAGAGCACCACCACCGCACCTCCCGAGCAGCAGGGCACCGGCAGCCCCGCGGCCGGCAAGGCCGCTTCCCCCCTCGGCAACGGCCTCAAGCAGCGCCACCTCTCGATGATCGCCCTCGGCGGGGTCATCGGCGCCGGCCTCTTCGTCGGCTCCGGCGCCGGCATCGCGGCGGCCGGCCCCTCGATCGTGCTGGCGTACGCCGTGTCCGGGCTGCTCGTGATGTTCGTGATGCGGATGCTCGGCGAGATGTCCGCCGCCAACCCGGCCTCCGGCTCCTTCTCGGTGCACGCCGAGCGGGCCGTCGGGCCCTGGGCCGGCTTCACCGCGGGCTGGATGTTCTGGACCCTGCTGGTCGTGGGCGTGGCCATCGAGGCGATCGGCGCGGCGCACATCCTGGCGGGCTGGTTCCCCGGCACCCCGTCGTGGATGTGGGTGCTGGTGCTCATGGTGGTCTTCACCGTCGCCAACCTGGGCGCCGTCGCGCGCTTCGGCGAGTTCGAGTTCTGGTTCGCCGCCCTCAAGATCGGCGCCATCGCGCTCTTCCTGGGCCTGGGCGTGCTCGCCGTCCTCGGCCTGCTGCCCGGCACCTCCTCCCCCGGCGCCGGCAACCTGCTCCACGACGGCGGCTTCCTGCCGAACGGGGTCGACGGCCTGCTCGTCGGCCTGCTCGCCTCGGTCGTCGCGTACGGCGGCCTGGAGACGGTGACCATCGCGGCCGCCGAGTCCGAGGACCCGGTCAAGGGCGTGGCCAAGGCCGTGAAGACCACCATGTGGCGGATCGCGATCGTCTACGTCGGCTCGATGCTGGTGATCGTCACCCTGCTGCCCTGGAACGACCCGGCCGTCACCGAGCGCGGCCCGTACGCGGCGGCCCTGGACCACCTGGGCATCCCGGCCGCCGGGCAGATCATGAACGTGGTGATCCTGATCGCCCTGCTGTCCGCGATGAACGCCAACATCTACGGCTCCTCGCGCATGGCCTACTCCCTCGTCGCCCGGGGCCAGGGCCCCAGGGCGCTGGGCAAGGTCTCCGGCGGGGTGCCGCGCCGGGCGGTGCTGGCCTCCGCCGGCTTCGGGTTCGTCACCGTCCTGCTGTCCTACTGGTACCCGGACACCCTGTTCGCCTGGCTGCTGAACATGGTCGGCGGGGTCATCCTCATCGTCTGGGGCTTCATCGCCGTCTCGCAGTTCGTGCTGCGCCGGCGCCTGGAGCGCGAGGCCCCCGAGAAGCTGGTCGTGAGGATGTGGGGCTTCCCGTACCTGACCTGGGTGGCGCTGGCGGGCGTCGCCGGCGTGCTGGTGCTGATGGCCCTGGGCGAGGACACCCGGACGCAGGTGGTCTTCACCGGCGGGCTGACCGCGGCCCTGGCGGCGACCGGATACGTGATGCAGCGCCGGGCGGCGCGCGGCTGACGGCCCGACAGCCCTTCCTCCAAGAGGCGGACCCCGTGTGCGACGCGGGGTCCGCCTCTCTTCGTACAGAGGTAACCCTTACGTGTGGCCCGGAATAGATACTGCTAGCGTGCAGTTGCGCATTAGTTGCAATTAGCGATTGACACGCCGAGGGGACCGGACAATACGCATGGCCATCTACACGCTTCCTGAGCTTCCTTACGACTACGCGGCCCTGGAGCCGGTGATCAACCCGCAGATCATCGAGCTGCACCACGACAAGCACCACGCTGCCTACGTCACGGGCGCCAACACCACGCTGGAGCAGCTGGAGGAGGCGCGCGACAAGGAGAACTGGGGCGCCCTCAACGGCCTGGAGAAGAACCTCGCGTTCCACCTCTCCGGCCACATCCTGCACAGCATCTACTGGAACAACATGGCCAGCCCGAAGACCGGCGAGGGCGGCGGCGAGCCGACCGCGGCCGACGGCGTGGGCGACCTGGCGGACGCGATCACCGAGTCCTTCGGCTCCTTCGCCAAGTTCAAGAAGCAGCTGACCTTCGCGTCCTCCGCGACGCAGGGCTCCGGCTGGGGCGTCCTCGCGTACGAGCCCGTCAGCGGCCGGCTCGTGGTCGAGCAGGTCTACGACCACCAGGGCAACGTGGGCGTCGCCAGCACGCCGATCCTGGTCTTCGACGCCTGGGAGCACGCCTTCTACCTGCAGTACAAGAACCAGAAGGTGGACTTCATCGAGGCCATGTGGAACGTCGTCAACTGGCAGGACGTGGCCAAGCGCTACGCCGACGCCAAGGCGAACACCCCGCTGCTGATCCCCGTCAAGGGCTGATCCGCACCTCCAGACCCGCCCGCCTCGTGATCGTCTTCTCAGCCTTCGCGTGCGGGCGTGTTCAGCGGAAGACCCCCGTGAGGACGTGACTCACGGGGGTCTTCTGTGCGTACGGGGCCGGACTACTCGAAGGACGGGCCCTTGGTGCGGGTGCGCTTGATCTCGTAGAAGCCGGGGGTCGAGGCGACCAGCAGGGTGCCGTCCCACAGGCGGGCGGCGGCCTCGCCGCGCGGGGCGGGCGTGACCACCGGGCCGAAGAAGGCCACCTCTTCGCCGTCGGCGCCGGGCACGGAGATCACCGGGGTGCCGACCTCCTGGCCGACGCGCTCGATGCCGTCGTTGTGGGAGTCGCGCAGGACCTGGTCGTACTCGTCGGAGTCGGCGTAGGCGAGCAGCTCGGCCGGCAGGCCGACCTCCTCCAGGGCGTCGGCGATGACCTCGCGGGTCGCGCCGCGGTCCTCGTTGTGGATCTTGGTGCCGAGCGCGGTGTACAGCTTGCCGGTGACCTCTTCGCCGAACTTCTGCTGTGCGGCGACCACCACGCGCACCGGGGCCCAGCCCTTGGGGCCGAGCAGTTCGCGGTAGCGCTCGGGCAGCTCGTCGAGCTTGTCCTCGTTGAGCACGGCGAGGCTCATCACGTGCCAGCGGACTTCCACGTCGCGGACCTTCTCGACCTCGAGCATCCAGCGGGAGGTCATCCAGGCCCAGGGGCAGAGCGGGTCGAACCAGAAGTCGACCGGCGTCTTCTCGCGCACCTGGGTGTCGGTCATGGCTCTCCTCAAGTCACATAAGGCGTCACGGGGCATGTTCCTATCCGCCAACCAGGCCGGGATCGCCCGCATTCCCCGTGGGAGGATTCCAGCGAAGACCGTGATCACGCACGAAGGAGTGCAACGTGCCCGGAGAGAACCTGTCCCGCGACGAGGCCCGCGAGCGGGCCGAGCTGCTGTCCGTCGACGGGTACGAGGTGGTCCTCGACCTGAGGTCCGCGGTGGACGAGGCCGAGCCGGCCGAGGGCCCGCGTACCTTCCGCTCGGTGACCACCGTGCGCTTCCGGGCCGCCGTCCCGGGCGCGTCCTCCTTCGCGGACCTGATCGCCCCCTCCGTGAACTCCGTCACCCTGAACGGGCGCGCGCTGGACCCGGCCTCCGTCTTCGACGGGGCGCGGATCGCGCTGGAGGGGCTCGACTCCGAGAACGTCCTGGTCGTCGACGCGAACTGCGCCTACAGCCGGACCGGCGAGGGCATGCACCGCTTCGTGGACCCGGAGGACGGCGAGGTCTACCTCTACACCCAGTACGAGCCGGCGGACGCCCGCCGCGTGTACGCCAACTTCGAGCAGCCCGACCTGAAGGCGCCGTACCGCTTCGAGGTGACGGCGCCCGAGGGGTGGCAGGTGTGGAGCAACGGCGCGGAGGAGTCCCGCGAGGGGCAGACCCGGCGCTTCGCCGAGACCGCGCCCATCTCCACGTACATCACCTGTGTGGTGGCCGGTCCGTACCACTACGTCACGGACACCTACACGCGCGGGGACCTGACCATCCCGCTGGGCGCGATGTGCCGCAAGGGGCTGGCGAAGCACTTCGACGCCGACGACGTGTTCCTCGTCACCAAGCAGGGCTTCGACCTCTTCCACGAGATCTTCGACTACCCGTACCCCTTCGGGAAGTACGACCAGGCCTTCGTGCCCGAGTACAACCTCGGCGCGATGGAGAACCCGGGGATGGTGACCTTCCGCGAGGAGTACATCTTCCGCGGGAAGGTCACGCAGGCCTCCTACGAGCGGCGCGCGAACGTCGTCCTGCACGAGATGGCACACATGTGGTTCGGCGACCTGGTCACCATGAAGTGGTGGGACGACCTGTGGCTGAAGGAGTCCTTCGCGGACTTCATGGGCTCCTTCGGACTCGTCGAGGCCACCCGTTTCGACCAGGCCTGGGTCACCTTCGCCAACAGCCGCAAGGCGTGGGCGTACCGGGCCGACCAGCTGCCGTCCACGCACCCGGTCACGGCCGACATCCGTGACCTGGAGGACGCGAAGCTGAACTTCGACGGCATCACGTACGCCAAGGGCGCCGCGGTGCTCAAGCAGCTGGTCGCGTACGTGGGCCGGGAGGCGTTCCTGGACGGCGCGCGGCGCTACTTCAAGGCCCACGCGTACGGGAACACCACCCTGGACGACCTGCTGTCGGTGCTCGGGGAGGTCTCCGGACGGGACATGGCCGAGTGGTCGCGTGCCTGGCTCCAGACGGCGGGCGTGAACGCGCTGACGCCGGTGGTGACCTCCGACGCGGCCGGGCGGCTGACGGAGCTGGCGGTGGTCCAGGAGGGCGACGAGCTGCGCCCCCACCGGGTCGCGGTGGGCCTGTACCGGCTGGAGGCGGACGGGTCGCTGGCGCGCTACGCGCGGGCCGAGGCGGACGTGGCGGGCGCGCGGACGGTGGTCGCGGAGCCGGCCGGGCTGGAGCGGCCGGACCTGGTCCTGGTCAACGACGAGGACCTCACGTACTGCAAGATCCGCTTCGACGAGGCCTCGCTGGCCACGCTGCGCGGGCACCTGGGCGACCTGACGGACCCGCTGGCGCGGGCGCTGTGCTGGTCGGCGCTGTGGAACCTGACGCGGGACGCGCTCATGCCCGCGCGGGACTTCGTCTCGCTGGTGCTGGCGCACGCGGGCCGGGAGACCGACGTCGGCGTGCTCCAGCAGCTGCACGCGCAGGCGCTGAGCGCGGTGACCCACTACACGCCGGCGGCACGGCGCGAGCAGACCGGGCGGGACCTGGCGGCGGGCGCGCTGCACGAGCTGCGGCTGGCCGAGCCGGGGTCGGAGCACCAGCTGACCTGGGCCCGGTTCTTCGCGGCGAGCGCGACGACGGAGGGCGACTTCCAGCTGCTGCTGGGCCTGCTGGACGGCACGGCCCGGATCGACGGGCTGGAGGTCGACCAGGAACTGCGCTGGGACTTCCTGCTGCCGCTGGTGGCGCACGGGGCGGCGGACGAGGCGGCGGTGGAGGCCGAACTGACCCGGGACGACACGGCTTCGGGCAAGCGGCACCAGGTGCGGTGCCTGGCCGCCCGGCCGTCGGCGGCGGTCAAGGACCAGGCGTGGGCGGCGGTGGTGGAGTCGGACGCGCTGTCGAACGCGCTGGTGGAGGCCACCATCTCCGGGATGCAGCAGGGCTCGCAGCGGGAGCTGCTGGCCGGGTACGCGGGGCGCTACTTCGAGGTGATCGAGCGGGTCTGGGCGCAGCGCTCGATCCAGATCGGCATCGACGTGGTGAAGGGGCTCTACCCGATGCTCCAGGACTCGTCGGCCACGGTCGAGGCCACCGACGCGTGGCTCGCCGCCCGCCCGGACGCGGCCCCCGCGCTGCGCCGGCTGGTGCTGGAGTCCCGCGATGACCTGGCCCGGGCTCTGCGCGGCCAGGCCTGCGACGCGGCCGCGGGCTGATCCACCGTCCGGCAGGGTGCGGGCCTGGCGGACCCGCACCCTGCCGCCCCCGTGGTGCGGCGGTTCCCGGCCGACTCGGTCAGCCGGTTGAATCCTCGCCCGGCGGCGCGGTCGGCGGTACCTGTGAGTTCATAGGGTGATCGGAGCCAGCGGGCCCTTTCGGCACTCGAACGCCCGTACTTTAGCCCCAGCTTGTCCGGATTTGTCGACAGACGTGTAACAGGGGTTAGCAAGGCCATGGCCTGAGGGAATCACCGCGTCATGAACCAGAACGCACCCCTCCCCCTCGCCCACCTCACCGCCAGCCGCCCCCGCGTGCTGACCCTCGCGCAGCTGCGCGAGCACGGCGTCAGCGCCTCCGAGGCCGCCGGGCGGCCCTGGCAGCAGGTGCTGCCCGGGGTGTTCCTGCTCCACTCCGGCCCCGCGACCAGCGAGGAGCGGCTGCACGCCGCCCTGCTGTACGCGGGCCGGCGCGGCAGCGGCGAGGTCATGATCACCGGGCTGGCCGCCCTCGCGCTCTACCGGTTCTCCGCCACCCCCGCCCTGCTCGCCCTCTCCCACGTCGACGTGCTGGTGCCGAACACCCGCCGGCTGCGCTCCACCGGCGACGTCCGCATCGTCCGCGCCCACACCCCGCCCCGCCCCGTGGAGGTGACCGGGCTGCCGGTGGCCCCGGTGGCGCGGGCCGTCGCCGACGCCGTCGCGCAGCTCTCCGACGCCGGCACGGTGCGCCGCGTCCTCAGCGAGGCCGTGCGCGGCGGGCACTGCGAACCGGCCGCCGTCGTACGGGAGCTGACGGTGGCCCGGCTGCTGAACCGGCCGCACGTCGTCGACGCCGTCGAGTCCCTCCTCGCGGAGGGGCGGGCCATCGCGGAGGACCGGCTGTACCAGCTCGTACGGGGCTTCGAGCTCCCCGAGCCCGTCTGGAACGTGGACCTGCGGCTGCCCGGCGGCCCGCACCTCGGCGGGGTCGACGCGTACTGGCCCGAGCAGGCCGTCGCCATCGAGATCGACACCCGCGCACCCCGCCAGGGCGAGGACGAGGACTGGTCGGAGGCGGTCCGCAAGCGGGAAACCCTGGAGCGCCTCGGGGTGACCGTCCTGTACCTGACGCCCCGCAAGCTGCGCGACTGGCCCGAGCAGCAGGCGGCGGTCGTCCGGACCGCCCTGACGGCGTCCGGCGACCGCGAGCCCGCCGCCTACCTGGTCGTACTGCCCCGGTGAGGCGGGTTGGCCGGGGAGTACTCCGGGGCGCTCCAGCGCAGCCGCCCCGGATGCAGGCTCTCCACCACCGCCTCCACCCGGAAGCGCACGGCGCGGCTCCCGCCGGGGCCGTACTCGGTCCGGGCCCGCCCGCTCAGCTGGAGCAGCCCGCCACCCTCCCAGTCGGGGAAGAGCAGCCCGGCCCGCTCGTCGGCGGCGAGGTTGCCCAAGGTCAGGAACATCGCGTTGCCCGCGTAGTCCGGCCAGCGCAGCTCCGCCGGCGAGAGCACCTCCACGAAGCCCGGCATCCCGCCCCGGTGGCTGGCGTCGGCCCCGTCCGCCTCGGCGGTGGTGGCGACGAAGAAGGTGTCGGCGGCGCGGACGGCCCGCTCCTGGCCGGGGGTGAGCGCGTCCCCGCGCCGCACCACACCGGCCCCTTCGGCCACCAGCTCGAGCGGCTGCCGCTTCTGCAGGTACTTGGGGCAGTTGGAGAACACCTGCTCGGCCTCCACCGCGAAACCGCCGGGCGTCACGTCGAGGGTCCCGTTGAGCCGCATCCGGCGCCGGGTGCGCGGGTCGAGGGAGATGGTGCCGACCCGGGTGCCGGCGGTGGCCAGCGCCCCGGCCAGCGGGTCGCCCTCCGGGAGGCCCCCCGAGACCCGGATGCGGCCCGGCCCGGTGGCCCGTACGAAACCGGGCGCGCCGGTGAGCAGCGAGGCCCACAGCCGCCCGGCGCCGTCGGCGGCGCCGACGACGAGGTGGGGCTGCTGGGCGAGGAAGGCCGCCGCGACGTCGCGGATGTCCGCGCCGATGGAGCGGCCGACGTGCTCGGCGAGCTCGCGCACGCCGACCCGTTCCTGTACGGCCAGCGAGCCCTGGTGGTACCGGCCCATGACGACCCCAATCCTTGAGTTCCTAGAAGAAGCCGCAGGTCGGAGCGGATGCGACGGGAGCGGGAGCCTCCTCGGCGCCGGCCGGCGCGGAGATCTCCAGACGGGTGCCGTCGGGGTCGTGGAAGAAGATCCCGCCGGAGGCCGCGCCCTCGCGGTGGGCGACGACGCCCTCGTAGGCGAATTCCACGCCCAGGCCGCGCAGCCGGTCCTCGTACGCCCGGACCTCCTCGATCGCCTCGGTGGAGAACGCGAGGTGGTGCAGTCCGGCGGTGTGCGGCGCGTACCGCTCCCCGGCCTGCTGCCAGAGGGTCAGTACCAGCTCGCCGCCCTGGCCGAGGAAGGCGAAGCGGCGGCCCTCTTCCTTGCCCTCGCCCAGCGGCTCGAAGCCGAGGACCTCGCGGTAGAAGGCGAGCGAGCGGTCCAGGTCGGTGACGTTGAGGCCCACGTGCCCGGTGCGGAGCTTGCTGATGACGGTCGCCATGACGGGTCCCTTCCCCGAGGAGTTCTAACCTTCTACATCGAGATTAAAGGTTAGACGCAAGGCCGTCAACCGGTCACGTACCCTTGAGGGGTTAGCGGTACGAGGAGGCGGACATGACAGCGGCGGCACCGACCACGGACCCACGCCCGCTGACCGGAGAGCCGGTCTCCCTCGACCTGCTGAACACGCGCTGGATGCTGGACGGCGAGATCGCCGACCTCTTCGCGGGGGCCTTCGGGCTGGGCCGGCTGGAGGGACTGGCCCTCTGGCTGGAGAGCACGGGCCTGGCCGGCCGCTTCCGCGCCGACAAGTCGACCCTGGTCCACCTGCTGACCGCGCGCGAGGCGATCGCCCGCGCGGTCGCGGACCCGGCCGACGCGAGTGCGCGCTCCCTGGTGGACTCCGTACTGGAGCACGGCCGGATCCGCGCCACCCTCACCGCCGAAGGCCCCGGCGAGCGCGCCGAGTTCGCCGACCCCTCCTGGGGTCCGGCCTGGACGGCGGCCCGCGACTACCTCGGCCTGCTGGCCACCGCACCCGACCGGATCCGCAAGTGCGCCTCGGAGACCTGCGTGCTGCACTTCCACGACACCTCGCGCAACGGCACCCGGCGCTGGTGCTCCATGGCCATCTGCGGCAACCGCGCCAAGGCCTCGCGGCACTACGCGCGCACGCGCGAGCGCTGAACGGCCGGAATCTGTCACACCGGTCTTGAGACGGAAGGCCGATCCTTCCCCGCAAGACGGCCGGAAAGTCGATAAATCGCCTCACCGGGCACCGCAAGTCGCCCCGGCTTGCCCCGGCATGTCCCCACTGGCGGACACTCCGCACTGACGGGAACCCGCCATGTCAGGTCTCGGTCAATGACAACCCTCCCCAAACAGCTGTCACTTGCGCAAAGCTGACCGGTCATCCGGCACCGAAATCCGGACCGTATCTTTCACTTAGCCAGGGATGCTGATGACCCTCGACTCCCCCAGCTCCACCACCGGGGCCATACCCGGCGCCAGGCGCGCGGCCCGCGTCGCGGCGGCCGCGGGCCTGGTGGCCGCCCTCTGCGCCACCGGCGCCGTACCCGCCTTCGCGGCGGGCTCCGGTGACGACCCGTGGGTGACCTCTCCGGTCAAGTCCGCGGACCAGAAGCTCGGTTCGGCGGACGCCGAACTGCTCCAGGAGGCCAAGGCCAAGGGTGACGCGACCGTCACCGTCATGGTCGCGACCGCCCCCGGCCAGACCAAGCAGGTCGCCGACCAGCTCGACGCCGTCCAGGGCGCCTCGGTCGGCCAGACGTACGACAAGCTCGGCTACGTACGCGCCACCCTGCCGACCGACAAGGCGGAGGCCGCGCTGAAGGCGGCCGCCAAGCTGGAGTCCGTGCACGGCATGGACCTGCGGCACGAGATCCGGCTGCCGGACCCGCGTCCCGAGGCGAGCAAGGACGGTTCGGCCAGGAAGACCGCCGCCGAGGCCTACCCGGCGCCGGACAGGAACACCCCGGCCAAGAACCCGTACAACCCCTCGTTCGAGACCGGCTCGGTGGACTTCGTCAAGAAGAACCCGCAGGCCGACGGCCGTGGCGTGACCATCGGCATCATGGACTCGGGCGTCGACGTCAGCCACCCCGCGCTGCAGAAGACCACCACCGGCGAGCGCAAGATCGTCGACTGGGTGACCGCGACCGACCCGATCACGGACAACGACGGGACCTGGCGCGCCCAGATCACCCCGGTCACCGCCGCGGGCGGCGCCTTCACCGCCGGCGGCCAGAGCTGGAAGGCCCCCGAGGGCAGCTTCCAGTGGAGCCGCTTCAGCGAGTCGATCACCGCCAACGGCGACATGAAGGGCGACGTCAACCGGGACGGGGACACCACCGACCGGTTCGGCATGCTCTACGACCCGGCCGCCGGCACCGTCCGCGTCGACACCGACCAGGACGGCGACTTCACCAACAACGAGCCGATGAAGCCGTACAAGGACGGCTTCCAGATCGGCTGGTTCGGTACGGACAACCCCGCGACCGAGGTGGCGGAGCGGATCCCGTTCACCATCGAGATCCGCAAGGACGTCCCGATGGACCCGCTCGGCGGCGACTGGGTCGGCAAGAAGGCCGACTTCGTCAACATCGGCATCATCGAGTCCGAGCACGGTTCGCACGTCGCCGGCATCACCGCCGCCAACGGCCTGTTCGGCGGCCAGATGAACGGCCAGGCGCCGGGCGCCAAGCTCGTCTCCTCCCGCGCCTGCTCCTGGTCCGGCGGCTGCACCAACGTCGCGCTGACCGAGGGCATGATCGACCTGGTCGTCAACCGCGGCGTCGACATCGTCAACATGTCGATCGGCGGCCTGCCGGCGCTGAACGACGGCAACAACGCCCGCTCGGAGCTCTACAAGAACCTCATCGACACCTACGGTGTCCAGCTCGTCATCTCGGCGGGCAACGAGGGTCCGGGCGTCAACACCATCGGCGACCCCGGCCTCGCCGACAAGGTCATCTCCGTGGGTGCCGCGGTCTCCAAGGAGACCTGGGCCGCCAACTACGGCTCCGGCGTGTCCAAGAAGTACAACATGTTCCCCTTCTCCTCGCGCGGTCCGCGTGAGGACGGCGGGTTCACGCCGACCATCACCGCCCCCGGCGCGGCCATCAACACCATCCAGACCTGGCTGCCCGGTGCGCCCGTGAAGGAGGCCGGCTACAACCTCCCGGCCGGCTACGGCATGCTCCAGGGCACGTCGATGTCCTCGCCGCAGGCCGCGGGCGCCAGCGCCCTGCTGATCTCGGCCGCCAAGCAGGCGAAGATCGCCCTGCCCCCGGCCAACCTGCGCGTGGCGCTGACCAGCACCGCCAAGAAGATCGACGACGTTCCGGCGCACGCACAGGGCGCCGGTCTGATCGACATCCCCAAGGCGTGGGAGTCCATCCAGCGCGGCGCCAAGGCCAACGAGTTCACGGTCAAGGCCCCCGTCGACACCGCGCTCGACCAGTTCCTGAAGACCCCGGGCTTCGGCACCGGCCTCTACGACCGCGAGGGCGGCCTGAAGGTCGGCCAGAAGAAGGTCTACGACGTCGTCGTCACCCGCACCACCGGCGTCAAGTACGGCACCCGGCACAACATCGGCTGGCGCACCAACGACGGCACCTTCAAGGTCGTCGGCGGTGGCGGCTACGACTACGTCACCCTGCCGCTGAACAAGCCGGTCACCATCAAGGTCGAGGCCAACGTCAAGTCGGCCGGCGTCCACAGCGGCATCCTGCAGCTCGACGACCCCACCACCGAGGGCGTCGACAAGCAGATCCTGGCCACGGTCGTCGCCTCCGCCCCGCTGGCGCAGCCGTCCTTCACGCTGTCGGACAAGTCCTCCGTGCAGCGCAACAGCCACAAGTCGTACTTCGTGACCGTCCCGCAGGGCGCCAAGACCCTTGAGGTCGCCCTCGGCGGGCTCGCGGCGGGCAGCCAGACGCGCTTCATCTCGATCCACCCGTACGGCACGGGCGTCGAGGACAGCGCGACCACCCAGTGCTACCCGAACTACGACAACCCGGCCAACCAGTGCCGCCCCGACCTGCGGTCGTACACCGACCCGCAGCCGGGCGTCTGGGAGATCGAGGTCGAGTCGCGCCGTACGTCGCCGCTGCTCGACAACCCGTTCAAGCTGGACGTCTCCGTCCTCGGCGCGGGCTTCGACCCGGCCGTCAAGGTCCTGCCCGAGGTCAAGCAGGGCACCCCGGCGCCGGTCCAGTGGACCGTGAAGAACGACGCGGCGGCCATCTCCGGCGGCAAGCTCCAGGGCGGCCCGCTCGGCTCCGCGAAGGTCGACAAGCCGACCATCGCCGCCGGCGAGACCAAGACCACCGAGGTCGTCGTCGGTGAGGGCGCCGCCCGCCTGGACGTCGCGGTCAACAAGCCCTCGGACACCGCCGCCGACCTCGACCTCGAGGTCTACAAGGACGGCGTCAAGGTCGGCTCCTCCGCCGACGGCGACTCCGACGAGTCCGTCAGCCTGGTCAAGCCCGCCGCCGGTACCTACACCATCAAGGTGATCGGCTACGCGGTCCCGGCCGGCACCACCACGTACGACTACCGCGACGTGTACTTCTCGGCCGCCCTGGGCTCCGTCCAGGTCGACGAGGCCGCCACGGTCAACCTCGCCACGGGCGCCTCCGCGCCGGTCTCGGCGAAGGTCCTGGTGACGGGCGCGGCCCCCGAGGGCCGCCAGTTCTTCGGCCAGGTCCAGCTGCTCAACGCCCGCGGCACCGCCGCCGGCACCGGCAGCGTCCAGATCGACAAGGTCACCCCGTAAGGGTCCTGACCTGAACGCATGACGGAGGGGGGGGGGGGGGGGGGGGGGCGCGCCCCCCCCCCCCCTCCCCCCCCCCCCCCCTCCCCTCCCCCCCCCGCCCCTACACCCGCCTCCACCCCCGCCCCCGCCGCCG
>NZ_JBVJWV010000011.1:178864-181925 GCF_055602105.1 Streptomyces sp. NPDC037421
GGTGAGGTTCCCCCCCCCCGGGGGGTAACACGCCTCTTGTGGGGTGGTGGGGGGGGGGGGGGGGGAGGGGTGGGGGGGCGGGGCGGCCCCCCCCCCCCCCCCCCCCCTCCGGCTTTTCACCTGCCCCTACCGCTTACTTGCCCAGCGAGCGCAGGGACTCCGCGTACGTGCCGACCGCGTGGGCGATGACGTCCAGGTTGGTGTCGAACGCCTTGAGGTCGATGTTCTTCAGGTTGTCGCCCGCCCCGTGGTAGTTCGGGTCGTACGCCGCCCCGGCCGTGCCGCCGTAGCGCTTGGCCTGCTCGGCGGTCTTGATGCCCTCGGCGCCGGTGAAGGTGCCGCCCGCCGGGATGCCGTTCTCGATGAACGGGCCGTAGTCGGAGCGGCCGTCGAAGTCACTGCCCTCGTGCGGCTTGCCCTTCTTGTCGAGGAAGCCGTTGATCAGCGCCTCGATCTGCGCCGAGCCGGCCGGGCCGGCGCCCGCGCCGGTCTTGTCCGAGTCGTCGCCGTCGTAGACGAACTGCGCCGGGTTCGGCGAGGCGATCATGTCGAAGTTCAGGTAGAGCGCGATGTCCTTCTTCTGCTTGTCGGACAGCTGCGCGACGTAGTGCTCGGAGCCCAGCAGGCCCAGCTCCTCCGCCGACCACCAGGCGAAGCGCACCTTGTTGGCGGGCCCCTTGTTCTTCTTGTTGGCGCCCTCGTCGGCGAGCTTGAGGGCGACTTCGAGGAGTCCGGCCGAGCCGGAGCCGTTGTCGTTGATGCCGGGACCCTCGGGGACCGAGTCCAGGTGGGAGCCGACCGTCACCACGCGGTCGGCGCGGCCGCCCCGGGTCTCGGCGATCACGTTGCGGGTGGTCTTCTTCACGTGCTCCTGGTCCAGGTCCAGGCGCACCTTCACCTCGCCCTTGGCGGCGGCCGCGGCCAGCGCCTCGCCGTCGGCCAGGGTGATGCCCGCGCTGGGGATGATCCCCTCGGCCGGGGAGGAGAACCCGCCGCGGACCGGGGTGGTACCGCTGTGGTTGTAGACGATCACGCCGATCGCGCCCGCCGCGGCGGCGGCCCGCTGCTTCTCCACGAAGGTGCAGGCACCCCGCTTGACCAGGGCGATCTTCCCGGTGAAGGCGCCGGCCGGGTAGTCGTCGGCGGTGCAGCCGGGGGTCTCGTCGACCCGGGCGAGGGCGAGCGGGGCGGCCAGGCCGCCGGCCGGGGTGGACTTGGTGAAGGTGAAGGCCGCGGTGGCCAGCTCCCGCGGCTGGTCGCCGAGGACCGTGGTCTTCTCCGTCTTCGTGTGCGCCTCGTAGATGTCGAAGTCCTGGTACGAGACCTCGTACCCGGCCTTCTTCAGGGTGTCGTGGACGTAGGCGGCCGAGGCGGCGTGGCCGGGGGTGCCCGCGGCCCGGTTGCCGCCGTTGGCGTCGGCGATCTGCTGGAACTTCGCCAGGTGGCGGTAGGCCCCGCGCGCGGTGACCTCCTCCACCAGCTCCTGGGCCAGCCTGCCCTCGCGCGGGTGGGCGCTGGCCGGGGTGGCGGCCAGCAGCACGGGCGCGGCGACGGCGGCCGCCGCGAGGGCGGCGAGGGCCGGTATGGACCGGCGGTGGCGGTGGCGGATGTCCGGCACGGTGGATCTCCCCGAGGTGGTGTTTCGGCTTCTGGTGCGCCGCGTCCGCATAACGATCACGGCTGAACCGGAAGCTAACCGGCCTTGACCAGGCAAAACGGACGTTGGAGGGTCTGTTGACGCGCCCGTCACACACTCGTCACGGGAGTTCACGGCTCCGACACTGTCCGCACCTCGGACAATGGATTGGACAAGCCTCGTGGGGTCGAACGCATGATGGCTCCACGCGCGCCCGCGTCAACGTATTCGAAGGAGTCACCGTGAGGGTCGGAATCGTCGGAGCCACCGGACAGGTCGGCGGAGTCATGCGCGGCATCCTCGCCGAGCGGAAGTTCCCGGTCGACGAGCTGCGGCTCTTCGCCTCGGCCCGTTCCGCGGGCTCCACCCTGGAGTGGCAGGGCCAGGAGATCACCATCGAGGACGCCTCCACGGCCGACTACTCCGGCCTGGACATCGTGCTCTTCTCCGCGGGCGGCGCCACCTCCAGGGCCCTCGCCGAGAAGGTCGCCTCCCAGGGTGCCGTCGTGATCGACAACTCCTCCGCCTGGCGCAGCCACCCCGAGGTCCCCCTCGTGGTCTCCGAGGTCAACCCCCACGCGATCAAGAACCGCCCCAAGGGCATCATCGCGAACCCGAACTGCACCACCATGGCCGCCATGCCCGTGCTGCGCCCCCTCCACGATGAGGCCGGCCTGACCGCGCTGATCGCCACCACCTACCAGGCCGTCTCCGGCTCCGGCCTGGCCGGCGTCGCCGAGCTCAAGGGCCAGGCCTGCGCCGTCTCCGAGGCCGCCGACCAGCTGACCTTCGACGGCGGCGCGGTGGAGTTCCCCGAGCCGGCCGTCTACAAGCGCCCGATCGCGTACAACGTGGTCCCGCTCGCGGGCAACCTCGTCGACGACGGCTCCTTCGAGACCGACGAGGAGCAGAAGCTCCGCAACGAGTCCCGCAAGATCCTGGAGATCCCCGGGCTCAAGGTCTCCGGCACCTGTGTCCGCGTCCCCGTCTTCTCCGGCCACTCCCTCCAGGTCAACGCCCGCTTCGAGCGTCCGATCAGCGTCGAGCGCGCCTACGAGCTGCTGAAGGACGCCCCGGGCGTCGAGCTGTCCGAGATCCCGACCCCGCTCCAGGCCGCCGGCCAGGACGCCTCGTACGTGGGCCGCATCCGCGTGGACGAGACGGTCGACAACGGCCTCGCGCTGTTCCTCTCCAACGACAACCTCCGCAAGGGCGCCGCGCTGAACGCCGTCCAGATCGCGGAGCTGGTCGCCGAGGAGCTGCGCGGCTGACGCCGCCCGTGTGGTGAGCGGAGGGGGGGGGGGGGGGGGGCCCCCCCCCCCCCCCCCCTCCTTGCCCTCCCCCCCCCCCCCCCAAAGAAACAACCCACCCCCCCCCCCCCGCAGCGCACCCAAGCCGCGGTCCGAGTGTCGGGAGACACCCCCC
>NZ_JBVJWV010000011.1:181935-235136 GCF_055602105.1 Streptomyces sp. NPDC037421
GAGACCCCAGAAAAAAACCAAACAACGTTGGGGGTGGTGCTACAAGAGCTGCCCCCCCCCCCCCCCCCCGGGGGGGGGGGGGGGGGGCCTCCCCCCCCCCCCCCCCCCCCCCCTCCGGCGTGTCAGGGCCTGCGTACCTCGAAGAGGAAGCAGCCGAACTCGACCGCGCGGACGTGCACGAGCGCGGTGCGCGGGTCGGCGAAGGCATCCCCCAGCGCCTGTTCGACCGCCTCGTCGGCGGCCTCGGGGAGGGTGAGGAGACGACCGCCGAGGATGCGGCCGGCGGAGTCGTAGCGGCGGACCGTGCGCAGGGCTCCGGCCTGCGCGAAGGGGTGGCCGGACCCGGCGGCAGGTCCTTCGCAGTCGGCACCGTGGACGAAGACCGGGCCCTGTTCGTCGTACGCGCCCGGGTCGACGCCCGTCCCGGCGGCCCAGCGCCTCAGCGGGGCGTAGGAGACGAGGGCGATCAGCTCCCCCGGGCGGCTGCGGCGCAGGCAGCAGCGCAGCGGGGCTCCGCCCTCGGGGTCCTCGTACGGCAGGCCGGGCCGCCCGGCGTCGTCGCGGGCCCGCAGGGCGGTGAGGGTGGCCGGCGGGATGGGGAGGGCCGTGTGCGCGGTCAGGGGTGCGGGGTGTGCGGTCATGGGTCCAGAGTGCGCGGGCGGGCCCGGCCGGGTCCGGCGGAAATCGGACCTCGTGTTCGCCTCTGGATTAGTCCCGCCCGGCGGCCCGGCCCGCGTGGAAGGATGGCGGGGCAACGTCACCATCAAAGGAGATGAACGCGTGCCTGGCACGAATCTCACCCGTGAAGAGGCTCAGCAGCGGGCGAAGCTGCTCACCGTCGACTCGTACGAGATCGAACTCGATCTCAGCGGCGCGCAGGAGGGCGGGACCTACCCGTCCGTGACCACCGTGCGCTTCCAGTCGGCCGAGGCAGGCGCCGGGACCTTCATCGACCTGGTCGCGCCGGCCGTGCACGAGGTCGTCCTGAACGGCAAGTCGCTGGACGTGGCCGCCGTCTTCCGCGACTCGCGGATCGCGCTGGACCACCTGGCCGCCGGGGCCAACGAGCTCCGTGTCGTCGCGGACTGCGCCTACACCAACACCGGCGAGGGCCTGCACCGCTTCGTCGACCCGGTCGACCAGCAGGCGTACCTGTACACCCAGTTCGAGGTGCCGGACGCGCGGCGCGTCTTCGCGAGCTTCGAGCAGCCCGACCTGAAGGCGACGTTCCAGTTCACCGTGACGGCCCCCGAGGGCTGGACGGTCATCTCGAACTCCCCGACGCCGGAGCCGAAGGACCGGGTGTGGGCCTTCGAGCCGACCCCGCGCATCTCCTCGTACATCACCGCGCTGATCGTCGGCCCGTACCACGCGGTGCACAGCTCGTACGAGGGCCCGGACGGGCAGTCCGTGCCGCTCGGCATCTACTGCCGGCCCTCGCTCGCCGAGTTCCTCGACGCCGACGCGATCTTCGACGTGACGCGGCAGGGCTTCGACTGGTTCCAGGAGAAGTTCGCGTACGACTACCCGTTCGCGAAGTACGACCAGCTCTTCGTGCCGGAGTTCAACGCGGGCGCGATGGAGAACGCCGGCGCGGTCACCATCCGCGACCAGTACGTCTTCCGGTCGAAGGTGACGGACGCGGCGTACGAGGTGCGCGCCGAGACCATCCTGCACGAGCTCGCCCACATGTGGTTCGGCGACCTCGTCACCATGGAGTGGTGGAACGACCTGTGGCTGAACGAGTCGTTCGCCACCTACACCTCGATCGCCTGCCAGGCCTACGCCGAGGGCTCGAAGTGGCCGCACGCGTGGACCACGTTCGCGAACTCCATGAAGACCTGGGCGTACCGGCAGGACCAGCTGCCGTCCACGCACCCGATCATGGCCGACATCCGCGACCTGGACGACGTCCTGGTCAACTTCGACGGCATCACGTACGCCAAGGGCGCCTCGGTGCTCAAGCAGCTCGTCGCGTACGTGGGCATGGACGCCTTCTTCAAGGGCGTGCAGGCGTACTTCAAGGCGCACGCCTTCGGGAACACGCGCCTGTCGGACCTGCTGGGCGCGCTGGAGGAGACCTCCGGCCGCGACCTGACCGCCTGGTCGAAGGCGTGGCTGGAGACCGCCGGCATCAACGTGCTGCGGCCCGAGATCGAGACGGATCAGTCGGGTCTGATCTCGTCGTTCGCCGTGCGCCAGGAGGCCCCGGCCCTGCCGGCCGGTGCCAAGGGCGAGCCGGTGCTGCGCCCGCACCGCATCGCGGTCGGCCTGTACGACCTGGAGGGCGGCAAGCTGGTCCGCACGGACCGGATCGAGCTGGACATCGACGGCGAGCGGACGGCCGTGCCGGAGCTGGCGGGACGTGCCCGTCCGGCGGTCGTGCTGCTCAACGACGACGACCTGTCGTACGCCAAGGTCCGCCTGGACGAGGTCTCGCTGGCGAACGTCACCGCGCACCTGGGCGACTTCACCGAGTCGCTGCCGCGGGCGCTGTGCTGGGCGTCGGCGTGGGACATGACGCGCGACGGCGAGCTGGCCACGCGCGACTACCTGGCGCTGGTCCTGTCGGGCATCGGCAAGGAGTCGGACATCGGTGTGGTGCAGTCCCTGCACCGCCAGGTGAAGCTGGCCGTCGACCTGTACGCCGACCCGGCGTGGCGGGACCAGGGCCTGGCCGTCTGGACCGAGGCCACGCTGGAGCACCTGCGCGCGGCCGAGCCGGGCAGTGACCACCAGCTGGCGTGGGCGCGCGCCTTCGCGGCGACGGCCCGTACCGAAGGGCAGCTGACCTACCTGGCGGCGCTGCTCGACGGCTCGGCCGAGGTCGAGGGCCTGGTCGTGGACACGGAGCTGCGGTGGGCGTTCCTGGAGCGCCTGGCGGCCACGGGTCTCGCGGACGAGGCCGCGATCGCGGCGGAGCTGGAGCGGGACGCGACCGCCGCGGGCGAGCGCCACGCGGCGACGGCGCGGGCCGCCCGGCCGACGGCCGAGGCCAAGGCGGAGGCCTGGGCCTCGGTGGTGGAGTCGGCCGACCTGCCGAACGCGGTGCAGGAGGCCGTGATCGGCGGCTTCGTCCAGACCGACCAGCGGGAGCTGCTCGCGCCGTACGCGGAGAAGTACTTCGCGGTGGTCAAGGACATCTGGGAGAGCCGCAGCCACGAGATCGCGCAGCAGATCGCGGTCGGTCTGTACCCGTCGCTCCAGGTGTCGCAGGCGACCCTGGACGCGACGGACGCGTGGCTGGCCTCGGCCGAGCCGAACGCCGCCCTGCGCCGCCTGGTCTCGGAGTCCCGCTCGGGCGTCGAGCGCGCCCTGAAGGCCCAGTCCGCGGACGCGGCGGCGGGCGCGGCCCAGGCCTGACGGGCCCTGCCGGCACGGCCCCTGCCCCCCTGCCGGGGGGGCGGGGGCCGTCCCGTTTCGGGTCACGGTGCGGGCCCGCCATCTCCCCCTCGACCCCCCGGGGCCGGGCGGCGGTTGCCCACCCGCCTCCCCGGGTGCGGGGCGGGGTGGCCGGGGAGCGGTAGCCCCTGGGGCGGTCTCAGGGAGGGTTTGGGGGTTTCCCGTCAGTCCCATCGTCCTTCCGTGTCGGGCCGGTCCGTCAAGGGCGCTCCTTCGTCGCGTCACTTCGTGATCGCCTTCGGCGACCCTTGACCGACCGGCCCGCCCCGGAAAGCCGAAAGACTGCCGGGAAACCCCCAAAAGAACGGCACGGTCCATGGTCGGAGGGACGGGTCCGTCAGCGATGAGACGAGGGGACGGGGCCCGGCGCGCCGGGCATCCGGGCCCCATATCCGCGATCCCGGACCAGGGGCGCGACTACCCGCACCACATGCCGACCAGAGCGGCCCGAGGAGCCCCCAGACGCACCAGATCGCTACGCGCTCCTCGCGTCTCAGCGTCCGGCGGCCGTCTTGGGCCGATACCCGCACCTCATGTTGATCAGAGCAGCGCGAGAAGCGCATGGGCGCGACAGATCGCTACGCGCTCCTCCGGTCTCGGCGTCTGGCGGTCGTCATCGGATGGCTGGACCGTTGCCGGCTCGCCAGTCGTCGAGGCGTTTGCGGATGCTGGGGACCATGGGGAGTTCATCGGTCTCGTGGGGTGTGCACCAGGCGACTTCGAAGGATTCGTCGGAGGCGCGGAGGGTGCCCCCGGTGGGCCGGGCGAGCAGGCAGATGGAGAACTCCTGACGGACCTCACCGTCGTCGTAGGCGAGGACGTGGCCGGGGTTGGTGTAGGTGCCGACGATGCCGGTGATCTCGATGGTGATGCCGGTTTCCTCGCGGGTTTCCCGGACCGCGCAGTCGCCGATCGACTCGCCGAGTTCCATCATGCCGCCGGGAAGGGCCCACATTCCGTTGTCGGTGCGGCGCTGAAGCAGTACTCGGCCGTCGTCGTCCACCACGACGGCGGAGGCTGCCGGGACGAGGCTGTTCGCCGGCGGGGCGCTGGGGTCGTCTTCGTAGTCACGCCTGGGCATTGCTCTCCCTGCTGTCTCGGCTGAGCTCCACAGTTCCTCGCCGTGGTGCGTCATCGGCGAATCGTGCCCGCCGTGGCGACCCAGGACGGGTGCCATGATCCGTCAAACGACCAGCCCGAGACGGCCGTCGGACGTCAGGCAATGAGGAGCGCGTAGCGATCTGACGCGCCCATCCGCTTCCCAGGCTGCTCTGATCAACATGAGGTGCGGGTATCGACCCAAGGCGGCCGTCGGGCGCCGAGAAAAGAGGAGCGCGTAGCGATCTGCTGCGTCTGGGTGCTCCGCAGGGGGCCCTGATCGGCATGTGGTGCGGGTAGTCGGACCCCTGGCCCGGAATCGGGACGCTGAGGGCCCGGATGCCCGGCGGGCCGGGGCCCGGCCCCTCGCCTCATCGCTGACGGACCCGCCCCTCCAACCATGGACCGTGCCGTTCTTTTGGGGGTTTCCCGGCAGTCTTTCGGCTTTCCGGGGCGGGTCGGTCGGTCAAGGGTCGCCGAAGGCGATCGCGTAGCGACGCGACCGAAGGGAGCGCCCTTGAGGGACCGGCACGACACGGAAGGACGATGGGACTGCCGGGAAACCCCCAAACCGGCCATGAGACCGCCCAGCCGAAACCCCGCCCCCCGATACCCCCTCAGGCGAGGGCGGTCGCGGCGGTCTGGAGGGCCGTCAGGACTCGGGAGACCGCCGGGGCGGCTTCCGTGCCTCGGCGGAGGGCGGCGATGACGTGGCGGGTGGGGCGGTCGTGGGTGAGGGTGCGGACCGTTACGCCCGAGGCTCGGGCCGAGACCATGCGGGGGACCAGGGCCACGCCCATGCCCGCCTCCACCATCGCCAGGATCGCGGTCCAGCCGGAGGCCGAGTGGGCCTGTTCCGGGACGAAGCCCGCCGGTTCGCACGCGGAGCGGGTGATCTGCGACCAGGGGCCGCTGCCGCCGTAGATCCACCGGTCCGCCGAAAGGTCCGCCAGGCGGAGCACGGGGGCGGCCGCCAGGGGGTGGTCCGGAGGGAGGGCCACGTCCAGGGGGTCTTCCAGGAGGGTGATCCGGGTGAAGCGGGCGTCCCGGGCGGTCGGGGCGTGTGCGGCGAGGGAAAGGGCCAGGTCCACGGCGCCGGCGGAGAGGAGTTCGTAGGACTCGGCGGCTTCGGTCTCCTGGACCTTCACCTCGATCCCCGGGTGGCTGAGTTTGAGGGCGGCGACCGCCGGGACCACGAGGACCGGGACCGCCGTGGAGAAGGCGCCGATGCGGACCTCCCCCGCCTCGCCGGCCAGGTAGCCGCTGAGTTCGGCGTCGGCGCGTTCGAGCTGGGCGAAGACGGCTTCGGTGTGGCGCAGGACCAGGTGGGCGGCATCGGTGAGGCGGACCCGGCGGCCCTGGGGTTCGAGGAGCGGCACCCCCAGCTGGCGGGCGAGGTTGGTCAGCTGCTGCGAGACGGCCGAGGGCGTCATGTGCAGCGCCTCGGCCGTCGCGGTCACGGTGCCCTGGTCGGCCAGGGTCCGCAGGATGCGGAGCTTCTTGATGTCCCAGTCGGTCACGGGGAGGAAATTACCGGCGGGCCGTGGTGCCGAAGGCCACTCCGCCCAGGATCAGCGCCATGCACAGGAGCTGCGCCGGGCCGGTGCGCTCGCCGAGCAGGAGCAGGCCGAGGACCGCGACGCAGACCGGCTGGAGGTAGTAGACGACTCCCGCGCGGGCCGCCCCGATGAGGGAGATCGCCTTGTTCCAGGCGAAGAAGGCGACGGCGGAGGAGAAGACACCGACGTAGAGGAGGGGGCCGACGGTGTGGGGGGTCGCCTCGAAGCCGCCCTGGACGGTGAGGGAGACGGCGTACGCGGGGGCCAGCATCAGGGCGCCCAGGACGAAGGTGGTGAGGAGGAAGGCCAGGCCGCCGATCTCGGCGGGCTTGCGCTTCAGGAGGGCGCTGTAGGTGGCGAAGGAGAGGGCGGCGCCGAACATCCACAGGTCGCCGGCTCCGAAGTCGAAGCCGAGCGAGCCGTCACCGACCAGCAGCAGCACCCCGAAGGCCGCGAGCAGCATCCCGAAGGAGCGCCGGGCGCCGAGCCGCTCACCGTCGAGGCGGGCGTACAGGGCCATGACGACCGGCGAGGCCGCCATGATCATGCCCATGTTGGAGGCGGAGGTGGTCAGTCCGGCCTGGTGGACCAGGGTGTTGTAGAGGGTGACGCCGAAGAGGGTGGCGAGGCCGATGTAGCCGAGGTGCTTGCGGAGCAGGGCCCGCTGCTGCCAGGCCTGGCGGGCGGCGAAGGGGGTCACCGCGACGGCGGCGATGATCCACCGCCAGAAGACGGCCTGGACGGGCGGGACGGTGTCCGCCATGCCCCGGGTGGCGACGAAGCTGCCGGACCAGACGACCGTCGCGACCAGGGCGAGGAGTACGCCGAGTCCGGCGGCTCCCTTCCTCGCCTTGTTTCCGGCAACGGCGCCGCCGCCGGCGAGGGTGCCGGCGGCGGTGGGTGCGGTGCGGATGCGGGCCATGACGGTCACTGGTGGTTTCCCCCTGAGAGTGTGGTGTGGGTCGTGGGCCCACTCTCACACCTTCGCTTTGCCCAGGTCCATCGAAAGATTTCGATCGGTTTCTTCAGTCTTGCTGAACGATTCCACCTTGGCCTTCGCCGCCCGGCCCGGGAGCTGGCCGAAGACCGTGGCGCCGAAGGCGAGGGCCATGCCCACCAGCTGTACGGGCGACAGGGCCTGGCCGAGCGCGGCCCAGCCGATGACGGCGGCGGTGAGCGGGGACAGCGGGCCGAGCAGGGTGACGGAGGTGGCGGTCAGCTGGCCGATGCCTCGGAACCAGAGGAAGTACGCGGCCCCGGTGTTGATCAGCATCATGTAGCCGTAGCCGAGGAAGGCCTTGCCGTCGAGCGCGGGCGGCGCCCCCTCGACCAGCGCGGCGATCGGGATGATGACCAGGCCGCCCGCGGTGAGCTGCCAGCCGGTCACGGCCAGCGGGCCGACGCCCTCGGGGCGTCCCCAGCGCTTGGTCATCACGGTGCCCGCGCCCATGGAGGCGGAGGAGACGACGCCGGCCACGACTCCGATGAGGTCGAGCTTCGCCTCGGCGGTCAGCACGACCATGCTCACGCCGAACGCGGCGACCACGGCGGCGAGCACGGTCCGCAGCCTGGCCCGCTCCCCCAGGAGGAGGGCGGCGAGCCCCACGACGAAGAGCGGCCCGGCCGAGCCCAGCACGGCGGCGACGCCGCCGGGGAGCCGGTAGGCGGAGAGGAAGAGCAGCGGGAAGAAGGCGCCGATGTTGAGGGTGCCGAGGACCGCGGACTTCCACCACCAGGCGCCCTTGGGCAGGACGCGGGAGAGGGCGACCAGGAGCAGGCCGGCGGGCAGGGCGCGCATGGCCCCGGTGAAGAGGGGCCGGTCGGCCGGCAGGAGCTCGCTGGCGACGAAGTAGGTCGAGCCCCAGGAGACGGGGGCGAGCGCGGTCAGGATGGTGGTGGTGACGCGGTTCACGGTCACTCCTCGGGCAGATGAGGATGGGCTGGCAGGTGCGGGTTGGCCGCGACCTACCCGGGGGCCCGTCCCCGGACCTCCCCGAGTAGGTCGCTGATAAGTAGCTTACTCCTAAGCTACTTTTTCGCAAGCTACTTTCTTGCGAACGAGCGACCGGAACCGGATACTTCAGTTATGACCGAGGTGAAGAAGGACGCCCCGCCGGACGCCGTCGACGCGATCACCACGCAGTGGGCCGCCGTACGACCGGACCTGGACACCACCCCGATGGCCGTCTTCGGCCGGATCTACCGGATCGCCAAAGCCGTCGGAGACGCCGTGGAGCGCGCCTACAACGGCTACGGCATCAGCCGGGGCGAGTTCGACGTCATCGCGACGCTGCGCCGCTCCGGGGCCCCGTACACCCTCTCCCCGCGCCAGCTGTCGGCCACGCTGATGCTCACCACCGGCGGGATGACCGGGCGCCTGGACAAACTGGAGAAGGCCGGACTGCTCACCCGCAGCCCCGACCCGCACGACCGGCGCGGGCTCCAGGTGACCCTCACCGACCGGGGGCTCGCCCTCGCCGACGAGGCGGTCTCCGCCGGCCTGGCCGTACACCGCCAGGCCCTGGAGGGCTTCGACCCCGAAGAGGTCGAACAGCTCACCGGGATGCTGCGCAAGCTGCTCGCCGACGTGTCCTAGCGCGGCACGGGACGCTTCCGGGTACGCCAAGGCGCCGGAGGCCGCGTCGGGACCGGCTCACACCGGTTCCGCGGACCTCCGGCGCCCGGAAGTCTTGATGAAGGGACCTGCCCGGTCGGGTCAGGCCTGGTTCTTGCGCGACTTGTCGCCGACCATCACGAGACCCGCGATGACCAGGAACAGCACGATCGGCGCGGCCACGAACAGGCCGAGCGTCTCGCCAATGCTCAGGCCCGGGCCCGGGTCGTCGCCGTCGTCGCGGGTCAGCGCGAGGGCGGGAGACGTCATCAGCAGCATCATCAGCGTCGTTCCGGCCGTGACGGCGCCGGCGCGCAGAGCGTTCTTCTTGTCCACGGTGCAAACGTAGCGAACACCTAAACGGGGCGCGCGCCCGGGGGTGCCGTACGGGTCTGCGCCCCCTCCCGCACCGCGCTCAGCAGGGCGTTCGCCCGGGGTGAGGCGGTCAGCGCCTCCAGGGTCAGCGGGCGCCCCTCCGCGTCGGCGACCGGCAGCCGCCAGTTGGGGTACTGGTCCCAGGTGCCCGGCAGGTTCTGCGGCCGCCGGTCCCCCACCGCGTCGGGCAGCCACACGCCGACCAGCCGGGCGGGCGTGCTCAGCAGGAAGGCGTACAGGGCCCGTACGGCGGCCTCCTCGCCCTTGGTCTCCAGCCCCAGCCGGTCCAGCACCGCCAGCCACTCGGCGGTGTCGGCGGCGTCCTCGGCGCGCTCCAGGTCCAGAGGGCGGGTCAGCAGGCCCAGCCGGTCGCGCAGTTCGACGTGGGAGCCGGCCAGCTTGGCGGCGGTGGGCGGCAGGTCGTGGGTGGTGGCGGTGGCCAGGCACTGCGACCGCCAGGCCCCGGCCGGCAGCGGTTCGCCGCCGCCCGCCCAGTCCCGCTCGAACCACAGCACCGATGTGCCGAGGATCCCGCGCCGGGCCAGCGCCCGCCGCACCTGCGGCTCCACCGTCCCGAGGTCCTCGCCGACCACCAGCGCCCCGGCCCGGTGCGCCTCCAGGACCAGCACGGCCAGCATCGCCTCGCCGTCGTAGGAGACGTACGTGCCCTGCGCGGCCGGGGTGCCGTCCGGGATCCACCAGAGCCGGAAGAGGCCCATGACGTGGTCCACGCGTACCGCCCCCGCGTACCGGAACACCCCGCGCAGCAGGGCCCGGAAGGGCGCGTACGCCGATTCCTCCAGGGCGTCGGGCCGCCAGGGCGGCAGCCCCCAGTCCTGGCCGCGGGCGTTGAAGGCGTCCGGCGGGGCCCCGACGCAGGCGCTGCCGGCGTGGAAGGAGCCGGTACGGGCGTCCGAGCCGTCCGGGTGCACCCCGACGGCCAGGTCGTGCACGATGCCGACCTCCATCCCGGCCTCCCGCGCGGCCCGCTGGGCGGCGGTCAGCTGGGTGTCCGTCAGCCAGACCAGCCAGCAGTGGAAGTCGGCGCGCTCCTCGGGGGCCTCCCCGGCGGCGGCCGCGCACCAGGCGGCGTGCGCCGCGAGCCCCTCTCCCTGCGCGGCGCGGAACGCCCGGTAGGCGGCCTCCCGCGCGGGGGTGCGCGGGACGGCGTACAGCAGTTCCAGGGCGGCGCGCTTGAGGGCCCACACGGCGTCCCGGTCGATCAGCGCCCCCTTCTCCAGCACCTCGCGGCGCAGTTCCCCGCCGCGGGCGGCGAGTTCGGCGAGGGCGTCCCGGTCCGGGCAGGCCTCCCACTCGGGCAGGTCCTCGACTCGCAGGTGCACCGGGTCCGGGAAGCGGCGGGAGGAGGGCCGGTAGGGGGACGGGTCGCTCGGGGTGCCGGGGAAGGCCGCGTGCAGCGGGTTGACCTGGATGAACCCGGCACCGTGGGTGCGGGCCGCCCAGCGGGCCAGCTCCGCGAGGTCGCCGAGGTCGCCCATGCCCCAGGAGCGCTCCGAGAGCAGGGAGTAGAGCTGGACGAGCAGCCCGTGGGCGCGGCCGGGCGCCGCCGGGGCCCGGTCCGGGGCCACGATCAGGGTGGCGGAGGCGCTGCGCCCGCCGGGTGCTTCGGCGGTCAGCCGGTGCACCCCCAGGGGCAGGCCGGGGTGCCAGTCGGCCTGCCCGGCCCCGTCCTCCAGGGTCACCCGCACCCGGGTCCCGGCCGGCAGCGCGGTCAGGGCCCCGGGGGCGGGCTCGCCCCGCCAGTGCACCAGCGTCGGCGGGAGCAGCCGCCCGGCCCGCTCCCGCTCGGCCCGGTCCGCCCTCTCCCGCACCTCCCCGGGGGTGTCGACGGGGACGCCGATCAGGCCCAGCACGGCCCGGACCGTGTCCTCGGGCACCTGGACGGTGACGTCCTCGGCGGGCTGGTAGGAGGTGGCGACGCCGTAGAGGGCCGCGAGCCGGGCGAGGTCGTCCATCGTCATCCTTGGCTGGGTGAGGGGTTAGGTGAGCGGCTCGCTCGTGAGGGGGGCCTCGGCGACGAGCGGGGACTCACTGGTCAGGGGCGCGTACGCGGAACCGGCCAGCGGGGGTTCACTGGTCAGCGGCGGGTGCGCGGCGTCGGCGGCCGGCTCGTCGGCGGGGCCGGACGGGACCGGCAGGTGGGCGAGCGGGGCGGGTTTCCTGCGGTTGCCGGACGCGGTGCGGGCGTTCATGAGGTCCTCCCTCTACGGTTCTTCGGACCGCCGTGCGGTTCTTCGGACCGCCGTGCGGTTCTCGGGACCGCGCTGCGGTTCTTCGGACCGCCCATGCAACACCCGCGGCGAACACCGCAGCCATACCCAGTCAGGGGCATCGCATTCCTGGCGGTTCCAGGTCAGATCACCCCACGCGCATTGACACCCCCGCCGGACGGGTGGTGGGCTCGGGCTCGTTCACACGGTCGGGGGACGACTCGGGACGGGGGAGGCTCCGTGCAGCTCAGGGGCAGGAAGCGGACCACGGCCGCAGCCGTCGCGGTGATCGGGACGCTCCTCGGCGGGGCCGTCGCCTCGGCTCCGCCGCGGATCGGCGCGGCGCCCGGGACTTCGGGCTCCCCGCGTCCTGACAGCGGGTCCGCTCCCGTCTTCACCGCGGGACTCGGGCCCGTCATCGACCCGGGCTCCGACGTTCCCCGAGCCGCTTCCGAGGGTCCGGCCGTGTGGCCGCGCCCGCAGTCGGCGACCGCCGATCCGGGCCGGGAGCTGCCGGTGCCGGCGGAGGCCGTGATGGTGCTCCCGTTCGACGTGGACCCCTACGCCGCCGAGGTCGTACGCACCGCCCTGCGCGCGGCCGGCGTGCGGACCCTGCACGAGCGGCCCCCGGGCGCGGCACTGCCCGAACGGGCCCTCGTCGTACGGCTCCAGGGCGCGGACGCCGAGGAGGCCCTGCTGTCGCTGGGCGCGGCCCCGGCCGGGGACCTGCCGGCCGGCGGGTACCGGCTGGCGGTGGGCCGGGCCGGCGGGCGGGACACGGTCGCGCTGGCCGGGGTGGGCGAGGACGGGCTGTTCCACGCCGCGCAGACGCTGCGCCAGCTGCTGGCGGCCGGGCGCGGCAAGGTGCCCGGGATGCTGGTGCGGGACTGGCCCATCGCGCCCGTGCGCGGGATCACCGAGGGCTTCTACGGGCAGCCCTGGACCCGGGAACAGCGCCTCGCGCAGCTGGACTTCCTGGGCCGCACCAAGCAGAACCGGATGCTGCTGGCGCCCGGCGACGACCCGTACCGCACCACGGCCTGGCGCGAGGAGTACCCGCGCGAACGGCAGGAGGAGTTCCGGGCGCTGGCCGAACGGGCCCGCGCCAACCGGGTGGTGCTGGGCTGGGCGGTGGCGCCGGGGCAGTCCATGTGCCTCGCGTCGGCGGACGACCGGGCGGCGCTGCTGCGCAAGGCGGACGCCATGTGGGAGCTGGGCTTCCGGGCGTTCCAGGTGCAGTTCCAGGACGTCAGCTACACCGAGTGGGGCTGCCGGGCGGACCGGGTGCGGTACGGGACGGGCCCCGCGGCGGCGGCGAAGGCGCACGCCGAGGTGGCGGGCGAGCTGGCCGCGCACCTGGCCGCGCGGCATCCGGGGGCGGTTCCGCTGTCGCTGCTGCCGACGGAGTACTTCCAGGACGGCGCCACCACCTACCGGACGGCTCTGGCCGGGGCTTTGGACCCCAGGGTGGAAGTGGCCTGGACGGGCGTGGGCGTGGTGCCGCGCACCATCACCGGCAGGGAGCTGGCCGGGGCGCGGGCGGCGCTCGCGCACCCGCTGGTCACCATGGACAACTACCCGGTCAACGACTGGGACCCGGGCCGCATCTTCCTGGGCCCGTACGCCGGGCGCGATCCGGCGGTGGCGGGCGGTTCGGCGGGGGTGCTGGCCAACGCGATGGCGCAGGGCACCCTGTCGCGGATCCCGCTGTTCACGGCGGCGGACTACGCCTGGAACCCGCGCGGCTACCGGGCCGGGGAGTCGTGGGCGGCGGCGGTGCGCGACCTGTCCGGCCCCGACCCGAAGACCCGGGCCGCGCTGGCGGCGCTGGCGGGGAACACCGCCTCCTCCGGCCTGAAGGTGGAGGAGTCGGCCTATCTGAAGCCGCTGGTGGAGGAGTTCTGGCGGGCCCGCGCGGCCGGGGACAAGGCCGCCGGGGAGCGGCTGCGCGCGGCGTTCACCGTGCTCCGGGAAGCCCCGGAGCGCCTCGACGCGCCGGTGGCGGCGGAGGCGGGGCCGTGGCTGGAGCGGCTGTCGCGGTACGGGGCCGCGGGCGAGCTGGCGGTCGACCTGCTGCGGGCCGAGGCCCGGGGCGACGGGGCGGCCGCCTGGCAGGCCTCGCGGGAACTCGCGGCGGCGCGGGAGGAGCTGGCGGAACCGGGCGGGGTGCGGGTGGACGCCTCGGTGCTGGACCCCTTCCTCGCGAAGGCGGCGGCGGAGTCGGACGCCTGGACGGGTGCGGCCCGCAAGGACGGCACCGTGCGGCGGGGACCCGGCACCCACACCGTCCGGCTGGACTCCGCGCGGCCGCTCGCCGCGGTCACGGTGATGACGGACCCGCTGGCGCCGGGCGCCCGGGGTGCGGCGGTGGAGGTGCACGTGCCCGGCGAGGGCTGGCGCCGGCTGGCCGACGCGGCGGTGTCCGGCTGGACGCAGGCCGACGCGGGCGGCGTACGGGCGGACGCGGTCCGGCTGTCGTGGGCGGGCCCGGACCCCGTGGTGCACAAGGTGGTCCCGTGGTTCGCGGACGGTCCGCGGGCCCGCTTCGAACTGGCCGACGGGGGCCGGGCCGACGTGGAGGCCGGCGGCGCCGCGCGCACGGTGACGGCGCAGCTGTCCGGGCTGCGGCCCGGGGAGTTCCGGGGCCCGCTGACGGCGGCCCCGCCGGCCGGGGTCCAGGTCCGGCTGCCGCAGGACGTGGCGGTGCCCCGGGGTGCGACGGTCGCCGTCCCGGTGGAGGTCACCGTCGCGGCGGGCACCCCGTCCGGGGTGTACGAGGTCCCGCTGGCCTTCGACGGGGAGGTGCGGGTGCTCACCGTCCGGGCGGTGCCGCGCACCGGCGGCCCGGACCTGCTGCGCGGGGCCCGCGCCGCCTCCTCGGGGGACGAGGCCCCGCAGTTCCCGGCGTCGGCGGCGGTGGACGGCTCCGCCGCGACCCGCTGGTCGTCCCCGGCGGTGGACGGCGCCTGGTGGCAGGCCGAACTGGCTTCCCCGGCCAGGGTGGGCCTGGTGACCCTGCACTGGCAGGAGGCGTACCCCTCGCAGTTCCGGGTGGAGACGTCCCGCGACGGCGTGACGTGGCACCCGGGCGCGGTGGTGTCCTCCCGGGGCGGGGTGGACGCGGTCCGCCTGGACGCGCCGGACACGCGCTACCTCCGCGTGACGTGCGACCGCCGCGCGACGCGCTTCGGCTGCAGCCTCTGGTCGGCGACGGCCCAGGCGGTGGTTCCTCCTTCTTGACGCGCCGCCCGCGGCCGAGCCGCGCGTGAGGAAGGGGGGGTGGCCTAGGGGGTGTCCGACCCTGATCCGCCGGACACCCCTAAGCCGTGGCCCCGATGCGCTCCAGCGCGTCTTGCGCCCCGTACGGCTGGAGGTACGGCATCCACCGCGGGTCCCGGTGCCCCGTGCCGATGATCCGCCAGGCCAGTCCCGACGGCGGAGCCGGCTGGTGGCGCAGGCGCCAGCCCAGTTCCAGCAGGTGCCGGTCCGCCTTCACGTGGTTGCACCGCCGGCACGCGGCGACCACGTTGTCCCAGGCGTGCTGGCCTCCCCGGCTGCGCGGGATGACGTGGTCCACGCTCGTGGCGACGGCCCCGCAGTACATGCAGCGGCCGCCGTCGCGGGCGAACAGCGCGCGGCGGGTGAGTGGAACGGGCCCCCGGTAGGGGACCCGCACGAAGCGCTTGAGCCGGACCACGCTGGGAGCGGGGACGGCGCGTGTCGCGCTGTGCAGGAAGGCGCCCGATTCCTCCAGGGAGATTGCCTTGTTCTCCAGGACGAGGACGAGCGCGCGGCGGAGCGGTACGACGCCGAGGGGCTCGTACGACGCGTTGAGGACCAGGACGTGCGGCACGGACTGCCTCCTTGTACGCCGGCGGCGCGTGGCTCGCGCCGGGACGATCTGCTCTCAGTCTCCCCTTACGGCTGGTCGAAGCGCCACCACGCGCCGGTAACGGGCCCGGGGTGTTTTCAACCACACTCCCTTTCATCCCCAGGTGAGTCCGGTCTCTCCCTCGAACAACGCAACGAGGTCGGTCCCGTGCCCCGTTAGTGTGGATGGCCTGCCCGCACTGTCAGCACGACGACCGTTCCGCGGGCGGACCGCTATGCCCTGGAGGTTCCCGCCGTGCCCTCGCCCGCCACCCTGCTACCGAAGGCAGCGTCCACCACCGACGACGCCGCCGAGAGCGTGACGAACGCCGCGAGCTTCGTCGAGGAGAACTGGGCCACCTGGCTGAGCATCGGTCTGCGGATCCTGCTGATCATCGTGATCGCGGTGGCGCTCCGTACCGTGGTCCGCAAGGCCCTGACCAAGCTGATAAGCAGGATGAACTCCAGCGCGGAGGCCGTCGAGGGCACCGCGCTGGGCGGGCTGCTGGTCAATGCCGAGCGGCGCCGCCAGCGCTCGGAGGCGATCGGCTCCGTACTGCGTTCGGTGTCCTCGTTCCTGATCCTCGGTACGGCCGCGCTGATGGTCCTGGCGGCGCTCAAGATCGACCTGGGGCCGCTGCTGGCGAGTGCCGGTGTGGCCGGTGTGGCGATCGGTTTCGGTGCCCGCAACCTGGTGACGGACTTCCTCTCCGGCGTGTTCATGATCATGGAGGACCAGTACGGCGTCGGCGACAAGATCGACGCCGGGGTGGCCTCCGGCGAGGTGATCGAGGTGGGCCTGCGCGTGACCAAGCTGCGCGGCGACAACGGCGAGATCTGGTACGTCCGCAACGGCGAGATCAAGCGCATCGGGAACCTGAGCCAGGGCTGGGCGACCGCGGGCGTGGCCGTGCAGGTCAAGCCGACGGAGAGCCTCGCCCACATCCGCGAGGTGGTCCAGGAGGTCGCGGACACCCTGGCGAAGGAGACCCCGTGGGACGAGCGCCTGTGGGGCCCGGTGGAGGTGCTGGGCCTGGACGAGGTGCTGCTGGCCTCCATGACGGTGAAGGTGTCGGCGAAGACCATGCCGGGCCAGCAGTTCGCGGTGGAGCGCGAGCTGCGCTGGCGGATCAAGGACGCCTTCGACGCGGCCGGCATCCGGATCATCGGCGGCGCACCGGCCCCCGGCGAGGACGAGGCGGCCCCGGCCGACACGGCGGCGGCCGTCGCGGCGCCCTCGGCCCTGGCCAACCCGGCCTCGCCGCAGTCCCTGGCCACCGCCCCGATACCGCAGGCGCCCGCGCCGGGGGTCCGGCTGCCCAAGCAGTAGGGCCCGCCGCCCTCGCCCCCACCCAACCCGCTGCCCCGCCGGTCGTTTCCGGCGGGGCAGCGGCATTGACACACCTCGGAAGCCAATAGGAAACTTACCTAACAGTTCTCCTCGGTGAGGGAGGGACCCCGCCATGCCCGCCGCCACTCCAGGAACACCCAGCCTGCTGCGCGCCATGAACGACCGCGCCGCCCTGGAGCTGCTGCTGGCGCACGGCCCCCTGTCCCGGACCCGGATCGGACACCTCACCGGACTCTCGAAGCCCACCGCCTCCCAGCTGCTCGCCCGGCTGGAGGCAGCCGGGCTCGTCGTCGCCACCGGCACCGACGGCGGCCGCCCCGGCCCGAACGCCCAGCTGTACGCGCTCAACGCCCGCGCCGCCCACGTCGGCGGCCTCGACGTGACCCCCGACCGGGTGCTCGCCGCCGTCGCCGACCTGACCGGCACCGTGGTCGGCGGCTTCGAGCTCCCCTACACCGAGGGCGCCGACGCCGTCGGCCAGGTCACCCGGGCCCTCGGCGGGGCCCTGGAGGACGCCGGGCTGGCCCTGCCCGACCTGCACCGCCTGGTCATCGCCACCCCCGGCGCCTTCGACCCCCGCACCGGGCGGCTGCGCTACGCCAGCCACCTCCCCGGCTGGCACTCCCCCACCCTCCTCGACGAGCTGGCCGCGGCCCTGCCCCTGCCGGTCGAGTACGAGAACGACGTGAACCTCGCCGCGGTCGCCGAGCAGCGCCTCGGCGCGGCCCGCGGCCACGAGGACTTCGTCCTGCTCTGGAACGAGGAGGGCCTCGGCGCCGCCCTCGTCCTCGGCGGGCGGCTGCACCGCGGCTGGACCGGCGGCGCGGGCGAGGTGGGCTTCCTGCCCGTGCCCGGCCACCCCCTGGTACGCCAGGTCGCCCGGGCCAACAGCGGCGGCTACCAGGAGCTGGCCGGCGCGCAGGTGCTGCCCGCGCTCGCCGCCGCGGCCGGACTCGGCCCCGGCTCCGCCCCCGACACCCCGCACGCCGCGCAGGTGGCCGCCGGGGCAGAGCTGCTGCGGCGGGCCGCCGCCGCGCCGGAGGGAGCCCGCCTGGCCTTCCTCCGGTCGTACGCCACCGCGCTCGCGACCGGTCTGGCCTCGCTGGTCGCCGTACTGGACCCGGAGATCGTGGTCCTGTCGGGCGCCCTGATCACCGCGGGCGGCGACCCGCTGCGCGCCCTGCTGGAGGACGAACTCGCCGAACTGGCCCCCTCCCGGCCGCGGCTGGTCACCGGCGAGGTGCGCGAGCACCCCGTGCTGCGCGGCGCCCTGGAGAGCGCCCTGGCCGCCACCCGCGAGGAAGTCTTCGACACCTCCCGCCCGTAATCCGCCCACGGCAGCCCCGTAACCCGCCCACCGCAGACCCCTCCCGCCGGAGCGCCATCCCGCCGCGGACCTCCCGCAACAGCGCCCCGGCACCCCTCATCCGGAGTTCTCCCCCAGAGAGCGAGCACCACCATGCCCCGAGCCGCACGCCTGACCACCACCGCGGCCGCCCTTGCCGCCATATCCGTACTCGCCACGGCCTGTACCAGCCAGAGCGGCGCCACCGCCGCCGACGACCCGAAGGCCGACGTCACCATCAGCTTCTGGCACGGATGGTCCGCCCCCTCCGAGGTCAAGGCCATCCAGGACAGCATCGCCCGCTTCGAGAAGGCGCACCCGAACATCAAGGTCAGGGCCACCGGCAACATGACCGACGCCAAGATCAACCAGGCGCTGCGCGCGGGCGGGGACAAGGCCCCCGACGTGGTCTCCTCCTTCGCCACCGACAGCGTCGGCAAGTTCTGCAACTCCGGCGCCTTCGCCGACCTGGGCCCCTTCCTGGAGAAGTCCGGGATCGACAAGGCGAAGGTCTTCCCCGCGACCCTGCTGGAGTACACGCGGTACAACGGCAACCAGTGCACCCTGCCGCTGCTGCACGACGCGTACGGCCTCGTCTACAACAAGACCGCGTTCGCCGCCGCCGGGATCACCGAACCGCCCGTGACGTGGAGCCAGTTCGCCGAGGTCGCGCAGAAGCTCACCAAGCCCAAGGGGGATTCGTACGAACAGCTGGGCGTGATGCCCACCTTCCACGGCTACGAGACCACCCCGATGCGGCTGGCCGCGCAGTGGAGCCCCGCCTACTTCACCGCCGACGGCAAGTCGAACCTGGCCGGCGACCCGGGCTTCGCGAAGATGCTGACCGTCCAGAAGGACCTGGTGTCCAAGCTCGGCGGCTACGAGAAGCTGGAACGATTCCGCGCCGGCTTCGGCGACGAGTGGAGCCCCGAACACCCCTTCCACAAGGGGCTCGTCGCCATGCAGATCGACGGCGAGTGGCGCCCGGCCATGGCCAAGGCGGCCGGCGTCCCCTTCGAGATCGGCACCGCCCCGCTGCCCGTGCCGGACGACCAGCGGGCCGACTACGGCAAGGGCTACCTCTCCGGCACCATCATGGGCATCTCCTCCGCGAGCCGGAAGCAGAACGCCGCCTGGGAGCTGGTGCGGTACATGACCACCGACACCGAGGCCGTCGTCGCCTTCGCCAACGCCATCCACAACGTGCCCTCCACACTGGCCGCGCTCGGCTCCCCGCAGCTCCAGGTGACCCCCGAGTCGAAGACGTTCCTCGACATCGCCCGGCACCCGAAGTCGAACACCACCCCCGCCCGGGCCGACGGCGGCGCCTACCAGCTGACCTTCCAGGACTTCGCGTACGCCGTCGAGAAGGGCGACGTCCCCGACCTCGCCGCCGGGCTCGCCAGGACCGACCGGCAGATCGACACGGACATCGCGAAGGCCGAGTAGCCCCCGATGACCCCTGCCGCGAACGCCCCGAACACCGCCGCCCTGCGGGCCAGGCACCGGCGCTCCGCCCTGCGGACCCTCGCCTTCCTGTCGCCCTGGCTGATCGGCTTCGCCGTCTTCTTCGCCTACCCGCTGCTGTCCACCGTCTACTTCTCCTTCACCCGCTACGACGGCTTCCGGCCCCCGGTCTTCAACGGCCTGGAGAACTGGAGCTACGTCTTCACCGACTATCCGCTCTTCTGGCCGGCCATGCGCAACACCCTGTGGCTCGTCGTGGTCATGGTGAGCTGCCGGGTCGTCTTCGGCCTCGGCGTCGGACTGCTCGTCACCAAGGTCAAGACCGGCGCCGGCCTCTTCCGGACCCTGTTCTACCTGCCCTACCTGGCCCCGCCGGTGGCCGCGACCCTCGCCTTCGTCTTCCTCCTCAACCCCGGCACGGGCCCGGTCAACACCCTGCTGGACGCCGCCGGGCTGCCCGCGCCCGGCTGGTTCACCGACGCCGGCTGGTCCAAGCCCGCGCTCACCGCCCTGGCCCTGTGGGGGGCCGGCGACCTGATGGTGATCTTCATGGCCGCGCTGCTCGACGTACCGAAGGAGCAGTACGAGGCCGCCCAGCTGGACGGGGCCGGGGCCTGGGCCCGCTTCCGGCACATCACCCTGCCGAACATCTCCCCGGTCGTCCTGTTCGCCGTGGTCACCGGGGTCATCCAGGCCATGCAGTACTACACGCAGCCGACGGTCGCCTCGAAGGCCGCCGCCGGGGTCATCGGCGGCTCCGGCCAGCAGGCCGAGCCTGGCTACCCCGACAAATCCATGCTGACCCTCCCCCAGACGGTCTACCACCTCGGCTTCCAGCGCTTCGACTACGGCTCCGCCTGCGTCCTGGCCCTGGTGCTGTTCGCCCTCTCCATGGCCTTCACCGCGCTCCTGATGCGCCGGCGGGGCGGACTGATCGGAGCCGGTGACCGATGACCGACGTACGCCGCCACCGCCGCAAGGCCGTGCTGCACTGGATCGGGGTGCACTCCCTGGCCGTCGCCGCCGCCCTGTTCTTCGTCCTCCCCTTCGTCTTCGTCCTCCTCACCTCCCTGATGAGCGACCAGCAGGCACTCACCCGCGAGCTGTGGCCGCGCACCTGGGAATGGGGCAACTACGCGCAGGTCTGGCACACCCCCGGCTTCCTGACCTGGTGGCGCAACTCCCTGCTGTACGCGGGGCTGGGGACCGTACTGACCGTGGCGTCCTCACTGCCCGTCGCCTACGCCCTCGCCAAGTTCCGCTTCCGCGGACGGCGGCTCGCGCTGCTCCTGGTGATCGCCACGATGATGCTGCCGCCGCAGGTGGCCGTCATCCCCATGTACCTCTTCTGGGCGAAGCAGCTCGACCTGTCCGGCACCCTGTGGCCGCTGATCGTCCCGCTGGCCTTCGGCGACGCCTTCGCCGTCTTCCTGCTGCGGCAGTTCCTGCTGACCATCCCCGACGAGTACCTGGACGCGGCCCGCGTCGACGGCTGCGGCGAGGTGCGCACCCTGCTGCGCGTCGTCCTGCCCATGGCGAGGCCCGCGATCGCGGCCGTCGCCCTGTTCCAGTTCTTCTACGCCTGGAACGACTACTTCGGCCCGCAGATCTACGCCTCGGACAACCCGGCCGCCTGGACGCTCAGCTACGGCCTGGAGTCCTTCAAGGGGGCGCACCACACCAACTGGAACCTGACCATGGCGGCGACGGTGCTCGTCATGGCCCCGGTGATCGTCCTCTTCTTCTTCGCCCAGAAGGCGTTCGTCGAGGGAGTCACCCTGACAGGAGTGAAAGGCTGATCCCGATGAAACTCGCAGTGGTGGGCGGCGGTTCCACCTACACGCCCGAACTGGTCGACGGCTTCGCACGGCTGCGCGACACCCTGCCCGTCAGCGAACTCGTACTGATCGACCCCGCCGCCGAACGGCTGGAGCTGGTCGGCGGCCTGGCCCGGCGGATCTTCGCCCGCCAGGGCCACCCGGGGCGCGTCACCACCACCTCCGACCTGGACGCGGGCGTGGCCGGCGCCGACGCGGTGCTGCTGCAACTGCGCGTCGGCGGGCAGGCCGCCCGGCTCCAGGACGAGACCTGGCCGCTGGAGTGCGGCTGCGTCGGCCAGGAGACCACCGGCGCGGGCGGGCTCGCCAAGGCCCTGCGGACCGTCCCGGTGGTCCTCGGCATCGCCGAACGGGTCCGCCGGGCCGCCCCCGACGCCTGGATCATCGACTTCACCAACCCGGTCGGGATCGTCACCCGGGCCCTGCTCCAGGCCGGGCACAAGGCCGTCGGACTGTGCAACGTCGCCATCGGCTTCCAGCGCAAGTTCGCGAGGCTGCTGGACGTGGCGCCCGCGGAGGTCCACCTCGACCACGTCGGCCTCAACCACCTGACCTGGGAACTCGGGGTCCGGCTCGGCGGCCCGGACGGCGCCGACGTGCTGCCGCGGCTGCTGGCCGAGCACGGGGACGCCGTCGCCGCCGACCTGCACCTGCCGCGCCCGCTGCTGGACCGGCTCGGCGTGGTGCCCTCGTACTACCTGCGCTACTTCTACGCCCACGACGAGGTGGTCCGGGAGCTCGGCGAGAAGCCCTCGCGGGCCGCCGAGGTCGCCGCGATGGAGCGGGAACTCCTCGCCCTGTACGGGGATCCCGCGCTCGACGAGAAGCCCGCGCTGCTGGCCAAGCGGGGCGGGGCCTTCTACTCCGAGGCCGCCGTGGACCTCGCGGCGGCCCTGCTGGGCGGCGGCGGCCCGTCCGTACAGGTGGTCAACGCCCGCAACGGCGGCACGCTGCCCTTCCTGGCCGACGACGCCGTGATCGAGGTGCAGGCGCGGGTCGACGGCGACGGCCCGGTACCGCTGCCCGCGCCCCGGCTCGACCCCCTGTACGCGGGGCTGGTCGCGCACGTCAGCGCGTACGAGGACCTCGCGCTGGACGCGGCCCTGCGCGGCGGGCGCGAGCGGGTCTTCAAGGCCCTGCTGGCCCATCCGCTCGTCGGGCAGTACGACCTGGCCGACGGGCTGGCCGACCGGCTGCTCGCGCACAACAAGGAGCACCTGCCGTGGGCGTAGCCGTCCCGCCCGCCTGCGCCGTCGTCGCGATCGACGCGGGCAACAGCAAGACCGACGCCGCGTTGGTCGCCGCCGACGGCACGGTCCTCGGCACCGGGCGCGCCGGGGGCTTCCAGCCGCCCGTGTCCGGTGTGGAGGCGGCCGTGGACGTCCTCGCGGAGGCCGTCGCCGGGGCGGCGGCGGCCGCCGGGCTGCCCGGGGTGCCGAGGGCGGACCGGGTCTCGGCCTGTCTGGCCAACGCCGACCTGCCGGTGGAGGAGCGCCGGCTCACCGAGGCGGTGGCGGCGCGGGGCTGGGGCGCGGCCACCGAGGTGCGCAACGACACCTTCGCGATCCTGCGGGCGGGCGCGGACGGCCCGCTCGGGGTCGCCGTGGTCTGCGGGGCGGGCATCAACTGCGTGGGCATGCTGCCCGACGGGCACACCGCCCGCTTCGCCGCGCTGGGGCAGATCTCCGGGGACTGGGGCGGCGGGGGCGGCCTGGCCCAGGAGGCCCTGTGGTGGGCGGCGCGCGCCGAGGACGGGCGCGGCGGGCCGACGGCCCTGGCGGCGGCGCTGCCCGGGCACTTCGGGCTGGCTTCGATGGCGGCGCTGATCGAGGCGCTGCACCTGGGGCCGCTGGACCGGGGGCGGCTGCACGAGCTGGTGCCTGTGCTGTTCGCGGTGGCCGCGGCGGGCGACGCGGTGGCGGCGGCGCTGGTGGAGCGGCAGGCCGAGGAGGTGGTGGCGCTGGCCTCGGTGGCTCTGGAGCGGCTCGGGCTGCTGGAACGGGAGGTGCCGGTGCTGCTGGGCGGCGGCGTGCTCGCCGCCCGGCACCCGCGGCTGAACGGCCGGATCGAGGAACTGCTGGCGGTCCGCGCCCCCCTGGCCCGGGTGTCGGTGGTCACGGCCCCGCCGGTGCTGGGGGCGGCCCTGCTGGGCCTGGACGCGCTGGGCGCGCCGGCCGGGGCGATGGCGAGGCTGCGTGCCCGATTCGGGTGAACCCGCGCCGCCGGAGCGTACGTCTGGAACCACCGGGGCCGCTGCGGCGTATTCACGTTGAAGGGTGACAGGGGGAAACCGCAGGGGTAGGAGCCGGGGGGGGGCGGCGGCCGGCCGGTCCGGGAGGGGGATCGTCCAAGATCGGGCACCGGGTGCTGTGGCCGGGCGCCGCTACGGCCATACTGCTGCGGAGCAGAGGGACCGAGGGGGAGGTCACGGTGGCCATCACGACACGCGCGTCCGCGCCCGGGGGCGGTACCTCCGGGGCGCCCGCCGGACCGGCCGGGAGACCGTCCGCGCCGCCGGGGCGCAGTACCGCCTGGGCCGAGGGCGTGGAGCGGGTGCGCGCCGCGGCGACGACCGAGCCGGGCCGGCTGCGGATCATCGGCGCGGTACTGGCCGCCCTGGTCGTGCTGTTCGGCACGGTCGCGGTGTGGGAGGTGTCCGGCCGGGTCACCGCCGCGGAGGACGTGGTGGGGCGCAGCCAGCCGCTGAGCGCGGACGCGGCGAGCATCTACCGGTCCCTCGCCGACGCCGACACGGCCTCCTCCAGCGGCTTCCTCGCGGGCGCCCAGGAACCCCGGGAGGTCCGCCAGCGCTACGAGAAGGACATCGCGAACGCCTCCCGGCTGCTGGTGAGCGCGGCCGCCAACACCGGGGCCGGCGGGGAGTCCCGCAAGGAGATCGCGCTGCTCGGCGAGCAGTTGCCCCGGTACACCGGTCTGATCGAGCAGGCCCGCGCCACGAACCGGCAGGGCCTGCCGCTGGGCGGCGCCTACCTGCGCTACGCCAACGAGCAGATGAGCACGGTGCTGCTGCCCGCCGCGCAGCGGCTGTACGAGGCGGAGACGGGCCGGCTGTACACGGACTACGACGAGGCCCGGTCCTGGCCGGTGGCGGCGACGGGCGCGGGCGTGCTCGCGCTGGGCGCCCTGGTGTGGGCGCAGCGGCGCAGCTACCGGCGTACCAACCGGGTCTTCAACCACGGGCTGCTGGCGGCTTCGGCCGCGGCGGCGGTGGTGCTGCTGTGGCTGACGGTCGGGCAGTCGGTCGCGCGGGCGGGGCTGGGCGAGGCCAGGGCCGACGGCCAGGAGTCCCTGAAGGTGCTCAACGACGCCCGGATCGCCTCGCTCCAGGCGCGGGCGAACGAGAACCTGACGCTGATCGCACGGGGTGCCGTACTGGCCGAGGACAAGAAGTCCGACAAGTACGACGTGGACTACGAGAAGAACATGAAGCAGCTCGACGCCGGGCTGGCGCGGGCGCTGCGGCTGGCCGACGACGGCAGCGGCCGGGAGCCGGTCTCGAAGGCCGTCGAGGGTGTGGCGCAGTGGAAGCAGCGGCACGCGGCGGCGCGGGACGCCGACATGAAGGGCGACTACGAGCAGGCCCTGCCCCAGGTCATCGGGGACGAGAAGCACAAGGACAGCAGCGGGGCCTCGTTCGACACGGTGGACGCCTCCCTGGAGCGGGCCGTGGCCCATGAGCAGAAGCAGTTCACCCTGGCCGCCCGGGACGGCCTCGGCGCGCTGGGCGGGCTGGTGACGGGCTCGGCGGTGCTGGCGGTCGCCGGCGCGGCGGCGGCCCTCCTCGGCATCGGTCGCAGGCTTTCGGAGTACAGGTGAGATCGATGCGGATACGAGGGACACGGCCGGAGCGGCAGGAGCCGTACGGCACGGGGACGCCGGAGCGGGCCGGGTGCGGCGCGCCGCGGCCGTCCGGCGCGGCCCGGGTGCGGCGCGCGGCGGGCCGGCTGCGGGGCTGGGGCGGGGTGAGCGCGATGGCCGCGGCCTGCGCGGTGACGGCGGCGGCGGTGCTGCTGCCGCTGGCCGGGTCCTCGCCCTCCGGCGGGTCCGGGGTGGTCCACGAGCCGGCTTCGGTGGCGGTGGTCCCGTACGCGCCGGCCGACACCTGCCAGGACCCGGAGGCGAGTCTGCGCCCGTCGGGGCTGGACGGCCCGGCGATCGAGCGGATCCGCAAGGCGGGCAAGCTCGTGGCGGGCGTGGACCAGAACAGCTTCAAGTGGGGCTACCGCAATCCGGACGGCCACCTGGACGGTTTCGACATCGACCTGGTCAAGGCCATAGCGAAGGACATCCTGGGCAACGAGGACCTGGTCATCTACCGGGCGATCCCGACCAGCCAGCGCGTCCCGGCGCTCCAGGAGGGACGGGTCGACATCGTGGTGCGGACCATGACGATCAACTGCAAGCGCCTGGAGGACGTCGCCTTCTCGACGGCCTACTTCGAGGCGGGCCAGCAGGTGCTGGCCCCCAAGGGTTCGCCGATCACCGGGTACGACGCCTCGCTGAAGGGCCGCCGGATCTGCACGGCGGCCGGTTCCACGGCGGAGGCGGCCCTGAAGTCCCAGTCGTACGGGTCGGTCGGGGTGTCGGTGGCGAACCAGCTGGACTGCCTGGTGCGGCTCCAGCTGGGCGAGGTGGACGGGATCATCACGGACAACGCGCTGGCCGCCGGGCAGGCGGCGCAGGACCCGTCGGTCCAGCTGGTCGGGGCGCCGTTCACCCGCGAGTTCTACGGGGTGGCGATGAACAAGGACGCCTCCGACCTGGTGCGCAGGGTGAACAAGGTGCTGGAGAACTACCGGGCGGGCGGTGACCAGAGCCCGTGGGCGACCTCCTACAAGAAGCACTTCGAGGACGTCCTGCCGAAGGCGAGCGTGCCGCCGGCGCCCAAGTACCGGGACGGCTGAGGCCCATGGCGGATTCGGAGCGGTACGTGAGCGAGCGGAACGGGCTTCATGCGGGCGGTGCCCATGCGGGTGAGTTCCGTGCGGGCCGGCCGGGAACGGGGTCCGCGGTGATGGACCGGGACGACGTGGACCGTGCGCTGGCGCGCCTGGGCGCGGAGCACGAGGCCGTCGAGACGTCCCTGCTCGCGCTCCAGGACCATGCGGGCCGGCGGCTGCTGGAGGGGGCCGCGCTGCGCGGGGTCACCAAGGAGCGGTGGGCCGCCGCGGACGCGTCGGTGACCCGGCTGTGGACGTACTTCGACGCGTACAGCGGGGCGCTCGCCGCCGCCCGGGAGATCCGCGAGCGGCGCCGCTGGCCCAGCCGGGAGGACCTGGCCGAGCTGACGGAGCGGCTGCGCGGGCCCGGGGTGACGATCGCCGGGGCCGGGGTGGAGGGCGTGGCGCTGGCGGAGCGCTTCTCGCTGGCCGAGCTGGTGTCCCGGATGAACGAGCTGTACGCGGCTTCCCTGGACGTGGTGGTCGCCGCCGACGCGGTGTGGTCTGCGCTGCCCGCGCGGATCGACCTGCTCGCCGCCGAGCTGCACCGCACGCGTTCGCTGGCGCACTCGGTGGGGGTCCGGCCGGGCGAGCACCCCTCGGGGGACGACCTGGAGGAGATCACCGCCGAGCTGGCGGAGCTGCGGGAGGCGGTGATCGCGGACCCGCTGGCCTTCTGGGTGGCGGTGGCGGGGAGTTCCGCCCCGGGCGGGGGCCGTCCGGACACCGCCCGCTACGACCGGGCGGCGCGCGCGCTGGACGACGTACGGCGTGAGGTCGAGGCGGTCCTGACGGTCCGGCAGGACGCGGAGCAGCGGCTGATCGCGGTGCGGGACCTGCTGTCGCGGGCCGACCGGACCCTGGCGGAGGCGCGGACGGCGCGCGGCGAGGTGCTGGCGAAGATCGCGGCGTCGGAGGTGCCGGCGGTCAGCGGTCCGCCGACGGCCTTGCAGGAGCAGCTGGCGGCGGCGGCCGAGTACCGGCGGCGGTCGCAGTGGCACCGGCTGTCCCCGCTGCTCGACGCGCTGGAGGACCGGGCCGAGGAGGAACTGCGGCGGGCCCGTGAATCGTTGACCGCGGTGACGGCTCCGCTGGCGGTCCGTGCGGAGCTGCGCGGGCGGCTCGACGCGTACAAGGCGAAGGCGGCCCGGCACGGGCTGGCGGAGGACCCGCTGCTGATCGAGCGGTACGACGCGGCCCGGCGGATGCTGTGGAGCGCGCCCTGCGACCTGCGGGCCGCCGAGCAGGCGGTGTGGCGCTACCAGCAGGCGACGGCGGAGGCGCTGGCGCCGCAGGACCACCGGCCCGAGCGGCCGGGGGAGGAGGAGGCATGAGCCTGATCGGATCGCCCTGCCTTCGTCCCGGCTGCCCGGGGGCGTACGAGGACATGGGCGGCGGCGAGGTGTACTGCGACACCTGCGGGCTCGCGCCGGTGGGTGCGGTCGCGGCGGGCGCGGAGGAGCTGGTGTCACCGCCGACGGGGATGACGAGCGCCGCCCGGCAGGGCGACTCCCGGGGTTCGGCGGGTTCGCACGGCTCGGGGCGGTCCTCGGCGTCGGCCCGCTCGTCGCGGTCCTCGCGGTCCTCGTCCTCGCGGCGTTCGGTGTCGGGGCGGCTTTCGCGCTCGCTGCCCGGGTCCGCGTCCACCCGGTCGGTGTCGGTGCGCAGTTCGGGCTCGTCGTCGTCCTCGTCGGGGCGCAGCCGGCTGGGCGCGGGGCTGGTCAGCGTCCCACTGGTGCCGCGTCCGGATCCTTCGGCGGCGGTGCTGGAGAACCCGGAGGTGCCGGAGCGCAAGCGGTTCTGCTCGCGCTCGGACTGCGGGGCTCCGGTGGGCCGGGCGCGCGGGGACCGGCCGGGGCGTACGGAGGGCTTCTGCACCAAGTGCGGGCACCCGTACTCCTTCGTGCCGAAGCTGCGCGCCGGGGACGTGGTGCACGGCCAGTACGAGGTGGCGGGCTGCCTCGCGCACGGCGGGCTCGGCTGGGTCTACCTGGCGGTGGACCGTGCGGTGTCGGACCGGTGGGTGGTGCTCAAGGGCCTGCTCGACACCGGGGACCAGGACGCGATGGAGGCGGCGATCTCCGAGCGGCGCTTCCTCGCGGAGATCGAGCACTCGAACATCGTGCGGATCTACAACTTCGTGGAGCACCTGGACCAGCGGACGGGTTCGCTGGACGGGTACATCGTCATGGAGTACGTGGGCGGCAAGTCGCTGAAGGAGATCGCCAACGAGCGGCGGCGGCCGGACGGGCGGCGCGATCCGCTGCCGGTGGAGCAGGCGTGCGCGTACGGGATCGAGGCCCTGGAGGCGCTCGGGCACCTGCACAGCCGCAACCTGCTGTACTGCGACTTCAAGGTCGACAACGCGATCCAGCAGCAGGACCAGCTGAAGCTGATCGACATGGGCGCGGTGCGGCGGATGGACGACGAGGAGTCGGCCATCTACGGCACGGTGGGCTACCAGGCGCCGGAGGTGGCGGAGCTGGGGCCCTCGGTGGCCTCGGACCTGTACACGGTGGCGCGCACCCTGGCGGTGCTGACGTTCGACTTCCAGGGCTACACGAACGTGTTCGTGGACTCGCTGCCGGATCCGGAGCACATCGAGGTGTTCCAGCGGTACGAGTCCTTCTACCGGCTGCTGGTACGGGCGACGGATCCGGATCCGGGACGGCGGTTCGCCTCGGCGCAGGAGATGGCGGACCAGCTGACGGGTGTGCTGCGGGAGGTGGTCTCGCTCCAGACGGGCCGGCCGCGGCCGTGGCTGTCGACCCTCTTCGCGCCGGAACTGCGGGTTCCGGACACCGAGCTGTACGAGGACGCGCCGGGGACGGAGGTGTCCCGGCTGGGCGTGCGGTCCGTGACCTCCCGGCGGGGCGGGTCCCTCTTCGGCCGGCGGCGCGGCGGCGCGGCCGGCGCCCATGGCGAGGCCGTTGCCGGAGCCGGGGCGGCGTCGGAGGCCGCCGCCGTGGCCCCGGGTGGGGCCGGGGCTGCCGGCGCGCCCGGGAGCGGGGCGGTGTACGCGGGCCTGCCCGGTGCCGCCTCCGCGCCCGTTCCGCCCGTCGGCGCCGGGGCGTTGCCCGCGCTCGGGACCACCGCCACGCACGTGGCCGGGGCCCCGGTGCCCGGGCCCCGGCAGGCAGCGGCGGCCCCCGCGCAGTCGTTCGCACCGCTCCCGGCGCCCCGTACGCCCGCGCCGGCCACGGCGGGGCTCGCGGTGCTCGACGCCCGTGACACCGCGCTCGCCCTGCCGGTGCCGCTGGTGGACCCGGCCGACCCCAATGCAGGCTTCCTCGCCGGACTGCTCGCCTCCGCGCCCGCCGACCTGCTGGGCGCACTGGGCGCGGCCCCGGCCGACTCCGCCGAGCTGCGGCTGCGGGAGCTGCGCGCCCGGCTCGAACTGGGCGAACTGGCCGTGGCCGCCGACGCCCTGGCCGAGCTGGAGGCCCGTCATCCGGACGACTGGCGGGTGGTGTGGGCGCGCGGGATCGCCTCCCTGGCCACCGGGGACGACGAGATAGCGGCCCTGTCCTTCGACGCCGTCTACGACGCCTTCCCGGGCGAGCCGGCGCCGAAGCTCGCGCTCGGGCTGTGCGCGGAGATCCTGGGCCAGCTGGACAACGCCGCCGAGTACTACCGGCTCGTCTGGATCACCGACCCGGGCTTCGTGAGCGCGGCCTTCGGGCTGGCCCGGGTCCAACTGGCCGCCGGCGACCGGGAGGCGGCGGTGCGCACCCTGGAATCCGTACCGGAGGCGTCGATCCATTACACCGCCGCACGGGTGGCGGCGGTACGGGCACGCCTGCGCGACCGGTCCCCGGGCGAGGAGCTGCTGGCCGACCTCGCGGCGGCTTCCGACCAGGTGGAGGCGCTGCGGCGGTTCGGCCTGGACCCGGAGCGGCAGGAGCGGCTGGCGACGGAGGTTCTGGGCTCCGCCCTGGACTGGGTACTGTCGGGCAGCCGGGGTGCCGACCCCGGCCGGACCTCGCTGCTCGGCTGTCAACTGGACGAGCGGGGGCTGCGCTTCGGCCTGGAACGCTCCTACCGCGTCCTCGCCCGGCTGGCGCAGCGGGGCGAGGAGCGGATCGAACTGGTGGAACGGGCAAACCGTTTCCGTCCCCGGACGTGGGTGTGAGTGATGTCGATGCATCGGCTGTCGGGCTGCCCCAGCTGCGCGGAACCACTGGAGGAGGGTGACCGTTTCTGCGGCGTGTGCGGATACGCCCTCTCCGCCGCGCCCCCGGACGCGGATCCCACCCCGACCCTCCCGGTCACCCCGGCCACGGGCGCGACGGTCCGAGCGGGTCACGAGCCCCCGGCGGCCCCACCGCTGGCTCCGGCCCCTGCCCCGCCGGCTCCGGCTGCGGCTCCGGCTCCGGCTCCGGCTCCGGCCGCGGTGACGGCGCCCGGCTGGGAGGCCGGCTGCGGCGCCCCGGCGGGCGGGGTCCCGGCCGCGCCCGGCGCCGAGCCCGAGCCCGCGCCCGTCCCGGCCGGGGCCGCTTACTCCGCCCCCGGCTACGGCGGGACTCCGGCCGGGTACGGCGTGCCCGCGCCCGGCTGGGAGGGCGAGCCCGGCCCGGCCGCCCCCTGGGCCTCCGCCGCCACCGGCCCCGAGGAGCCGTACGCCGGCAGCCCGCAGGAGCCCCCGTACGGCTCGGCCCCGCAGGGCACCGGCGGGGTTCGCCACGACCCGCCCGGCACCGGGGGCGAGGAGCCTTGCGCGGCCGCCCCGCAGGAGGACCCGTACGCGGCCGCCCCGCAGGAGAACCCGTACGCCGCCGCCCCGCAGGGCGACGGCAGGACCTGCGTGGCCTGCCGCGCCGGGCACGTGGACACCGACGGGTACTGCGAGCACTGCGGCCACGCGCAGCCCCGCGAGCGGGACCACCTGGAGGAGGAGCTCTGCAGCGTCGCCGCCGTCAGCGACCGCGGCCTGCGCCACCACCGCAACGAGGACTCCTTCGCCGTGTCGGCCACCGCCCTGCCCGACGGCTCCGCCGCGACCGTCGCGATCGTCTGCGACGGCGTCTCCTCCGCCAGCCGCCCCGACGAGGCCTCGGCCGCCGCCGCCGGCGCCGCCAACGAGTCACTGCTCGAAGCGCTTCCGCGCGGCGCCGACCCGGTGGAGGCCATGCACGGGGCGATCCTCGCGGCGGCCGCCGCGGTGACCGCGCTCGCCCCGCCGGCCCCCGGCGCGCAGAACGCCCCCGCCTGCACGCTGGTCGGAGCCGTCGTCAGCGGCGGTGTGCTGACCATCGGCTGGGTCGGCGACAGCCGCGCCTACTGGGTGCCGGACGACCGCGCCGCCCTGGCCCGCCGGCTCACCGAGGACGACTCCTGGGCCGCGCAGATGGTCGCGGCGGGCCTGATGGGCGAGGCCGAGGCCTACGCCGACGTCCGGGCCCACGCCATCACCGGCTGGCTCGGGGCCGACGCCTACGACCTCGAACCGCACACCGCCAGCTTCAGACCGGACCACCCCGGCGTGGTGGTCGTCTGCACGGACGGCCTGTGGAACTACGCCGAGTCCGCTCGGGAGATGGCGCAGGTCCTGCCCGCGGACGCCGCCGACCGGCCGCTGCACAGCGCGCAGGTCCTGGTCGGGCACGCCCTGGACGGGGGCGGCCACGACAACATCACCGTCGCCGTCGTGCCCTTCGCCGGCCCGGCGGAAGCACCGCCGCAGGCCCCCGCGGAAGCGCACGCGGGACCCGAAGCGGAACCCGAAGCGGAACCGCAGGTCCGTCCCCGGGCCTGACCGCCTGCCCCAGCCAGCCCGGAGGAGGAGACCGACCGATGGCGAACTTCGCCAAGCCGAGCGCACCCCGCTTCAGCGTGGAGGTGTACCAGAACGAGTTCCTGCCCGAGGGCGGTCGGGACGTGCACGCCATCGTGACGGTCACCTCCACCGGCGGAGCCACGGCCACCGCCGCGCACGCGCCCGGCGGCCAGGACGCGGCCGTCGTGATCATGGTGGACTGCTCCGGGTCCATGGAGTACCCGCCTGACAAGATGCGCGGCGCCCGCGAGGCGACCGCCGCCGCGATCGACACCCTGCGCGACGGCACGGCCTTCGCCGTGATCGCCGGAACGCACGAGGCCAGGGAGGTCTACCCCGGCCAGGGCGGCCTCGCCACCGCCGGGCCCGCCACCCGCGCCCAGGCCAAGGAGGCCCTGCGCGGCCTGCGGTCGGGCGGCGGCACGGCCATCGGGACCTGGCTGCGGCTCGCCGACGGCCTGCTGCGCCGGACCCCGGCGACGATCCGGCACGGCATCCTGCTCACCGACGGCCGAAACGAGCACGAGGACCCGGCCGTGCTGCGCGCCACCCTCGACGCCTGCGCCGGCCGCTTCACCTGCGACGCCCGCGGGGTGGGCACGGACTGGGAGGTGAAGGAGGTGACCGGGATCGCGAGCGCGCTGCTCGGCTCCGCCGACATCGTCGCCGATCCGGCCCATCTCGCCGAGGACTTCACGCGCATGATGGAGCAGGTCATGGGCAAGGAGGTCGCGGACGTCGCGCTGCGCCTGTGGACCCCGGTCGGCTCGGAGGTCCAGTACGTCAAGCAGGTCTCGCCCTCCGTCCACGACCTGACCGGCCGCCGCACCGAGGCGGGCCCGCGCGCCGGCGACTACCCGACCGGCTCGTGGGGCGACGAGTCCCGCGAGTACCACGTGTGCGTCCGGGTGCCGGGGGCCTCCGTGGGCCAGGAGATGCTGGCCGCCCGTGCCTCGCTGGTCCTGCCGGGGCCGGACGGCGAGCCGCGGCCCCCGCTCGCGCAGGGACTGGTCCGGGCGGTGTGGACGGACGACCTGGCCGCCTCGACGGCCATCAGCCCGCAGGTGGCGCACTACACCGGGCAGGCGGAGCTCGCGGAGGCTATCCAGCAGGGCCTGGAAGCCCGCAAAATGGGCGATGTCGACAGCGCGACGGCGAAACTGGGCCGTGCCGTGCAGTTGGCGAGCGCCTCCGGGAACGCCGACACCGCCAAACTGCTCGCGAAGGTGGTGGATGTCGTGGACGCGGTGGCGGGTACTGTGCGGCTGAAGGCGAAGGTCGCCGATGCCGACGAGATGACCCTTGAAACGCGTTCGACGCAGACCGTCCGAGTGAAGAAGACCTGAGAAGAAGCCTGACGCGATGACGCAGGAAAAAGGGGGAAACGCCGCGATGCCGACCTGCCCGAACGGCCACCAGTCCGCCTCCGACGACTGGTGCGAGGTCTGCGGCCTCCGCATGACCGCCCCCGCCGGCGCCGCCTCCGCCGCCCCCTCCTACGGCTACGGCTACCCTCCCACCGGCGGGGAGCCGACCGCCCAGGCCGAACTGTGCCCGCAGTGCCGGACCCCGCGCGAGGCGATGGCCCCCTTCTGCGAGGAGTGCCGGTACAACTTCCTCACCCGCTCGGCGACCCCGTACGCCGCCGAGCCCGCACCGGGCGCGGGCCAGAGCGCCGCCGGGCCCGGCACCGGAGCGGTGGCCACCCCGCCGCCCCCGCCGCCGGCCCCGCCCCAGCCGGTGTTCTCCCAGGACCACTTCGAGTACCAGGGCTCCCGCCCGTCGCGGGTCAACCGCCCCGCGGAGCCGCTCCAGGGCGAGGACGACTGGCTGCTCCAGCCGCCCGCGCAGGAGCAGCCCGTACAGCCGCCGGTGCAGCCCGTGCCGCAGCCCGAGCACCAGCAGCCGCCGCAGCCCGAGCCCTTCGCGGCCCCGGACCGGAACGGCAGCACCTCCTGGTCGGCGACGATCGGCCCCGACCGCTCGTACTTCATGGCGATGATGCAGCGCAGCGGTCCCGAGGCCGCCGCGCTCAACCTGCCCGCGTACTCCCCGGAGCTCCACCTCCCGCTCTCCGGCGGCCAGATCACCATCGGCCGCCGCCGCGCCTCCACCGGCGAGTCCCCGGACATCGACCTGTCGGTTCCCCCGGAGGACCCGGGCGTCTCCCACCAGCACGCGGTGCTCGTCCAGCAGCCGGACCTGACCTGGGCCGTGGTCGACCAGAACTCCACCAACGGCACCACCATCAACGGCGGCGAGGACCCCATCCAGCCGTACGTGCCCGTGCCCCTCGCCGACGGCGACCGCGTCCACGTCGGCGCCTGGACCACCATCACGGTCCGCCGCGGCTAAGGGCTGTCTCTCGACCTCGGTCCCTGCCGCGGCCACTGGTCCCCGGCTGCGCCGCTGGAGCAGCACCCGGGGCTGCGCGGGTCGGCCGCACCGCGCTGCTGCGCCCAGACGCTTCCCGGCGGGCCGACGGGCATCGGGCCCGGCATTCCTGGCTGACGGCGGGGTTGCCGGGAGGGCGTGGTCGCCGGCAACCCCGGTCTTGGGTGTCAGTGCATTTCGGGTCTGTGCTGGTGGGGGTCAGGCCGCCAGGCTGTGGTCGCCTCCGCCTGCGATGAGGGTGACGTTCTTGATCGCGGTGACCGCGGCGACGGGCACGTTGCTGTCGGTGGTGCTGTTGTTGCCCAGCTGGCCGTTGTCGTTGTCGCCCCAGGTGAAGACGACGTTGCCGGTGGTGGTGCCGTTCCGGTCGTCGCCGCGCTTGCCGCAGTCACAGAAGGTGCGGATGGCCAGGTTGTGGCTCTCGGTGGTGGCGATGGCCTTCACGCCAGTGAGGCCCCGGACCTGGACGGGGACGTTGCTGTTGCTGTTGGTGCCGTTGCCCAGCTGCCCGTCGCTGTTGGATCCCCAGGCCCGGACCGTGCCGTCCCGTCGCAGTGCCACGCTGTGGTTGAAGCCGGCGGCCAGGGCCTTCACCCGGGTGAGGTTCAGGACCTGGACGGGGACGTTGCTGCTGGTGTTGGTGCCGTTGCCCAGCTGCCCCTCCAGGTTGCGCCCCCAGGCCCGGACCGTGCCGTCCTTCAGGAGCGCCAGACTATGGTCACCGCCGGCGGGAGCGGCAACCGCGGTCGCGCCGGTGAGGCCCTGGACCTGGACGGGGACGTTGCTGTCGGTGGTGGTGCCGTTGCCCAGCTGCCCGTTGTCGTTGTCACCCCAGGCCCAGACCGAGCCGTCCTTGCGCACTGCCAGGCTGTGTTCGTCGCCGCCGGCGATGGCCCTCACATTGGTGAGGCCCTGCACCTGGACGGGGACGTTGCTGTCGGTGGTGGTGCCGTTGCCCAGCTGCCCCTCGCTGTTGGCTCCCCAGGTCCAGACGGTCCCGTTCTCGAGCAACGCCAGGCTGTGCTGGTCGCCCGCGGCGACAGCCTTCACCCGGCTCAGGTTCAGGACCTGGACGGGGACGTTGCTGTCGGTGTTGGTGCCGTTGCCCAGCTGCCCGTTGAGGTTGTCGCCCCAGGACCGCACCGTGTTGTCCTTCAGCAAGGCCAGGCTGTGGTTGAAGCCGGCGGCCAGGCCGGCGATGTTCGTCAGGTTGGACACGGTGACCGGGATCGGGCTGTCGGCGTTGGTCCCGTTGCCGAGCTGCCCGTTGTCGTTGTCACCCCAGGCCTGCGCGAACGGTGCCGCGGCACGGTCCGGGGCCGGCGCACCGTCGGCATGGGCGGTGGGCGTCCAGGCGAGGAATGCCACCAGGGCACCGGCCACCGCGGTCTTCAGGCGTCCTCGGCGGACCGGGCCAGTCGCTTCAACCATGAACCTTTTCGTCTCAGTTCGGACCCTGCCCGACTGCCTTCTCATGGCAGGAGCAGGCTAAGCCGCCCATACACATACCAGTCGGGCAACTAGGGATCTGAGTGACATGGCTGGACATTCGCGACTGGTGATCGGCCGTCCGCCCAGAAGGCGCTGCGCGAACCCGGCCAGGGCGCTTCCTTCCTTCGGATCATCTGATCGTTGGTTGTGCGTGTCGTTGACCGACGCCCAGTGGGCGAGGATCGAGCCGTCGCTGCCCGATCGGACACCTCGGCGGGGAGGGCGGTGGCGTGATCACCGGGAGGTGATCGACGCGATCGCGTTCAAGTACCGCACCGGCACTCCTCGCAGGGGACGGAGGTCCCAGCTTCGTGATCCACAGGAAACGGCTAGTCCGCCTCCCCCAGGGGCCACACGTAGGGCCCCTGGGGATCGTCGAGCCAGGCCCACTGCCCCTCCGGGGTGACCGTGACCCCGAACCGCTCGCGCGCCGGCCGGCCCTCGCCGCGCCACAGGTCGAGCGCCTCGCGCGGGTGGAGCACGTCCGCGGTCAGGATCAGCAGGAACTGGAAGCGCTCGTTCTCCACCAGTTCGTACGGAATCCCGTGCAGCGGCCTGGTCGCCCCGGGCGGCCCCGGTGCGGCCGTGGCCCCGCGCAGCGGGACGAAGTACGCGGAGGTGTGCAGGAAGCGGCCCTCCGCGAAGCCGGCGTCCCGGACGGTCAGCGCGATCAGCCCGGTCGACAGCGGGGCCAGGATCCGCGCCCCCGGCCGGCACTGGCCGAGCCAGACGGGCGGGACCAGCGGCAGGGTGCAGGTCACCAGGATCCGGTCGAAGGGCGCCCGGGCGGGGCAGCCGCGCGCCCCGTCCCCGGTGACCACGGCGGGCCGGTAGCCGAGCCGGGCCAGGTGGGAGCGGGCCGACTCGGTGATCTCCTCGTCCAGGTCGACCGTGGTGACGAGGCCGTCGCCGAGCCGGTGGCAGAGCAGGGCCGCGTTGTAGCCGGTACCGGCGCCGACCTCCAGCACGTTGTCCCCGTCGCGCACCTGGAGCGAGTCCAGCATCTTCGCCATCAGGGAGGGCTGACTGCTGGAGGAGACGAGCTCACCGTCGCGCAGCCGCGTCGCGAGCGGGGCGTCGGCGTACACCCCGCGCAGCCAGCGGGCCCGGCGCTCGGGGTCCGGGTCCTCGTCCCACAGCCGCTCGTGTCCCGCTCCACGGCCGGTCCAGAAGTACGGCACGAACAGGTGCCGGGGCACGGCGGCGAAGGCCGCCCGCCAGGCCGGGTCCTCCAGCACGCCGGCGGCGGTGAGTTCCCGTACCTGGGCGGCGTGCGCCCTCTCCCGCAGGTCCTTCTCCGCGGCCTTCGCCGTGCCCATGTCTCCACTGTCCTGCGGGCGGGCCCCGGGTGCGACCTCGCCGCCCGGACGGGCACCGGTGGTCCTAGGACCGGGGTCCTCCGTCCGGGCGTCTGAGACGATGGTCGGGTGAATGACGACGCGCAGAGCACGGTCCAGGAGACGACCTTCTACGAGCAGGTGGGCGGCGAGCAGACCTTCCGCCGTCTGGTCCACCGCTTCTACCAGGGAGTCGCGGGGGACCCGCTGCTGCGCCCGATGTACCCGGAGGAGGACCTCGGGCCCGCCGAGGAGCGGTTCGCGCTGTTCCTGATGCAGTACTGGGGCGGCCCGACGACGTACAGCGAGCATCGCGGGCACCCGCGCCTGCGCATGCGGCACGCGCCGTTCCAGGTGGACGCGGCCGCGCACGACGCGTGGCTGGCCCACATGCGCGTGGCGGTGGACGAGCTGGGGCTCGCGCCGCAGCACGAGGCGCAGCTGTGGCGGTACCTGACCTACGCGGCCGCCTCGATGATCAACACCGCGGGCTAGCCCGCGAGCGCCGCGGGCCGGGCTGCGCGCCGCATCCGGCCTGGTCGGCGCCCGGCCGTGCAGTGGCCCCTGCAAGCGGCCGTACGCGGCCCCCCGGACGAGCGCCCCTTCCAGGCCCGTACGGGGCACGGGCAGGCGGCCCGCGATACCCGGCGCCCCTCTCCGGGAACCCCTCCGTCGCACCAGCACCGACGGAACTGGAGGTTCCATGTCACAGGACACTGCGGACGCGGTGGATCCGACCACCGACGCGGACGAGGAGGCACTGGACCGCGCCCTCGCCACGGGCCGGCCCGCCGCGGCTCCCGGTCCGCACGAGAGTACGAGCGCGTCCCAACCCGGCCGCGGGCCGGCACCCGACTACCAGTCCAACGGACGCCCCGCCGCCCGCAGGCAACCGGACTCGGAATAGGAGGCGCGTCATGTCCATGAGGTTCCAGAACAACTACCACCGGGAAATCTGGGCGATGGTCGAGCGGCACCAGCCCAGCTGCTCCGACGGCAGCAACTGGGTGAAGGAGGGCTGGTGGAGGATCGGCCCCGGGGAGAGCGCCGTCGTCTACGGCGGTGACGTCAATGCCGTCAACCAGATCTGGTACTGCTACGCGTACTCGGGCGACGGCGTCGAGTGGCGGGACCGGTTCCGGGAGACGGTCCCGCACCGCGCCTTCGAGTGGTGCTCGAACACGTCGGACGGCGACTCGCGGACCATCCTCATGAACGAGTTCGTCGTGAGCCGCCCGAACCACGTGCACTCGTTCAACCCGTAACCCGGCCCACAGCGCACGGGACAGCGCCGTCCGCCCCCGGGGTCCGGTGGGCGGGCGGCCCGGGCGGCGTCAGACCGGCCGCACCTGGAGGGCACCCAGGCCGGCGAGGCCGCCGGGGCGGCGCGTGGCGACGGACCCGTACGGGGTGCTGAGCCGCAGCCAGCCGCCGGAGGCGAACAGGGCCACCGGGGCGGGACCGCCCGCGCCGGGGGCGCCGGCGGGCACGGTGGTGCGTACCGGGCGCAGGAAGCCCAGGGACTGGGCGGCGTGCACGGCGCGCAGCGGCAGCTCGGTGTCGCCCAGGGTCCGCGACCAGATCTCGCGGCCGATGCGGTCCCGCTCGGAGCGGGTCCGGTGCTGCGGGGGCAGGGCCTCGTCGCGGGCGCGGAACTCGGCGACGGCGGCGGCCACGGCCGCGCGTACCGCCTCGGGGGCGGGCAGGCCGGGAACGGGACGCCAGCCGCCGCGGGGCGGCAGGACCCCCGCCCAGGGCGGGCCGGTGACGGGGCCGGGCACGGTCACCGCGGCGCCGCTCTCGTCGACGGCCTCCAGCAGCTCGCCCGCGGAGACGGTGACGTCCAGCGGGGTCGAGAGGGGCTCGGCGAGGCGTGCCGTACGGACGGCCAGGACCTCGAAGGAGGGAGGCCGTCCGAAGACGGCGAGCGCGCCGCCGCCCGCCGGCGCCTGGAGGCGTACGGCGGCGGCGCGGTCGTAGTGCACCAGCCGGCCCAGGAAGGCGGCGAGGTCCGCCGCCTCCCCGGAGTCGACGAGGCGCAGCTGCCCGCTCATGCCGCGAGGCGCCCTTCGGCGGCCGCGGGAGCGTTCTCGGGCTTGTCGAGGTACTGCTCCAGGAAGTGCCGTTCCTCCTCGGTGATGCGGCGGGGCCGCCCCTCGGCGAGGTTGTAGGGCACGACGACCGTCTCGGCGCGGACGTAGACGGTCTCCGGCGCGTCCTCGGTCGCCTCGTCCTTGACCTCGTAGCGGATGGTCAGGGACGCGGCGCCTATCCGGGTCACCCAGGACTCGATGAGCACCGGCTCGTGCCGGTGCACGAGGGGGAGCTTGTAGTCGATCTCGTGACGGGCCACGACGGAACCGCCCGTGAAGGACTCGCTGCCCTCCCCCGGCGCCAGGCGGAACATGAAGTCGATGCGCGCCTCCTCCAGGTAGCGGAGGAAGACGACGTTGTTGACGTGCCCGAAGGCATCCATGTCCGCCCAGCGGAGGGGGCACCGGTAGTGGTGTCTGGCCATGACCGCGACCTAGCCCCGGGTGAGCTTCTTGTAGGTGGCGCGGTGCGGACGGGTGGCGTCCGGGCCGAGCCGCTCGACCTTGTTCTTCTCGTAGGACTCGAAGTTGCCCTCGAACCAGAACCACTTGGACTCGCCCTCGTAGGCGAGGATGTGGGTGGCCACTCGGTCCAGGAACCAGCGGTCGTGGGAGACGACCACGGCCGCACCGGGGAACTCCAGCAGCGCGTTCTCCAGCGAGCCCAGGGTCTCGACGTCGAGGTCGTTGGTGGGCTCGTCGAGGAGCAGCAGGTTGCCGCCCTGCTTGAGGGTGAGCGCGAGGTTCAGGCGGTTGCGCTCACCACCGGAGAGGACCCCGGCCGGCTTCTGCTGGTCCGGGCCCTTGAAACCGAAGGCGCTGACGTACGCGCGGGACGGCATCTCGACGTTGCCGACGTTGATGTAGTCCAGCTCGTCCGACACGACCGCCCAGAGGGTCTTCTTGGGGTCGATGTTGGCGCGGCCCTGGTCGACGTACGAGATCTTGACGGTCTCGCCGACCTTGATCTCGCCGGAGTCCGGGGTCTCAAGGCCCTGGATCATCTTGAAGAGCGTGGTCTTGCCGGCGCCGTTCGGGCCGATGATGCCGACGATGCCGTTGCGCGGCAGCGTGAAGGACAGGTCGTCGATGAGGACCTTGTCGCCGAACGCCTTCGAGAGGTTGTTGACCTCGACCACGATCGAGCCCAGGCGCGGGCCCGGCGGGATCTGGATCTCCTCGAAGTCGAGCTTGCGCATCTTGTCGGCCTCGGCCGCCATCTCCTCGTAGCGAGCGAGACGGGCCTTGGACTTCGCCTGGCGGCCCTTGGCGTTGGAGCGGACCCACTCCAGCTCTTCCTTGAGGCGCTTGGCGCGCTTCTCGTCCTTCTTGCCCTCGACCTTGAGGCGCTCGGCCTTCTTCTCCAGGTAGGTGGAGTAGTTGCCCTCGTAGGGGTGCGCGCGGCCGCGGTCGAGCTCGAGGATCCACTCGGCGACGTTGTCGAGGAAGTAGCGGTCGTGGGTGACCGCCACGACGGCGCCCTTGTACTGGGCCAGGTGCTGCTCCAGCCAGTTCACGGACTCGGCGTCGAGGTGGTTGGTGGGCTCGTCGAGGAGCAGCAGGTCGGGGGCCTCGAGCAGCAGCTTGCAGAGGGCCACGCGGCGCTTCTCACCACCGGAGAGGTTGGTGACGGGCCAGTCGCCGGGCGGGCAGCCCAGGGCGTCCATGGCCTGCTCCAGCTGGGCGTCGAGGTCCCACGCGTTGGCGTGGTCCAGGTCGTCCTGGAGCTTGCCCATCTCCTCCATCAGCTCGTCGGTGTAGTTCGTCGCCATTTCCTCGGCGATCGCGTTGAACCGGTTGAGCTTCTGCTTGATCTCGCCGACACCGTCCTCGACGTTCTCCAGAACGGTCTTGGACTCGTCGAGCTTGGGCTCCTGCATGAGGATGCCGACGGAGTAGCCCGGCGACAGGAAGGCGTCACCGTTGGACGGCTGCTCGATGCCCGCCATGATCTTCAGAACGGTGGACTTGCCGGCGCCGTTCGGGCCGACCACGCCGATCTTCGCCCCCGGCAGGAAGTTCAGGAAGACGTCGTCGAGGATCACCTTGTCGCCGTGCGCCTTGCGCGTCTTGCGCATGGTGTAGATGAACTCAGCCAAGAGAAACCGTCCGGCAGATCGATGGTGGGCAGATACACCCCATACTGCCGTACGTCCATCCCCCGGGGGAAACCAGTACGGGTGCCCCGGAGGCCCCGCGGGTCCCCGGCCAGGGCAGGATGACCCTGAGTACCACTGGCATTACGACTACGGGTACGACGCTCCGGGGGGAGTTCTTGTGGACGGCTGGCCGCTACCGCTCGCGATAGCGCTCATCGGGATGGCGGGCACGCTCTTCGCGCCGCTGCTGACGCAGCGGCTCGTGGGACGGGTCCAGTCCCAGCAGTTCGAGCGGGAGGAACGGACCGCCGAGGGGCAGTGGCGGCGCGAGCGGCTGGTGGCGGAGCTGGACGTCCGCCGGGCCTGCTACGTGGCGGCGATGGCCGGGTACCGGCGCTACCGGATCGAGCTCATGAACTTCCTGTGGCTCGTCCACCGGGCGGACGCCGCCGCGGAGGCCAGGGCGGAGGGCCGGGCCGGGCTGGAGGCCGCCCGGCAGGCCATGCACCTGGCCTTCGCGGAGGCGCAGCTGGTCGGCTCCGAGGCGGTCGTGGCCGAGCTGGACGCGACGGCCGAGCTGCTCGCCGGGGTCTTCTACCGGATCCTGCGGCTGGAGGAGGGCGACCCGGCGCCGGACGGCTCCTTCGACGCCGTCAAGGCGGATCTGCTCGGGCTCGGGGAGCGGTGGCGGGAGATGCGCGCCGTGATGCGGGCCGACCTCGGGACGGACGCCGGGGTTCAGCCGGGCCGGTAGACGACCAGGGCGTCGGGGAGGGCGTCGAGGACGAGCGCGGCGGGGGCCGGGGCGTACTCGCCGTCGTAGGCGAGCGGGGTGCCGGGCGGGATGTCCGCGACGCGCAGGCCGCGCAGCCGGGTGGCGACGTGGACGGGGGACCGGCTGAGCGGGCCGGCGAACGCGGCGGCCAGCAGGCGCGGGCCGGGGCGGCCGCCACCGTGGACGAGCCGCAGGTCGAGCAGGCCCTCGCCGAGGCCGGCCCGGCGGCGGGGGGCGGGGCCGGTGCCCTGGTAGGTGCCGTTGCCCGCGAAGAGCAGCCACGCGCTGCGGGGCCGCCCGGCCAGGGTCAGCCGTACGGGCCGCTCGGCCCGCAGCACCCGCCAGGCCGCCAGCACCGCGGCCGGCCCGCCCCCGATCCGCGGCGCCCACCGCGAACGGTGCCGCAGCAGCTCGGGATAGGCCCCGATGCTGAAGTTGTTCAGGAAGTACCGGGCCCGCTCCCCGCCCCCGTCGGCCGGGGTGATGCGGCCCAGGGAGACGCGGACCGCCCGGCCGGTGGTGAGGGCGCGGCAGGTGTCCTCCGGGCCGGCGAGTCCGAGGTCCAGCGCGAAGTGGTTGAGGGTGCCGCCGGGGAACACCGCGAGCGGCACCCCGGCCCGCAGGGCGGCGGTCGCGGCGGCGTTGACGGTGCCGTCGCCCCCGTACACCCCGAGCACCGCGGCCCGGGCGGCGGCCGCTGCCATCGCGGCCTCCACTTCGTCTCCCGCGCACTCCACGACCTCCGCCCGCGGGAGCCGCTCGCGCAGTACGTCGAGCGCCGCGCCCCCGGCCGTGCCGGACGCGGTGTTCGCCACGACCGTGAGCCCGGCCCCGTCCGGCAGCGCCGGCGCGTCGGCTGCCGGGCGCTCGCCGCCGGGGACGACACGCGCCTGCTGGGCGCGCCGCGCGAGGCCGCGTACGGCGAACCCCGCCGCGACCCCGAGGGCCGCGCCCGCCAGCACGTCGGACGGGTAGTGCACGCCGGTGTAGACCCGCGAGAAGGCCACCGACGCGGCCACCGGAGCCACCGCCGCCCCCCAGCCGGGGGATTCCAGGGCGAGGCCGGCGGTGAAGGCCGCGGCCGAGGCGGAATGGCCCGACGGGAAGGAGGTGGTCCACGGCGGCACGGCCGGCCGCCGCACCGTGGGCACCCCCTCCAGCAGCGGCCTGGGCCTGCGCACGGACCATTTGCCGACGGTGTTGATGGTCGCCGAGGCCAGCGCCAGCGAGGCGGTCGCGGTCACCGCCCCCTTGCGGGCCCGGGGCGACCCGAGGACGGTGATCGCCGCGGCGGTCCCGCCCCACAGCACCCCGTGGTTCGCGGCCCGGCCGAGGGCGGGCAGCACCCGTTCGGCTCCGGGCCAGTGCCGCCGTGCCACCAGGTCGAACAGCCGCCGGTCCCAGGCCGCGAGGGTGCCCCGCCAGGTCAGTCTCTGATCAGCCACCTCTCGCCCCTACCCCGGTCCGCCGCCCGGAATCAGCCTTCGCCGTCCTCCCCCTCCAGCGGCCGCTTGCGCAGCAGCAGGACGACCATGCCGCCCAGCACCACCAGCCCGACCGCGAGGGAGGCGATGACAGGGGTGGCCGCGGAGCTTCCGCTGGTCGCCAGCCGCTCCTCGTCCGGGGTGTCCGACCCGGCCGTCGCGGATTCGGCGGCCACCGCCACCTCGGACGCACCGGCCAGCTGGCCCACGGCGCCGGCCGTGCCCGCCGCGGCGGCCGGCGGCTGCGGCCAGACCGCCGTGGCGGTGGCGGCCGCCGCGGACTCGCTGGAGCCCGCCACGATCTGCGCCTCGGCCGGGATCCCGCTGGTGAAGACCCGCCCGACGGGCACCTTCGTGGAGCCGTGCACGGTCACCGAGGCCGTCCCGTCCGGGGTGCCGGCGGGCACCTCGAAGTACAGCCGGCTGCCGTTCGCCGCGGTGGTCACCGGACGCCCCTCGGAGTCGACCACCCGCACCCCCATGGCGGTGGCGGCCGCGTCGGGCGTGACGGTCACGCTCTGCGCCCCCGTCCGGACGGTGACCGGGCCCAGCCGGGTGCCGACGGCGCCCGTCAGCGGCCCGGACACCTGACCGGGGTCCAGCCCGAGCGAGGCCGGCGGCTCCGGCAGCCGGCCGGCCTCCCGCTGGAGGTAGTCGGCGAGCCGCTCGGCCGCCGGGTCGGCCGCCTCCACCTGCGCCCCGTCGGCCAGGCGCCAGATCGCCACCTGGGTCCCGGCGGCCGCGCTCTCCGCGGTCAGCGCCCCGGCCCCGGCCGCCTTCGCCAGCCCGGCCAGGTCGTTGTGCTGGGGGTAGGAGTGCTCCAGGACCCAGCGGATCCGGCCGCCCGCCTCGGTGTTCCCGGCGAGGGGGCTGCCGCCCCAGCCGCTCTCCGTGTACCGGGCCTGGGGCTGCGCGTAGCCCGCGACCCCGACTCCGTACGTCTGGAGCATGCCGCCGCCGTCGACCCGCATCTCGTACAGGCCGGCGGGGATCTGCCGGACCGAGCCGTCCCCGGCGCGCAGGACCGCCTGCCCGTACGTCTTGAGGCCGTCGAGCACGGCGCTCGCGCCCCCGGCCGCCCGGCCGGCGGTGGCCGGGCGGGAGTCCGCCGCGGCGCGGGCGCCGGGCGCGGCGGTGAGGGCCGCGGCCAGCAGGGCCGCCGCCAGGGGCCGGCGTACGGAGCCGCGTACCGCACTCGCGGCGCCGACGGCCGCACCGGGACCACCACCGGCTGGAAGCGGAACCTCCGGCCGGACCGGTCCGGCCTCGGGTGGGACGGTGGACGCGGAGGCCGGCCCGCCCGCGGACGCGGTGGACGCCGCGCGGGGCTCGGAGGATGCGGAGGATGCGGGAACAGCAATCGACACAGTTCTCCCCTTCGGGCCGAAGACCAAGGTGCCCGTGAGTACCGGGGAATCCTAGCTGCCTCGAACACTCAGACCACCGCCGCCTTCTGAGGGCCCATCAGTGGGGTGTCCGTCTTGACGACCCTGCGGAAGGCCGCCGTTCCGCGGTTGAGGTCGTGTCCGACGGCGATCGCGTCGATGTCCGCCGAGAACCAGCGGACGCCCTCGCCGTCGGGCGGGGCCTCCCGGACCCGCAGACGCCCGTGCACCACCAGCGGTTCCCCCACCGAGACGGAACTCGCCAGGTTGACCGCCAGCACCCGGCGCGCCCACACGGTGTAGAAGCTGGTGGGGGCGTCCGCCCAGGTGTCCGTGCGCCGGTCGAAGTACCGGGGGGTCACGGCGAAGCGGAATCTCGCGGACGGCCCGGTCACCGTCTCCTTGAAGTCGATCTGCGTCGCCACGTGCCCCACCAGCGTCACCAGGGTGTCGTTCATCCCGGCCGCCCTCCCCCGAACTCCGTACCCGTGCGGACCATCCGCACGAGGTACGACCATGCTGGCTCCGGGCCGCGGTCCCCCGCTCCGGCCTGTGGATTACTGGCGGGTTGTGGACAACTTCGTCCCCCCTGCGGCCACCGCCGCGTACTGTTCGCGCACCTCGCGGTAGCGGAGCAGCTCGGCGGCCACCGGTTCCAGGACCCGGGCCCGGCCGCAGCCGGCCGCCGCCTGCCTCAGCCGCCGTTCGGCGTCCTGGCCGTACCTGCGCGCCGGCCCCCGGGCGGCGATCGAGCAGGCCCACTCCACCAGCGGCCCGCCGACGATGCCGGCCACCATGAACAGGACGGGCGGCAGCAGCTTCGGTTCCAGGACCCCGACGATCTGCCCGACCAGCCACAGGCCGCCGAAGATCTGCACCAGCGTCATGGCCGCCTGCGCCAGCACCGCGACCGGCCACCAGGCGGGCCTCGGCGGTTTCGCGCCGGGCACGGCGACGGCCGCGCCCAGGGTCACCGCCAGCTCGTCCAGCGCCTCCGGCAGCCGCTCGGCGCCGCGCACCGCGGTCTCCCGTACGGCCTGCGCCCAGGGGTCGGGCAGGCCGACGACGGCCTCGTCGGCGACCGTTCGCACGGCCTGCTCCACGCGCTGGCGGGCGGTCACCTCCTCCTCGCCGGGCGCGAAGGCGGACGCGCCGGAGCTGGAGCTGCGGCCCTTGGCCGACATGAGGGCCAGGGACGCGAGCGAGCGCGGGGCGCGCCGGCTCTCGTACCAGCGCCACAGCCGCAGCCAGGGCGTACCGCAGGCCTTGCCCGCGTTGCGCCGCCAGGCCCGCTCGGCGGCGAGGCCGGCCGCGTACGCCCCGACCGCTTCCGCGAGCCGGTCCTCGAACTCGGCGCGCGCCGCCTCGCCGATCTCGGGTCCGGAGGGTCCGGAGTGCCCGGCGGCGACGTAGAGCGGGCGCAGGCGCACGGCGGCCCGGTCGACGTCGGCGGAGATCCGCCGGGTCGCGGCGCCCTTCTCCTGGGTGAACTGTCCGAGGAGTTCGCGGAGTTCCCCGACCCCTTCACCCGTCAGGGCGGACAGTCCGAGGACGGTGGCGCCGGGCTCGCCGTGCTCGCCGAGGGCGATCCCGTCGTCGTCCAGCAGCCGCCGCAGGTCGTCGAGTACGAGGTCGGCGGCGTCGCCGGGGAGCCGGTCGACCTGGTTCAGCACGACGAAGGTCACCTCGGCGTGCCCGGCCAGCGGCCGCAGGTACCGCTCGTGGAGGACCGCGTCCGCGTACTTCTCCGGGTCCACCACCCACACCACGGCGTCGACCAGCGCCAGCACCCGGTCCACGTGGTCCCGGTGCGCGCCGACCGCCGAGTCCAGGTCGGGCAGGTCGACGAGGACCATGCCGCGCAGCACCTCGGCCTCCGAGGTCTCGCGGGGCCTGCGCCGCAGCCGTCCGGGGATCTCCAGCCGGTCGAGCAGGCCCGCCGCGCCGTCGGACCAGCTGCAGGCGATGGGCGCGGCGGTGGTCGGGCGGCGCAGTCCGGTTTCGGAGATCTGCACTCCGGCGAGTGAATTGAAGAGGGTGGACTTGCCGCTTCCGGTGGCTCCGGCGATGGCGACGACGGTGTGCTGGGGGGACAGGCCCCGGCGCGCGGCCGCCTCGTCCAGGACCCGTCCGGCCTCGGCGAGGGTCTTGCCGTCGAGGCGGGTGCGGGACAGTCCGACCAGCTGGCGCAGGGCGTCGAGGCGCGTCCGCAGGGCCTGGGCCTCGGGGCTGAACGGGGGCGCGGGGGCCTTGCCGCCGTCGCTCCCGGCGCCGGAGACGGCCCGCACGACCGCCTCGTCGCCCTCGGCGTCCCCTCCGTCCCCTCCGTCCCGTCCGCCCTCCGCCTCCTCGTCGAGGTCGTGGGCGAGGAGGGCCGCGTCGAGCAGCGCGTCGTCGATGAGGGCGTCGCCGGCGCGCGTGCCGGTGCCGCGCGAGCCGCCCTTTCGGGTGGCCCGGTGGCGCGAGCGCGCGATGAACCCGTCGTCCCACCGGTCGCCGGCGTGGTCGCGGTCGGTCACGGCGGTCACCGCGTCACCTCTCCTTCTGCAGTACGGACAGCGCGGCGATCAGCTCGGCCTGTGGTTCGGGGGTGACTTCGAGGGCCTGGAGGGGGGCGAGCCTGCGGTCCCGTTCGGCGCGCAGGACCTCGTCGAGGTGGTCCCCGACCAGCTCGCCGCCCCGGTCGCGCAGGCGTACGGCGGCCTGTACGCCGATCCGCTCGGCGAGCTTCTCCCCCGCCGGACGGGCCCGTTTGCCGCCGAGGAGGGCGGCGACGAGGAGGGCGGCGACGCCGTCGGGGTCGGGCGCGGGCTGCTTGTCGAGCTTGGCGACCTCCTCCTCGGCGAGCTCCTCCAGTACGCGCCGCCAGCGGCGTACGGCCATGCCGATACGTTCCGCCGCCTCCCGGTCGGGCGCGGGCAGCGGCACCGCCCCGGAGGCGGGCTCGCGCCGCCAGACCTCCGCGATCCGCTCGTCGGCGGCGGCGACGGCGCATTGGAGGAGCGCGGCGAGGGATTCCGCGAGGGAGTCGAGGAGTTCGTCGGCGCTGGTGTCGAGGGGGTAGCCGCGCCACCGGGTGAGGGCGTCGCCGGCGAGCACGGCGCCCTTGTCGAGGCGGTTGCGGACCCGCTTGCCCTCCTGCCGGTACGCGTCCTCGACGGCGGAGGTCAGCCGGACCGCTGCGGCGTGCTGGGCGGCGACGGCGGAGGCCAGCTCCGGCATGCGGCGCTTGAGGGAGTCGAGCGCGCCGAGGGCGGTCCGGCCGACCGCGTACTGCCGGGCGGCGGGGTCGTGGACGTGGTGGGTGAGCCAGGCGAGCAGCGGCGCGACGGCGCTGGCCGGCAGCAGCCCGCCGCCGCCGGCCGACTCGGGCAGTTCGGGCACCGTGAACCGCGGTACGTCGCCCAGCCCGGCGCGGGTCAGCAGCGCTCCGTACTGGCGCGAGACCTCGGCGAGCACCTGGTGCGGGACCCGGTCGAGGACGGTGATCAGGGTGGCGTTGTACTGCTTGGCGGTGCGCAGTAGGTGCCAGGGGACGGCATCGGCGTACCGCGAGGCGGTGGTGACCATCACCCAGACGTCGGCGGCGCAGATCAGCTCGGCGGCGAGGGTGCGGTTCTCGACGACGAGGGAGTCGATGTCGGGGGCGTCGAGGACGGCGAGGCCGCGCGGGAGGGTGGCCACGGTCTCGATCCGCAGCTCGCTGGTGGCGGCGGGGTGGCCGGGTGCGCGCACGGGGTGCTTCCTGGAGGAGGGCACCAGCTCCTCGTCCGGCTGGGGCGCCCAGACGCGCATGAGGTCGGGGAGGATCCGCATCCCGGCGAACCAGTGGTGGTCGTCCGGGTGGCAGACGAGGACCGGGGTGCGGGTGGTGGGGCGCAGTACTCCGGCTTCGCTGACCTGGCGGCCGACGAGGGAGTTGACGAGGGTGGACTTACCGGCCCCGGTGGAGCCGCCGACGACGGCGAGGAGCGGCGCCTCGGGCGACTTCAGCCGGGGGACGAGGTAGTCGTCGAGCTGCGCGAGCAGCTCGGCTCTGGTCTGGCGGGCGCGTGGGGCGCCGGGCAGGGGCAGCGGCAGACGCACGGACGCGACCCGGTCGCGCAGGGCGGACAGGGCATCGAGCAGCTGAGGCCGAACATCCAAGGTCACCACATGCGAAGAATGCCCAATTTAGGACCATTTTTGAAGCTTATACGCCCTCTGCGCGCCGACCGCGACTCCAGAGGGACATCATGGACACGGCGGACGAGTGGGACGCAGGCATAACGAGTGCACAACACCCAGGCCGACGCGGCGCAAAAGCGGTGCGAGAATCGCACCTGCCTGCGATTATCGGGACCGCTTCACCGAACCTCCACAACGTGGCACGCGAGTGAAGCAACCGGGACAAGGCAACCGGAGCCCTATCCTTGACCCGGCACGGACCGCAGTCCCACCCCCACCAAGGGGCTCCAGGCCACCACGGTCACCTTCCGGCCCCCGTAGCTCAGTGGATAGAGCAGGCGCCTTCTAAGCGCTTGGCCGCAGGTTCGAGTCCTGCCGGGGGCACTTCCTTCCACCTCCCCGAGAGGTCTCCCGGGGCCGTCCGGGCCGCCTGGACCAGGGGTCGCCGCGGCGTCCGCGATTGGCGGAAATTCACTCGACAGGACCCTTGCGGGATCCTTGCACCCGCAAAACCGGAAAGCCGAAAACCGGAAGAGCACCGTCCCGCCCGACGGGGGTTCGTTCGGGCGGGACGGAGTGCGGGGTGGCTCCGGGCTCGGGCGGGGGCCCGGTCCGGGATCAGTGGGCCGGGGAGGCGGGAGCGGACTCGGCGGTGGCCGAGTCGGCCGAGCCGGCCGGAGCGTCCTGCGGGGAGACGCCGAAGGCCTTGACCGCCTGGTAGTACGTCCAGGCCGTGCTGTCGCAGGAGCCCTTCTTGACGCCCGAGTACTGCGAGCAGACCCGCTTCAGGTCGGCGTAGAAGGCGTCGTCCAGCCGGGACTTGTTGGCGGGGAACGCGCCGGCCGCCTTGTAGTTGCGGTAGCCGAAGTCGTGGCGGGCGCAGGCCGTCTGGAAGGGGAAGCCGAAGGGGTTGTCGGGGGACGAGGAGCAGTAGTCCGTCGACCAGTCGAAGGCGTACGAGCCCCAGTTGCCCTGGCTGCCGCGTGCCGCGACCCAGGCGTTGTGGCTGGAGGCGCTGGTCTGCGTCCAGCCGCTCAGCACCTGCGGCTTGTCCGCCGGGACCGCCGAGGCCGGGGTGGCGACGGCCAGCAGGCCGGCGGACACGGACGCGAGCAGGGGGACGAGACGGCGGCGCATGGCATTCCTCCGAGTGGGGGCGGCGGGGCGAGCGGGCGACGGGGCCGCCCGGTCCAACTCCCGGTGCGGCGTCGGGACTCACCCTCGGAGCACGCCATATCCCCGACCCCTACCGCCCCTATAACGCGGCCCGGACGCATACGTGTCGGCCCGGTGCGCCCTGGACCGCGCCCCTCTCAGGTATGACCCCGTATCCGACCTGCGGCAGATTCGAGGTTGATACCGGGGAGGGACGCGCGCGTGACTCCCGGCCCGAACACTTATGGGTATGAACCGCCGTCCGCTCGTCATCGCCGCCGCCGTCGCGGGAGTACTCGCCCTGGCCGCCTTCGCGCTGCCCAACCTGCCGCCCAACCCGGTCACGGACGCCCTTGAGAAGCAGGTCCTGCGGGAGAAGGGCAAGCGGTACGCCAGTGCCGCCGACGCTCCCAAGAAGGGCGACCGGGCGTTCGTCCTGCCCACCTGGATACCGGGGGACGCCACCGACATACGGATCCGCGCGCGCCGTGACGGCGGGGCCCGGCTGATCCGGTTCACCCTCGGCAAGACCCCGCTCGACGGTCCGCAGTGCGCCGCCGGGGCGCCGAAGAAGGCGGGCGGTCCCCGCCTGGGCGCCCGCTGGTGGCCCGGCGACACCCGGCGCGAGGAGCGCCCCGAGTGCCGGGACCGCTACCAGTACCAGGTCTCGGTACGCGGCCGGCAGGTCTACGCCTGGACCGACGGGACGCCCTCCCCCGGAGCCCGAATACCGGACGGCGGGGCCCCGGCCGTCGCGCCCGCCGCGGTGTCCGGCGGCACCACCGCCAGGTAGGGGAGCCGCTCAGACGGTGTCGCGGGCGAGGAGCGCCGCCGTGGCCCGGGCGAAGCCCTCCGGGTTGTCGAGCATGATGTTGTGCCCGCAGTCCGGTACGGCCACCACGGCGACTCCGGCGGCCTCCAGGGCCTCGGCGCCGGCGAGGGATCCGTCCTCCGCCGGGAAGAGGAAGCCGCGCGGGACCTTCAGCTCCAGCAGCAGCTCCCGCATGGTGGGCGTGGTGCCCGCGGCCAGGTTCACGGCGCTGCGGTGCAGAGCGGTGCGGCCGGCCAGGCGCATCGTCGACCACCAGTGCGCGCCGACCCGGTCGCGGACCTCCGTCCAGCCTCCGGCCAGGAACTCCTCCTCCGTGTAGGAGGCGAGGCCGCTGCTGCCGGCCGTGCCCGGGGTGGGCGGCAGCGGGTCCAGGTTGGCGTCCACCAGGACGAGGCGGGAGACCAGCCGGGGGTGCCGGGCGGCCAGCACGATGGCCACCGCTCCGCCCATGCTGTGGGCGATCACCTCGGCCCCTCCGGCACCGGCCGCGGTCATGGCCTCCGCCACGGCGTCGGCGTGCGCCTCCAGGGTGTACGAGAACGCCTCGGGACGGTCGCTGTGGCCGTGCCCCAGCATGTCGAGCAGCAGCGAGCGCCGCCCGGCCAGCAGCGGGTGCACGGCGCTCGCCGCGAAGTAGGCGGGGGAGGTCGAGCCGAGCCCGTGCAGGTAGACGCGGGGCGCTTCCGCTCCCGGGAGTTCGACCCAGCGGATCCGGTCGCCTTCCGGCGTCACGACGGCACTGTGCACGGTGAGTTCCCCCTGAAGTGATGATCGACAAGTCCAGCACGAGGGTAACCGGGGCTCCAACTGCCTCGTCTACCCTCGTCGGATGACCTTGTACGTGAACCAGCTCGACGGTGCCGCGCCCCTGACCGGACCACCCCCTGCCGGGTCCGGTGTGGCCGTGTGGTCGCTGGACACCACGCGCGAGGCGATCGGCGGTCACGAGGCCGGCGGGGCGCGGGCGCTGCTGGACGCGACCGAACGGGAGCGGGCCGCCAGGCTGCTGCGCCCGGACGACCAGCGCAGCTACCTCGCCTCGCACCTGGGGCTGCGCGTGCTGCTCGGCGGGTACCTGGGGCTGCCGCCGGAGGAGGTGGTCCTGGTCCGCGAGGACTGCCCGGGGTGCGGGGGCCCGCACGGCCGTCCCGCCGTGGCCGGGGGCGCGGTGCACTTCTCGCTGTCCCACAGCGAGAACGTGGCGTACTTCGCCTTCGCGGGGGTGCCGGTGGGCGTCGACGTGGAGGGGGTGCCGAGGGCGAGCGCGGTGGCCGACGTCCTGAGCAGCCTGCATCCGGCGGAGGCCGGCGAGATCACCGCGCTCCCGGAAGCGGAGCGGCAGACGGCGCTGGCCCGGGTGTGGGCCCGCAAGGAGGCCTGCCTGAAGGGCACCGGCGTGGGGGTCGCCTTCGGCCTGGCCGAGCCGTACGTGAGTTCGGGGCTCGCCCCCGCCCCGGTCCCGGGCTGGACCCTGCGCGACCTCCCCGCCCCGGACGCCTACGCCGCGGCCGTCGCGGTCCGCGCCGCCTGAGCCGCCATGGACATCCGCCGCGCCCGTAGCGTCGCCGAACTCGCGGCCGCCGAGGGCCTCTTCGACGGGCCCGCCCGCCCCGAGTGGTCCGAGCGCTTCCTCGCCCAGACCGGACACCTGATGCTCATCGCGTACGTCGACGGCGTGCCCGCCGGCATGGTCTCCGGCGTCGAGATGACCCACCCCGACAAGGGCACCGAGATGTGCCTGTACGAGCTGTCCGTGGCCGAGGGGTACCGCCGGCGCGGCATCGGCCGGGCCCTGACCCTGGCCCTGGCCGACGAGGCCAAGGCCCGCGGCTGCTACGGCATGTGGGTGGGGGTCGACACGGACAACGAGGAGGCGCTGGCCACGTACGCGTCTGCGGGCGCCGAGGACGAGGGCCTCTTCTCGATGCGCGGCTGGTCCCTGGGCGACGCCTAGGCCCTGTCCGGGCGATCTTCGCGGGCCCGCGACGTCCGGCACGGCACCTCGCAGCGTTGTCGGAGCGCGCGAGTACGGCCGAGTACGAGCTGCGCTCCTCCGCCTTGCGATGCACCGCACCAGACCCCGCGGCCTGATCCACGAAGAT
>NZ_JBVJWV010000012.1:0-81816 GCF_055602105.1 Streptomyces sp. NPDC037421
TCTTTCGGCTTTCCGGGGCGGGACGGTCGGTCAAGGGTCGCCGAAGGCGATCACGAAGTGACGCGACGAAGGAGCGCCCTTGAGGGACCGGCCCGCCCCGGAAGGACGATGGGACTGACGGGAAACCCCCGAACCCTCCCTGACACCGCCCGGCGGAACCCCGCCCCCTCACACCCCCTCAAGGAACCGCGCCACCGCCGCCGCGAAGGCCTCCGGCTCGGCGGTGTACACGAAGTGGTCGGTGTCGAGTTCCGTCACGGCGGTGCCGGGGCGGCGTTCCGTCATGGCCCGGGCCTGGTCGGCCGGGATGACCCCCTTGGTGCCGCGTACCAGCAGGGCCGGGCAGGTGGAGGCCGTCCAGTCGGCCCAGTGGTCGCCGTGGACGTGGTGCTCGGAGTCGTACATCTCCCGGGGGCGGAAGGGCAGTCGCCAGCTGCCGTCGGTGTTCTCCCGGAGCCGGTCGGAGAAGTACGGCGCGGCCGGCCCGAGGCCCGCGATCAGCGCCTCGCGGGTCGGGGCCTCGTAGGGCAGCTCCAGCAGGAAGCCCAGCGGGTTCGAGCCGTCCAGCCCGAGCGCCGCCGGGCCCTCGGCGTTGACGAGGGCGCTCACGCGCTCGGGGTGGCGCGCGGCGAACTGGTAGGCGTTGACGGCTCCGAGGGAGTGACCGAGCAGGACGACGTGCTCCAGCCCCAGGTGGTCCAGCAGGGCGCCGACGTCGCAGAGGTAGCCCTCCCGCGTGTAGTCGGCGGCGCTGTCGGACTCGCCCTGGCCGCGCTGGTCCGGGGCGATCACCCGCCACTCGGGGCCGAGGGCGCGGGCGAGGCCGGCGAACGTGGCGCCCTCGGACAGGTGCCCGTGCAGCGCGACCAGCGGGCGGCCGGTGCCGCCGAAGTCGAGGTACGACAACCGGCGGCCGTCGATGGTGAGTTCGGAGCGGGTGGCGGTGGTGGTGTCGTTCGCGGCCATGGTGGTTCGGCCCCCTTCGCGGTTCGTTCTCGCCTTGACGTGAAGAACCATACTCAGGATCCATACGCTTGTTCAATACGCTCGTCTAAAACAGTCGTACGGGAGCGTACGGGAGCGTGCGGAATCGTGCGGTATCCCGGACCCCTCACCCCACCGGCACCTCCAGGTACGACGGCGTCGGCTCCGGCGAGGTGAACGCCAGCGTCGCGCGCGGCAGGTTGGCGTCCCCGTAGAAGGGGTCCCGGGCGGTCGCCACCAGCAGGAGCCGGTGCCCGCGCGGGACGTCGTACGCCGTGGCCTGGAGGTCGATGTCCGCGCTGATCAGGCTGTCCGGCGGGGATTGCAGGTCGCTGAACGGGGCGTGTGTGATCAGCCGGGCCGAGCCGTCGGGGGCCTGGTCCAGGAGGTACGCGACGAAGGTGGAGCCGGAGTTGGCGGCGCGGTACGTCACGCGCAGGCGCGGGACGCCCCGTACGCGGAGGGTCTCTTCGGCGGGGTCCCCGGACCAGGCGGCCGTGACGGACGCGGCCGCGGCGGAAGCGATCTCGCCGCCCGGGTACGGCTTCGGACGGCCCGCCATCTCCGCGTACCCGGACCGCACCACCGCGTCGGCCACGGCGGCCGGGGTGTCCACGCCGCACAGCGTGCCCGCCGTCCAGCCGTGCTCGGGCTCCCCCGCCAGCCCCCCGATCCCGGACGGCGTCCCACTCCCCGTCAGGTACAGCCGGCGGACGATCCCGCCCGGGGCGGGCAGGCCGGCGGAGGGCTCCAGGCTGCGGCTCCACATCACCTCGGAGAGCACTTCGCCCTCTCCCTCCACGCCGTTGGCGGCGCCGCACAGGTGGTGGTCGAGCCAGCGGTGCGCGTCCGTCCACACCGGGCTCGGGAGTCCCAGCAGCCCCGCGCTCTCGGGGCCGCAGTGGTCGCCGACGGACAGGTCGAGCCGCTTGGGGCCGGTGAGTTCGCCGAACAGCCTCAGCGTCTGGTTGGCGGGGAAGACCGTCTCGTGCCAGGCGTGCGAGAGGAAGACCGCCACCCGCCTGCGGTTGAACTCCTTGACGTGGCCGAACGGCGAGCGCTGCTGTGCCCACCGCAGGGCGCCCTCCGCGCCCCGGTCGGCGAGGACGTCCTCCAGGGCCCGCTCCGTCTCCGGGCTCAGCCGGGCCCGTCCGGCCGACGCGAGCAGGCTCTGTACGGCGGCGGCGCGGCGGGTGGAGTTCTCGTACAGGACCTCGCCGAGGTCGCCCCAGGCGCTGAGCGCCGCCACCGCGTCGACCCGGGGGTCGTGCGCGGCGACGAGCAGGCCGATGCCGGCGCCGTACGAGACGCCGAGGAAGCCGGTCCTGGTGACCGGGCCGGCGGCGCGTTCCAGGAGGTGGTCCAGGGCCCGTCTGCCGTCGGCGACGTCCAGTGGCCCGGCGAAGTCGGCCTGGCCGTCGGAGCGGCCGAACCCGCGGACCGTGTAGGCGAGTACGTCGTAGCCGCGCGCCGCGAGCGCGGCGGCCTGGACGGCGTACGCGGTCCAGCCCAGGCCCGTCCACGGCGAGGGCATCACGACCGCCGCCCGCGGCCCGGGGCCGGTGTGCCGCCAGAGCGCGGCGTCGAGCAGGTCCCCGCAGGCGCCGGTCACCTTGCCCCGGCTGAAGGCGGCCGCGGCCCGCGCGGCCTGCGCTTCCGCGGCGCGCGCGGGCGGCAGGCCGGCGAGGTCGCCGCTCTCCAGGGCGGTGGCGAAGGCGGTGAGGGCGGTGGCGTCGAGCTCGGGGTAGAGGGAGTGGAACGCGGCTGGGGCAGCGGGATTCACGGCGGACCGTCCTCGTCGTCGAGTGGCGTGGAGGGGCGCGTGGAGGGAGGCGGTACGGGAGGCGGTGCGGAGCCCGGTGCGGCGGCTGCGCGGGCGGGGAGCCCCCAGTATCGGCGCGCGACGGGCGCCGCCAGGGCGCCTTCGCGGCGTACGGCCGGAACCACCCCTGATCGTTCCCGGTGCGTCGCGGTGCGTTCCGGCCGCGCCCTCGGCCGGGCCTTGCCGGATGGCCGATCCCGGTCAAGTCGTCGTCGGACGAACGGAATTGGCGGGCGTGGCGGGAATCGAGCGCAGTCCGCAAAAATAATGCAAGCACGCTTGATTGTTTTAGCGGAGGCTGCCAGGCTTCCCCCCACGCCGAGAGGGGAGCACGCCGTGCCCGATCCGTCCGTCGTCGCCACCACCGCCACCACCGCGGCCACCGCCGCCACCACGACCGTCTTCGCCGGCCTCCTCGCCGACCTCCGTGAGGAGGGGCGGGAACTCGACTCGCTCGTGGGGGAGTTGCCCGGACCGGCCTGGGCGCGGCCGACACCCGCGCCCGGGTGGAGCGTCGCCCACCAGATCGCCCACCTGCACTGGACCGACCGGGCGGCGCTGCTCGCGCTCACCGACGCCGAGGGCTTCGCGCGGATGGTGGAGGAGGCGTTGAAGGCCCCCGGGTCGTTCGTCGACGAAGGCGCGGCGGAGGGGGCCGCGCTGGAGCCCGCCGAGCTGCTCGCCCGGTGGCGCGAGGGCCGGGCCGCGCTCGACGCGGCGCTCGCGGCGGCCTCGCCCGACGCCCGGTTCCCCTGGTACGGGCCCCCGATGAAGGCCGCGTCCATGGCGAGCGCCCGGCTCATGGAGACCTGGGCGCACGGCCAGGACGTGGCCGACGCGCTCGGCGTACCGCGCACCCCCACGGCCCGGCTGCGGCACGTCGCGCGGATCGGGGTGCGGGCGCGCGACTACGCGTACGCCGTCCGGGGTCTGCCGGCGCCGGAGGGGGAGTTCCGGGTGGAGCTGACGGCTCCGGACGGGGACGAGGTGTGGGCGTACGGTCCGGCGGACGCCCCGCAACGGATCACCGGGCCGGCGCTGCACTTCTGCCTGCTGGTCACCCAGCGCGCCCACCGCGCCGACCTCGCCCTCACCGCGACCGGTCCCGACGCAGACCGCTGGCTCGACATAGCCCAGGCCTTCGCCGGCCCGGCGGGCCAGGGCCGCGAGCCGCAGGCGAGCGGGCGGTGACGCGCCGGGCGCTGCGCGTCGGCAACGCGTCCGGCTTCTACGGGGACCGGTTCGACGCCGTGCGCGAGATGCTGGCCGGCGGCCCGCTGGACGTGCTGACCGGCGACTACCTCGCCGAGCTCACCATGCTGATCCTCGGCCGGGACCGGCTGAAGAACCCGGACCTCGGCTACGCGAAGACCTTCCTGAAGCAGCTGGAGGAGGGCCTCGGGCTCGCGCACGAGAGGGGCGTGCGGATCGTGACGAACGCCGGCGGGCTGAACCCGGCCGGGCTGGCGGCGGCGGTGCGGGCGCTGGCGGCGAAGGTGGGGGTGCCCGTCTCCGTCGCGCACGTCGAGGGCGACGACCTGATGCCGTACGGGCAGGACGCGCTCACCGCCAACGCCTACCTGGGCGGCGCCGGTATCACCGCCTGCCTGCGGGCGGGCGCGGACGTGGTGGTGACCGGCCGGGTCACGGACGCGGCGCTGGTCAGCGGGCCGGCCGCCTGGTGGTTCGACTGGGGCCCGCAGGAGTACGACCGGCTGGCGGGGGCGGTGGCCGCGGGCCACGTCCTGGAGTGCGGTACGCAGGCCACCGGCGGCAACTACTCCTTCTTCACCGCCCACGACGTCCGGCGGCCCGGCTTCCCGCTCGCGGAGGTCTCCGAGGACGGCTCGGCGGTCGTCACCAAGCATCCGGGCACCGGCGGTGCCGTCACCCCCGGCACGGTCACCGCCCAGCTCCTGTACGAGACCCAGGGCGTGCGGTACCTCGGCCCCGACGTCACCGCCCGCCTGGACACGGTCCGCCTGACCCCGGACGGCGATGACCGGGTCCGGATCAGCGGGGTCCGGGGGGAGCCCCCGCCCACCACCCTGAAGGTCGGCGTCAGCCGCGTCGGCGGCTGGCGCAACGAGGTGGTGTTCGTCCTGACGGGCCTCGACATCGAGGCGAAGGCCGCCCTGGTGCGGGCACAACTGGCGGGGGCGCTGCGCGAGGTGGAGTCCGTCCGCTGGACCCTCGCCCGCACGGACCACGCGGACGCGGACACGGAGGAGGAGGCGAGCGCCCTGCTGCGGCTGGTGGTCCGCGATCCGTCCCCGGACCGGGTGGGGCGGGCGCTGACCTCGGCGGCGGTCGAGCTGGCCCTCGCCAGCTATCCCGGCTTCCACGTGACGGCCCCGCCGGGACCGGCCCAGCCCTACGGGGTGTTCGCCTCGACCCTGGTCCCGGCCGGCTCCGTCCCGCACGCGGCGGTCCTGGAGGACGGCACCCGCCTGCCGGTCCCGCCTCCGCCCGCGCCGTCCCCGGCCCCGCCCGCCGTACCGGATCCCGCGGCGCCGCCGCCCGCGGCGCCCGCCCCCGCCCCCACCGTGCGCGCCCCCCTCGGGGCGGTGGCCGGGGCCCGGAGCGGGGACAAGGGCGGCGACGCCAACGTCGGGGTGTGGGTGGAGGGCGAGGAGGCCTGGCGGTGGCTGCACCGCACCCTCACCGTGGCGGCCTTCCAGGACCTGCTGCCCGAGACGCGGGCGCTGGCCGTCACCCGCCACGAGCTGCCGAACCTGCGCGCCCTGAACTTCACCGTCCCCGGCCTCCTCGGCGACGGCGTCGCCTCCGGACACCGCTTCGACCCGCAGGCCAAGGCCCTCGGCGAATGGCTGCGCGCCCGTCACCTCGACATCCCGGCCCACCTCCTCCCGGCCCACCTCCTCCCCGCCGCCCCGCCACCCGCCCCTGAGGGGACCCGATGACCCGCCTCGGAACCACCGTCGACCCGCTCGCCGCCGAGTACGCGAAGGCCCGTACCGCCGCCCTGGAGCGGCTCGCGGAGCTCGACGCCGAGCACGCGAAGGCCCTCGCCGGCGGCGGGGAGAAGTACACCGCCCGGCACCGCGACCGCGGCAAGCTTCTGCCCCGCGAGCGCGTCGAGCTGCTCCTCGACCCGGACACCCCGTTCCTGGAGCTGTCCCCGCTCGCCGCCTGGGGCAGCGACTACCCGGTCGGCGCCTCGATGGTCACCGGCATCGGCACCGTCGAGGGCGTCGAGTGCCTGATCACCGCCAACGACCCCACCGTCCGCGGCGGGGCCAGCAACCCCTGGACGCTGAAGAAGGCGCTGCGGGCCAACGAGATCGCCCTCCAGAACCGGCTCCCGTGCATCAGCCTCGTCGAGTCCGGCGGCGCGGACCTGCCCTCCCAGAAGGAGATCTTCATCCCGGGCGGGGCGATCTTCCGCGACCTGACCCGGCTCTCCGCCGCCGGCATCCCGACCGTCGCCGTCGTCTTCGGCAACTCCACCGCCGGCGGCGCGTACATCCCCGGGATGTCCGACCACACCGTCATGATCAAGGACCGCTCCAAGGTCTTCCTCGGCGGTCCGCCCCTGGTCAAGATGGCCACCGGCGAGGAGAGCGACGACGAGTCCCTCGGCGGCGCCGACATGCACGCCCGCGTCTCCGGGCTGGCCGACCACTACGCCCTCGACGAGTACGACGCCATCCGCCAGGCCCGCCGCATCGTGGCCCGGCTCAACCACCGCAAGCCGTACGCCGACCCGCCCCGGGCCGAGGAGCCGCTGTACGACCCGCAGGAGCTCCTCGGGATCGTCCCGCCGGACCTGAAGACCCCCTTCGACCCGCGCGAGGTCATCGCCCGCATCGTCGACGCCTCCGACTTCGACGAGTTCAAGCCCCTCTACGGCCCCAGCCTGGTCACCGGCTGGGCCACCCTGCACGGCTACCCGGTCGGCATCCTCGCCAACGCGCAGGGCGTGCTGTTCAGCGCCGAGTCGCAGAAGGCCGCCCAGTTCATCCAGCTCGCCAACCAGCGCGACATCCCGCTGCTCTTCCTCCACAACACCACCGGCTACATGGTGGGCAAGGAGTACGAGCAGGGCGGAATCGTCAAACACGGCTCGATGATGATCAACGCGGTGTCCAACTCCCGTGTCCCGCACCTGTCCGTGCTCATCGGCGCGAGCTACGGCGCCGGCCACTACGGCATGTGCGGACGCGCCTACGAGCCCCGGTTCCTCTTCGCCTGGCCCAGCGCCAAGTCCGCCGTCATGGGCCCCCAGCAGCTCGCCGGGGTGCTGTCGATCGTCTCCCGCCAGTCCGCCGCCGCCCGGGGACTGCCGTACGACGAGGAACAGGACGCCGGGATGCGGGCCTTCGTGGAGGCCCAGATCGAGTCCGAGTCCCTGCCCCTCTTCCTCTCCGGGCGGCTGTACGACGACGGCGTCATCGACCCCCGCGACACCCGCACCGTCCTCGGCCTGTGCCTGTCGGCCGTCCACAACGCCCCCGTCGAGGGCGCCCGCGGCGGCTTCGGCGTCTTCCGGATGTGAGCCCCCAGATGACCGCACCGATCACCTCCCTCCTCGTCGCCAACCGGGGCGAGATCGCCGTCCGGATCTTCCGTACGGCCCGCGACCTGGGCCTGTCCACGGTCGCCGTCCACTCCGACCCCGACGCCGACGCCCTGCACGTCCGCCACGCCGACGCGGCCGTCCGCCTGCCCGGGGCCGCCCCCGCCGACACCTACCTGCGCGGCGACCTGCTGATCGCGGCGGCCCGCGCGGCGGGTGCGGACGCCGTGCACCCCGGGTACGGCTTCCTCTCCGAGAACGCGGACTTCGCCCGGCAGGTCCTGGCCGCCGGCCTGGTCTGGATCGGTCCGCCGCCCGAGGCCATCGAGGCCATGGCCTCCAAGACCCGGGCCAAGGACCTCGTGCGCGCCGCCGGCGTCCCGCTCCTGGACCCCGTCGACCCGGCCGCCGCCACGGCCGCCGACCTGCCGCTCCTGCTCAAGGCCGCGGCGGGCGGCGGCGGCCGCGGGATGCGCGTCGTCAGGGACCTCGACTCCCTCAAGGAGTCCCTGGAGGCGGCCCGCGCCGAGGCCCTTTCGGCCTTCGGGGACGACGAGGTCTTCGCCGAGCCGTACGTGGAGCGCGGCCGGCACGTCGAGGTGCAGGTCCTCGCCGACGCCCACGGCACGGTCTGGGCGCTCGGCACCCGCGACTGCTCCCTCCAGCGACGCCATCAGAAGGTCATCGAGGAGGCCCCGGCCCCCGGCCTGCCGGAATCCCTGCGCGAGAGCCTCCACACCGCCGCCGTCGCCGCCGCCCGCGCGGTCTCCTACCGGGGCGCGGGCACCGTCGAGTTCCTCGTGGGCGCCGACGGCCGCCCGTACTTCCTGGAGATGAACACCCGCCTCCAGGTGGAACACCCCGTCACCGAAGCGGTCTTCGGCCTCGACCTGGTCGCCCTCCAACTGCGCATCGCCGAGGGCCGGCCCCTGCCCCCCGCCCCGCCCCGGCCCTCCGGCCACGCCGTCGAAGCCCGCCTCTACGCGGAGGACCCGGCCCACGACTGGCGCCCGCAGACCGGGGTGCTGCACACCCTCGACCTCCCCGGCCACGTCCGCGTCGACACCGGCTTCACCGCCGGGGACACGGTCGGCATCCACTACGACCCCATGCTCGCCAAGGTCGTCGCCCACGCCCCGACCCGCGCCGAGGCGGTCCGGATCCTCGCGGACGCCCTGTCCCGGGCCCGGATCCACGGGCTGACCACCAACCGCGTACTCCTCGTGCGCTCCCTGCGCCACCCGGAGTTCGCCGCCGCCCGGTTCGACACCGGCTTCTACGAACGCCACCTCGACACCCTCGCCGAAGACGCCCCGGACCCCGCGCTCGCCTGCCTGGCCGCGGCGCTCGCCGAAGCGGCCCCGGCCTCCGGCGCCTCCCTCGCCGCCCGCCTCGGCGGCTGGCGCAACCTCCGCTCCCAGCCCCGGAGCCGCCGCTACACCGTGGCCGGCGCCGAGTACGAGGCCCGCTACGCCCCGGTGGAGGACCCGGACGTCCGTGTCCTGTCCGCCACTCCCGAGGCCGTCACCCTCGAAGTCGGGGGCGTCCGGCGGATGTTCCACGTGAAACGCAAATCGAACACGGTCTATGTGGACTCCGTGCTCGGCTCCCACGCCCTCGTGCCCGTACCCCGGTTCCCCGATCCCCAGGACCGCACCGAACCGGGTTCCCTGCTCGCCCCGATGCCCGGCACCGTCGTCCGCATCGCCGAGGGCCTCGCCCCCGGCAGCGCCGTCACCGCCGGGCAGCCCCTGCTGTGGCTGGAGGCCATGAAGATGGAGCACCGCATCCTCGCCCCCGCCTCCGGCACGCTCACCGCGCTCCACGCCGTCACCGGCCACCAGGTCGAGTTCGGCGCCCTGCTCGCCGTAGTCCAGGAGGACCAGCCGTGATCGAGACCGAAGAGCACCAGGCCCTGCGAGCCGCCGTAGCCGCCCTCGGGCAGCGCTACGGCCGCGACTACCTCGCCCGCGTCGCCCGCGAGGGCCGCCACCCCGACGAGCTGTGGGCGGACGCCGCCAAGCTCGGCTACCTCGGCGTCAACCTCCCCGAGGAGTACGGCGGCGGGGGCGGCGGCATCGCCGAACTCTCCATCGTCCTCGAAGAGCTGGGCGCGGCGGGCTGTCCGCTCCTCATGATGGTGGTCTCGCCGGCCATCTGCGGCACGGTCATCGCCCGCTTCGGCACGGACGCCCAGAAGCGCGCCTGGCTCCCCGGCCTCGCCGACGGCACCCGCACCATGGCCTTCGGGATCACCGAACCCGACGCCGGCTCCAACTCCCACCGCATCACCACCACCGCCCGGCGCGACGGCGACGACTGGATCCTCACCGGCCGCAAGGTCTTCATCTCCGGCGTGGACATCGCCGACGCCACCCTCATCGTCGGCCGCACGGAAGACGCCCGAACGGGCCGCCTCAAGCCCTGCCTGTTCATCGTCCCGAGGGACGCCCCCGGCTTCGGCCGCTCGGTCATCGACATGGAACTCCAGGCGGCGGAAAAGCAGTTCGAGCTCGTCCTCGACGAGGTCCGCCTCCCCGCCGACGCACTGATCGGCGACGAGGACGCGGGCCTCCTCCAGCTCTTCGCCGGCCTCAACCCAGAGCGCGTCATGACGGCGGCCTTCGCCATCGGCATGGGCCGGTACGCCCTGGGCAGGGCGGTGGAGTACGCGAAGACCCGCCAGGTCTGGAAGGAACCGATCGGCGCCCACCAGGCCATCGCCCACCCCCTGGCGGCGGCGCACATCGAGCTGGAACTCGCCGGCCTGATGATGCGGAAGGCGGCCGCGCTGTACGACGCCGGGGACGACGCGGGGGCCGGTGAGGCGGCGAACATGGCGAAGTACGCGGCGGGGGAGGCGTGCGTGCGGGCGGTGGACCAGGCGGTGCACACCCTGGGCGGCAACGGGCTCACCCGCGAGTACGGGCTCGCGTCGCTGATCACCGCGGCCCGGGTGTCCCGTATCGCCCCGGTCAGCCGGGAGATGATCCTCAACTTCGTCTCCCACCAGACCCTGGGCCTCCCCAAGTCGTACTGACACCGCCGTCCGCCGCTGCCCGGCCCCGCGCCTCAAGCTCCCGGCTACCCCAGGCGGGGCTGGAGGGTACCGGCCGGGGGCGGGGACGGGGTGGGGTGTCGTCCGGGACCAAAACGAGATGAATTCGGCGCGCGGTACCCCGTACGAATGCAATCCGGATCAGGCGCCGAACATCGAAGCCCGTCCCGGACGGCACCCCACCCCGGCACCGGCCCCGGCCCCGCAGCCACCCGCCCGCCACCCCGCCCGGCCAGGGCAGCCGCCCCCACCCGCTACCGCCCGGCCAGGGCAAGGGCCCGGCCAGGGCAACGGCGTACCCTGCCCCCGAGGGGGGCCGGCCGGGTCCACCCGCTGACCCCTCCGGAGGAGACATGGCCCCACTCGTGCACGCCGCCCGGGCGGCGACCGGCATCACCACCCTCACCCTCGACTCCCCGGCCAACCGCAACGCGCTCTCCGCCCGGCTCGTCGCCGAGCTGCGCGGGGCCCTCGCCGACGCGGCCGCCGACCCCGACACCCGCGCGGTGCTGCTCACCCACACCGGCAACACCTTCTGCGCGGGCGCCGACCTGAAGTCCCCCTGCGACCCGGCCGACTTCCTCGCCCTGCTCCGCGAGATCACCGCACTGCCCAAGCCGGTCGTCGCCCGCGTCACCGGCCACGTCCGCGCCGGCGGCCTCGGCCTGCTCGGCGCCTGCGACATCGCCGCCGCCGGGCCGCAGTCCTCGTACGCCTTCACCGAGACCCACCTCGGCCTCGCCCCCGCCGTGATCTCCATGACCGTGCTGCCGCGCCTCGACCCCCGCGCCGCCTCCCGCTACCTCCTGACCGCCGAGGCCTTCGACGCCGCCGAGGCCGCCCGCATAGGGCTCCTCACCCTCCACACCGACACCCACACCGACGTGGACACGGCCCTGGCCCCCGTCCTGGACGGACTCCGCAAGGCGTCCCCGCAGGCCCTCGCGGAGACGAAGGCCATGGTCGCCGCGGGCGTACGGGAGGCCCTGGACCGCGACGGCGCCCGCCTGACGGAACTCTCCGCACGGCTCTTCGCCTCCGCCGAGGCCCGCGAGGGCATCACCGCCCGCTTCGAGCGCCGGGACCCGTCATGGGTACGGTGACCGGCGCCGTCCCCAAGCAGGCCCGCAGCCGCGTCACCCGGCGCCACCTGCTGGAGGCGGCCGTGTCCTGCCTCGCCGAACACGGCTGGGCGGGCTCCACCGTCGCCGTCGTCGCCGAACGCGCCGGCGTCTCGCGCGGTGCGGCCCAGCACCACTTCCCGACCCGCGAGTCCCTCTTCACCGCCGCGGTCGAGTACGTCTCCGAGGAACGGTCCACCGCCCTGCGGGAGCTCTTCCAGACCACCCCCGCCCCGCGCCCGCGCCCCGCGGTCGTCGAGGCCCTGGTCGACCTGTACACCGGCGCCCTCTTCCGCGCCGCGCTCCAGCTGTGGGTGGCGGCCTCCAACGAGGAGCAGCTGCGCCCCCAGGTCATCGAACTGGAGGCCCGGGTCGGCCGCGAGACCCACCGGATCGCCGTCGAGCTGCTGGGCGCGGACGAGTCGCTGCCCGGCGTACGGGAGACCGTGCAGGGCCTGCTCGACATGGCCCGCGGGCTGGGCCTGGCCAATGTCCTGACCGACGACACGGCCCGCCGGGCCCGTGTCGTCGCCCAGTGGTCGAAGCTCATCGACGCGGCCCTCGGCTGACCGGAGCCCGTAGACGCGCGAGGGCGCCGCACCCCGTACGGGATGCGGCGCCCTGGGCGGGAACGACGGCCGAAGCCCTCAGGCGGTGGCGGTGATGTCCGCGAAGCCCTCGATGTCGCGGGGGTCCCGCCGGCCCGGGCCCACGTACCGTGCCGACGGCCGCACCAGGCGGCCCGTGCGCTTCTGCTCCAGGATGTGCGCCGACCAGCCGGCCGTGCGGGCGCAGCTGAACATGGAGGTGAACATGTGCGCCGGGACCTCCGCGAAGTCCAGCATGATCGCGGCCCAGAACTCCACGTTGGTGGCGAGGACCCGGTCGGGGCGGCGTGCGTGCAGCTCCTCCAGCGCGGCCTTCTCCAGGGCGGCGGCGACCTCGTAGCGCGGGGCGTCCAGCTCCTTGGCGGTGCGCCGCAGGACGCGGGCGCGGGGGTCCTCGGCGCGGTACACGCGGTGGCCGAAGCCCATCAGCCGCTCGCCCTTGTCGAGGGCCTTCTTCACGTACGCCACGGCGTCGCCGGTGCGCTCGATCTCCTCGATCATGCCGAGTACGCGTGACGGAGCGCCGCCGTGCAGCGGCCCGGACATGGCGCCCACGGCACCCGACAGGGCGGCCGCCACGTCGGCGCCGGTCGAGGCGATGACGCGCGCCGTGAAGGTGGAGGCGTTCATGCCGTGCTCGGCGGCGGAGGTCCAGTACGCGTCGACGGCCTTGACGTGCTTGGGGTCGGGCTCGCCCCGCCAGCGGATCATGAACCGCTCGACGACGGACTCGGCCTTGTCGATCTCGCGCTGCGGCACCATCGGCAGGCCCTGGCCGCGGGCGGACTGGGCGACGTACGACAGCGCCATGACGGCGGCCCGGGCGAGGTCGTCGCGGGCGGTCTGCTCGTCGATGTCGAGCAGCGGCTTCAGACCCCACACGGGGGCGAGCATGGCGAGCGCGGACTGCACGTCGACGCGGATGTCCCCGGAGTGCACCGGGATGGGGAAGGGTTCGGCGGCGGGCAGGCCGGGGTTGAACGCACCGTCGACCAGCAGGCCCCAGACGTTCCCGAAGGAGACGTGGCCGACCAGGTCTTCGATGTCCACCCCCCGGTAGCGGAGCGATCCGCCTTCCTTGTCAGGCTCGGCGATCTCCGTCTCGAACGCGACGACCCCTTCGAGTCCGGGTACGAAATCGGACATCAGGCGGCTCCTCAGGTAGTGCGAACACGCGCGGTTCCCGGCGTGATTCGCGGTCCGGCGCGGTCATCCCCGTTGATGCCCGGCACGGCCGAAGGTCATCCGTGCGGGGACCCTCGGACCGGCCCCAAGATTTTGTCCGTTCCGGTGGGCCTGTGGAAGCGTGACATACGGCACACCGGTGCCCGGCGTACTGCGGCAGGATGGCCGTGTGACCGATCAGGACATTGACCCCGCCGTCATGCGCAAGCAGTACCGCTCCGAGATCGTCGAGGAGGCGGGCCTCGCCGACGACCCCATGGCGCAGTTCGCGCTGTGGTTCCAGCAGGCGGCCGACTCGCACCTCTTCGAGCCCAACGCGATGGTCGTCTCGACCGCCACGGCCGGTGGCCGGCCCAGCTCGCGCACGGTGCTGCTGAAGCAGTTCGACTCGCGGGGCTTCGTCTTCTTCACCAACTACGGCTCCCGCAAGGTGCGGGAGATCGACGAGAACCCGTACGTCTCGCTGCTCTTCCCCTGGCACCCGATCGCCCGGCAGGTCATCGTGACGGGCAGGGCCGAGCGGATCGGCCGGGAGGAGACGGCCGCGTACTTCCGCTCGCGTCCGCACGGCTCGCAGCTGGGTGCGTGGGCGAGCGCGCAGTCCACGGTGATCGGTTCGCGCGCGGAGCTGGACCGCCGTTACGCGGAGCTGGAGGAGCGGTATCCGGAGGGGGAGCAGGTGCCGGTGCCGCCGGAGTGGGGCGGGCTGCGGGTGCTGCCCGACGCGCTGGAGTTCTGGCAGGGGCACGAGAACCGGCTGCACGACCGGCTGCGGTACGTCCTGGACGGGGACGAGTGGCGCGTCGAGCGCCTCTGCCCGTAGCGCCGGGGCCGGCGGCCCGTCGCCGTCGGCAGAGCTCGAACGCAGGCGACCCGCGATCTCGGGTTCCTCTCCTGCAGTGAGAGGAGCCGGCCGGACGTGCCGGCGAGACCGCGGGTCGGGTGACTGCTGGGGATTGGCGCCGGGCGGTTTCCGCCGGGCACCGCACTGGGTGCGTTGCTGACGACGGGCCCTTAGCCCGCAGTCACCTCACGCGTCCGGTTTCCGTACATTTCGGGAACCACCTCCCTTCTCGTGTACGGCAGAGCCTAGATCGGCGCCCCGGAGCCCTCAAGCGATTTAAGGCGCGGATTTCGGGCGGACATTCCGGGAGGATTCCGGGAAGCGGGTGTGGCCTGGGTCACGTTCCAGTTCAATGATCTGACGTGCCGCACACGCGAACACCTGCGGGGGGTGCCAGGTGAGTGCTTCCGGGCGTAGTGAGACCGCCGACGACCTGCTCGCAGCGCTGCTCGACGGGATGGACGCCGCGCTGTGCGCGTTCGACTCCGACGGCGTGATCACCCACTGGAACCGCGAGGCCGAGCGGATCCTCGGCTGGAGCGCCGCCGAGGCGGTGGGGCGGCGCGGGTTCGCGGGCTGGGCCGTGCGCGCCGCCGACGCGGACGACGTGCAGGACCGGCTGATGTCCGCGCAGGACGCGCCGGGCCGGCAGGTGCACGAGTTCGCCCTGCTGACCAAGGACGGCGGGCGGATCCTCGTACGGACCCAGTCCGCCGGGGTGCCCGGCGCCGCCGGGAAGCCGGCCGGGGTCTACTGCGCCTTCAGCGAGGTGCACGCCCAGATCGACCTGGAACGGTCCATCGCCCTCAGCGAGGCGCTGATGGACGACGCCTCCTGGGGGGTCGTCCTCGTCGACGTGGACCTGCGCCCGGCCGTGGTCAACGCGCACGCCGCCCGCGCCTTCGGGGCCGGGCGCAGCGCGCTGCTCGGGCGGCCGCTCGGGGACCTGCTGGAGCAGGGCGTCGAGGAGCTGGAGGGCGCGCTCCAGCACGTACTGGCCGAGGGGGCGCCGCCGTCGCCGCTGGAGCTGTGGGTGTCGGTGCGGACCCCGGAGGGGGTGCGGCGGCGCTGCTGGCGGTGCGGGTTCCTGCGGCTGGGGTCGCCGCTCGCGGAGGAGCCGGTGCCGCTGGGGGTGGGCTGGCTGTTCCAGGACGTCACCGAGGCCCGGCAGGCCGAGCTGGACACCGGGCAGCTGCGGTTCCGGGCCAACCAGCTGTACCGGGCGGGGCGTGCCGCCGCCGAGTGCGAGGACCCGGCGGAGGCGGCCGCCGTCCGGCTGGACTTCGCGCTGGCCGGCTTCGCGGAGCACGCGCTGCTCGACGTACTGGAACCCGGGGCGGGCCGGCGCCTGGTCCGCTCGGCGGTGTCCCCGTCGGGGCTGGCCCTGCTGCTCCCCGGGCCGGGCGCGATCCCGGTCCGGTACGAGGCCGCGCACCCGGCGCTCCAGGCCCTGGACCGGATCGGCCCGGTCCGGGCCAGCGCCCCGGCCGGCGAGGCGGCCGACGCCTGGGCCCGGGCCCGCCAGTGGCCCCCGGGCGCCACGCACGCCCTGTGCGCGGTCCTCCGCAGCCGCGGCCGCACCCTGGGCGCGCTGACCTTCCTGCGCGGCCCCTCCCGCCCCGCGTTCGAACGCGCGGACGCCCTGTACGCGGAGGAGGTGGCGGCCCGCGTGGCAGCGGACCTGGACCTGGCGACCCGGACCTGACCCCGGGCGCTCCAGCCCCGCCGGCGTTCGAGGCGCGGGGTCAGGGGCGGAGCCCCTGCAAACGGAGAAAGGGCGGGGCGGGGAGCAGCTCCGCGCAGCGGCACACCCCGCGCCGAGGCTCCGCTACGGCCCGCGCCCCAGGGCCGACGCCGTCCGCCCGGGTACGGGCCGGGCCCGCGCGCAAGACCGTGCCCGCGGCGCCGCCCCGTACCCGGCCCGGCCAGGGCAGCGGCGCTGCCTAGTGCCGGAAGAAGATCCGGTCCCCGTACTCCTGCATGACCCGCCCGTTCCACTCGTGCCCGCCGTCCACGTTCCCCGACCGCAGCAGCGGCGGCTCCACCCCCCGCGCCACCAGCTCCCCGGCGGCCGCCGCCATCACCGCCTGCATGATCGCGCTGGTCACCACCGTCGACGCGGGGGCGAACGGCGCGTCGATGCCGTCCACCGACAGCTCGGCGTCACCGACCGAGATCTTGCTGTCGAGCACGACGTCGCAGTGGTCCTTCAGGAAGGTGCCCGAGACGTGCCGTGACTTCGTCTCCGTCGCGTACGCCACCGACGTCACGCCGATCACCTTCAGGCCGATCGCGCGCGCGTTCATCGCCATCTCGACCGGCAGGGCATTCCGCCCGGACAGCGAGATGACGACCAGGACGTCCCCCGCCGAGGCGGGGCTGCTGTCCAGGACCGCGCCGGCGAGCCCGCCGACCCGTTCCAGCGCGCTGCCGAGCGTCGCCGGCATGACGTCGACGCCCGCCGTGCCCGGGACGGCGAGGAAGTTCATCAGCGCGAGCCCGCCGGCCCGGTAGACCACGTCCTGCGCGGGCAGCGAGGAGTGCCCGGCGCCGAAGGCGAAGAGCCGGTTCCCGGAGGCGACGGCCTCGGCGATGACGGTCCCGGCCTCGGTGATCCGGGAGCCCTCCTCGTCGCGCACCCGCTCCAGCAGGCCGATGGCGGCGTCGAAGAACTGCCCGGCCAGCTTGCTCTCGCTCATACGCCGTAGGCCCTTCCAGGGTGTGGGGTGCGCGGTGGCTGCGTCGCCGTTGTCCGCCGCTCACCGTGCGGTCTGGACCAAGGGCGTGTCAATACGGCCGTCAATCCGGGCGCGGACACGCTCCGGCCCGATGTCCCGTACATGCCTTGACGCCGGACGCGGGACGGTTGTCGGCCCGATGCGTCAGAATTGGGGACAGGGCCAGCGCACGCAATCCGAGGGGCACGAATGTCCGGACTGATCGACACCACGGAGATGTATCTCCGCACCATCCTGGAGCTGGAAGAGGAAGGTGTGGTCCCCATGCGCGCCCGGATCGCCGAGCGGCTGGACCAGAGCGGCCCGACGGTGAGCCAGACCGTGGCCCGCATGGAGCGTGACGGGCTGGTCGCGGTGGCCAGTGACCGGCACCTGGAGCTGACGGACGAGGGCCGCAAGCTCGCGACGCGCGTGATGCGCAAGCACCGCCTCGCGGAGTGCCTGCTCGTCGACGTCATCGGCCTGGAGTGGGAGCAGGTGCACGCCGAGGCCTGCCGCTGGGAGCACGTGATGAGCGAGGCGGTGGAGCGGCGCGTGCTGGAGCTGCTGCGCCACCCGACCGAGTCCCCGTACGGGAACCCGATCCCGGGCCTGGAGGAGCTGGGCGAGAAGGCCGAGGCGGACCCGTTCCTGGAGGACGGCATGCTCAGCCTGTCGGACCTGGACCCGGGCACCGAGGGCAAGACGGTGGTCGTCCGCCGGATCGGGGAGCCGATCCAGACCGACGCCCAGCTGATGTACACGCTGCGCCGGGCGGGCGTGCAGCCCGGCTCCGTCGTGAGCGTGACGGAGTCCCCGGGCGGGGTGCTGGTCGGCAGCGGCGGCGAGGCCGCGGAGCTGGACGCGGACATCGCTTCGCACGTGTTCGTCGCCAAGCGCTGAAGCCGTCAGGCTGACGCCCCGAGGGTGTTGACGGCCGGCGGCCAGGTGCCGCCGGCCGGCCGGAAGCAAGGCGGTCCCGGCGCCTTTCGGCGCCGGGACCGATCCTCCCCTTGCTGACCTGGAGCCCCGAGCTCTCAAGGTCATCCCCTTCGGACCGTCTTCCCCGAGCGGCCCGCCTCCCTGTTGAAAGGATCTCCATCGGCAGCGGCGGCCAATCCTTGAGCAAGGTCACTCGAAAGAGCGGTGTTGTCGGCGAGACGCCCGTTTTCGAATGCGGGTTCGATAGTCTGGCCGGGAGCGAAGGGGGTGCATCTCCGGTGGTACAGCGCATCGATGTCACAGGTGCCGACGGCGTACGCCTGGCCGCCTGGGAGTTCCGGGACCCGCCCGCGGAGCCCCGGAAACCGGCGGTCCTGTTACTCCACGGCCTGATGGGCCGCGCCCTCCACTGGGCCGGCACCGCGCGCTGGCTGGGCGAGCACCGCCGCGTCATCGCCCTCGACCAGCGCGGGCACGGCCACAGCGGCCACCCCGTACCCGGCCCCGACCGGACCGCGCGCCTGGGCCGCGAGGCCTTCGTCGCGGACGCCGAGGCCGTCATCGAGCAGCTCGGTCTGGGCCCCGTGGTCCTCATCGGCCACTCCATGGGCGCCCTCACCGGCTGGCAGCTCGCCGCCCGCCGCCCCGATCTGGTCCAGGCCCTGGTCATCTGCGACATGCGGGCCTCCGCCCTCGGCGAGGCCTCGCAGCAGGAGTGGCAGGAGTGGTTCCGCCGCTGGCCGGTGCCCTTCCCCACGCAGGACGCCGCCCGCCGCTGGTTCGGCGAGGACGACCCCCGGGTGGAGCGCCCCGACCCCGGCCGCGGCGCCTTCTTCGCCGAGGTGATGCACGAGGCGCCGGACGGCTGGCGCCCGCTCTTCTCCCGCAGCCAGATGCTGACCGTCCGCGAGACCTGGGTGCACGACGCGCACTGGGAGGAGCTGGCCCAGGTCCGCTGCCCCACCCTCGTCGTACGCGGCCTGGACGGCGAGCTGGGCCGCGCGGAAGCCCAGGAAATGGTCCGCGTCCTCCCGGCCGGGCAGTACGCCGAGATCCCGGACGCCGGGCACTACGTCCACTACGACCAGCCGGCCGCGCTGCGCGCCGCGCTGGAGCCCTTCCTGGAGGGGGTCGCCGTGTCGTAGGAGGGGTCCTGTCGGCGTCAGCCGTTGACGGTGAGGACGATCTTGCCGCGCGTCCGGCGGCTGTCGCTCAGCTCGTGCGCCTTGCCTGCCAGCTCCAGCGGCAGCACCGTGTCGATCTCGGACCGCAGCCGGCCGGCCTCCACCAGCGCGGCGATCTCCCGCATCCCCGCCTGGTCGGCCTCCACGGCCATGAAGACGGCGCGCAGCCCCAGCGGGCGGGCCGCCTCCGCGAGACGCGCCTCGGCCGGGGAGGCCAGGGACACCACGATCCCGCCGGGGCGCAGGACGCGCAGCGAGCGCGGCCCGTACTCCCCGCCGACGGCGTCGACCACGACGTCGACGGGCTCGACGGCGGTCTCGAAGCCGGCCTGCGTGTAATCGACGAGCTCGTCCGCCCCGAGTCCGCGCAGGAACTCGTGGTTGGCCGCGCGGGCGGTGCCGATCACGTACGCGCCGCGCGCCTTGGCGATCTGCACGGCGAGGTGGCCGACCCCGCCCGCCGCGGCGTGGACCAGCACCCGCTGCCCGGGGCGCACGTCGGCGGTGTCCACCAGCGCCTGCCAGGCGGTGAGCGCGGCCAGCGGCAGCGCGGCGGCCTGTACGTGGCTCAGCGCGGCGGGCTTGCGGACCAGGTGCCGGGCGGGGGAGGTGACGTACTCCGCGTACGTGCCCGCCGGCGCGGGGTGCCGCGGCATGCCGAACACCTCGTCGCCCGGGGCGAGGGTGGTGACCCCGATCCCGACCGCCTCGACGACCCCGGACACGTCCCAGCCGAGCGGGACCGGAGCCCCGGCCAGCCCGCCGGTGGCGCGGTGCCACGAGTCCGTCGGGTTCACCCCGGCCGCGTGGACCCGTACGAGCACCTCGGCCGGCCCGGGCTCCGGCCGCTCCACCTCGACGACCTTGAGCACCTCGGGTCCGCCGAAACCGTCCTGAGCCACTGCGCGCATGCCGTCATCCCCGTTCTCCGCGGGGCCCGTTCGGCCCCGTCCCGAGATCAAGGTTTCCGCACCGCACCCACCCGAACGAGTGGCAAGACTGCCACCATCTGAAAGAATCTTGCCATGCCCGATCCTTCCGCACACCGAGTCGTAGTCCTGGCCCTGGAGGGCGTCTACCCCTTCGAACTGACCATCCCGGTACGCATCTTCGGTACCGCCGAAGGCCCGGACGGCGAACCGCTCTACGAGGTCGTCACCTGCAGCCTGGACGGCGCCCCGGTGACCACGAGCGCCGACTTCACCATCACCGTCGCCCACGGCAGCGAAGCCCTGCGCACCGCCGACACCCTGGTCATCCCCCCGTTCACCTGCGGCGCCGACGGGTCCCGCGAGTGGCTGCCCGCCGAACTGGCCGCCGCCCTCGCCCTCCTCCCGCCCCACGCCCGCATCGTCTCGATCTGCACGGCCTCGTACGTCCTCGCCGCCGCGGGCCTGCTCGACGGCCGGCGCGCCACCACCCACTGGAACGAGGCGAGGAACTTCCAGCAGGCCTTCCCTCAGGTCGAGGTCGACGAGAACGTCCTCTTCGTCGACGACGGACAGGTCCTCACGGCGGCCGGCGTCGCCGCCGGGGTCGACCTGTGCCTGCACCTCCTGCGCCGCGACCACGGCAGCGAGGTCGCCAACCGGGTGGCCCGGCTGTGCGTGGTCCCGCCGTGGCGGGAGGGCGGCCAGGCCCAGTACATCGAGCGCCCCATGCCGGAACCGGAAGCCGCCACCACGGCCGCGACCCGCGCCTGGGCCCTGCGCCACCTGGACGAGCCGTTGTCCCTCGCGCAGTTGGCGGAGCACGCCCGCATGAGCGTCCGCACCTTCTGCCGCCGCTTCGCCGAGGAGGTCGGCATGCCCCCGGGCCAGTGGCTGGCCCAGCGCCGCGTCGACCACGCCCGCCGCCTCCTGGAAACCACCGCCCTCCCGGTGGACCAGATCGCCGCCCACGCGGGCTTCGGCACCTCGGCCTCCCTCCGCCAGCACCTGTCGGCCACCCTGGGCACCTCCCCGACGGCCTACCGCCGCGCCTTCAGGGCGACGACGCCCTGACGGCTCCCCCTGCCCGGCACACCGGCCACCAGGGCTACGGTGCGGCCCATGGACCGACTCCTCCACCTGGACCGCACCCTCGACGAACTCGACCCGCCCCGCTGGGGCCTCCCCGCCGCCGACGCGACGCACCTGGTCCGCAAGGTGCACGGGCTGCGGACCGTCCCCCTGCGGGACCTCCGTCCGGCGGACCTGCGCACCCTCGTCTCGCAGCAGGTCGCCCTGCCGTACGTCCTCCCGCTCGCGGTGCGCCTGCTGCTGGAGGATCCGCTGCTGGACGCGTACTTCTACGAGGGCGACCTGCTGCACGCGGTGGTGCACGCCCCGCCCGCCGCCTGGGCGGTGCTCCCCGACCTGCACGCCGGCCTCCGGGCGGTGGTCGCCGCCCTGCCGCGGACAGCGGTGGCCGACCTCCCCCCGGACACCGCCGAGGCCCTCGCCGCCTTCACGGCCTAGCCGCCCGCGCTCCAGCGGTTGAGGGTGCCGGTCCTGCCGTCGTAGGTGAGCCAGGTGCCGTCGCCGAGAGGACGTACGTAGCCGGTGGCCGGTCCGTCGGGGTAGGCGATCGGCCCGCGTATCTCCAGGGAGTGGGCGTCCAGCAGCCAGTGGCCGGCCTGGGCGGGGTCCGCGGCGCTGTCGACCGTCGAGGCGATGACGGTGTCGGCGTCGACGAAACCGCAGCCGTAGTCCCAGTACAGCGGATCTTCTTCGTCGTCGTCGGCCGGCTCCGGCACGGCCGTGGCGAGTGCGTCGCCGTCCAGGGCGTGCAGGCGCAGGTCCGCGCCGTAGTGCTCGACGGTGAGGAAGCCCCGGTGGCCGGGGTGGACGTCCACCAGAATCCGGTCCAGGGTCTCGTTGAGGTCCCAGGCGGTGAGCCGCTCGCCGTCCCAGCGCGCCCAGTGCAGCAGGATGCCGTCCTGGCCCATGCCGATGGACAGACCCATGTGGACCCCGTCCGGGTGCGAGAGGTGGTTCGAGCCGGAGGCGGCACTGTCCAGCGGCAGGCGGGCCAGCTCCCGCCCGTCGGCGGCGTCCAGCACCACCCAGTACTCCTGGTAGTCGTCCCCCGCGACGTGCGCCCACACGAGCCGCCCGTCGTCCGACACCCGGCACGACCCGTGCTCCAGCCCCGGGCACACCTCCTGCTCGTCCCCGGAGTGCGGATGCCCCAGCTCCGGACCCCAGCAGCCGTGCCGGTACTCCCACAACGTCTCGCCGCCCACCCCGACGGCCCGCACGGCCCGCTGCCCCGAGAACACGGCGAACGCCCCGTCGGGACTCACGGAATGGACCCCGTGCTCCCACCCCGGCCAGGGCACCGGGAAGACGACGGGAGCCCCTTCCCCGGCGAAGAGCCGGTCGAAGTCACGGACCTCTAGCCCGCCCCCACCCCGGAGCAGAGCCCGCCGAGCCCCGCCGCACCGCCCCTCGAAGGCGAAGCCGTTGACCAGCGAGTCCCCACCCGGCAGCCCCACCGAGTCGCGCAGTTGTGCGGTGATCGACATGCCCCGAAGCTAATGCCCGCCACTGACAGCCCGGCCAGTCGCTACGTCCACCCGCTCATGGGTCGGGTGCGGCCGGGGGAGGCTCCTCGAGCATGCGCAGGATCAGGTCCATGTCCTGTGACGCGGCATGGCCGAACTCCTGGTCCTCGACCAGTGATCGGATGATCTACGCGGGGCTCTCTGTCGGGAGACTCATTTCCGCTGGGTGACGTCCCCTTCAGCCGTCACCGGCTCCATGCGGGTGGTCCAACCCTGACCCGAATCTGTTGATCGCGATCGATGTGGTCTACCACTGTGCCCTCGACTGATGCGCCGACATCCGGCAGTTGCGTAATCTCGCCTGGCTTCGCCTCCGGCGCATAAGAGGCGACATCCACGAACGCTTTCACGTCGGGCTCCCCTTGGATCTCAAGGAACACCCCGAAAGGAAATCTGGCTCGGACTCTCCCGCGGAGCGTCGACCCCAGGGGGTGTGTGCGCTTCGCTTCGCTCCAACTGTCCACTTCTGTCACTTGTGCCTGTGTCTCCAATATTGGTTGAGTTCTTCGACCACCGAGTTTGGGATTTCAAGCTCCGTCAGAGGGCCGCCTTCATATGGGCGCTCATAGTCTGCATATTTCTCCAGGTATTCCTTCATGGGTATTCTGACTTCTATAACCCCCTCCTTGTAGTGGGCGGCGTAGGCATCCGCGAGTTCCCGTTGTTTTGCGAAGTACACCTGGCCGTTCATGTAAGGGTCATTCGGCCCGCCTGGGAAGTTTTTCTCCAGGAATCCCTCCTCTTCCTGGATTTTCCCCTGCCCTGTTTGGGGCGCCTTGTAGATGCGCTGAACGTTCGGATCTTCCTCAGGGCACTTGTTGGGTGCCAGGCCCAGCGGATCCGACCAGGTGTGGGGGTTGGTGACGTAGGTGGCCGGGTTCGGGGCCGGGGTGAGGCCCAGGGGGTCTGGGGAGAGGTAGCGGGCCGTTTCGGGGTCGTAGGTGCGGAAGTAGTTGTGGTGGAGGCCCGATTCGGGGTCGTAGTACTGGCCCGGGAAGCGGAGTGGGGTGTAGGCCGTTGCGTCGCGGTTCCAGGTTGTGGTGCCCCACAGGGTGGTCCGCGTGTGCCACGCCGTGGTGCCGTCCTCCGCCAGGAGGTGCGTGGGGGTGCCGATCAGGTCGGTGACGATCGCGAAGAAGCGGTCGTCGATCTCCGGCTGGTCGATGCGTTCCGTCTGGGTGACGGGGTGCGGGCCCTGGTGGGTCCAGGTGAGGGTGACCGCGCCGCTGGTCTCCTCGCAGAGGGTGGTGCCGTCCCAGGTGAAGAGGGTTTCTTCTACGACGTCGCCTGTGCGTGAGAGGCGCTGCTTGGACGTGCGGCGGCCCAACGGGTCGTACCGGTAGCGCCAGCGGGTGCCGTCCGGGGTGGTGATCCCGGTCAGGCGGTCCTCCGCGTCCCATTCGTAGCGCCAGGTGTCCGGCTTGCGGGAGAGGCGGGTCTTCTGGCGGAGGGTGACGCGGCCCAGGGCGTCGTGTTCGTAGCGGACCGAGCCCGCACGGGTGATGCGGGTGCCCGTGTAGGCGCGTTCGCCGTGGGATTCCGATCCCGGGTGCCGCGTCGGCCAGGAGGCGCTGGTCTGGTTGCCGGCCTCGTCGTACGCGTAGCGCTCCGACCAGTCCGCCGCGTCCACGGAGGTGACGCGTGCCGCCGCGTCGAGGGCGAAGGTGCGCGGGCCGGTGAGGGAGTCGTCGATGCCGGTCAGGTAGCCGTCGGCGCGGTAGCTGTAGCCGCGCCGCTGGAGGGTCCGGCCGTCCTGGCCGGTCACTGACTGGGCGGTGCGGCGGCCCATCCCGTCGTAGTCGTGGGTGAGGGAGAGGGACGTGCCGAGGGTCCGGGCCAGTTCCCGGCCTGCGGCATCCCGCTCGAACTTCAGAGTGCGGCCCGCTGTGGTGAGGGAGGCGCGACGGCCGGCCGCGTCGTACGCCCAGTGGGACGAGGAGCCGGCGGGAGTCGTGCGGCTGGTGCGGCGGCCCAGGGTGTCGTAGCCGTACACGAGGGAGCGGCCGTTCACCGTCTCCGAGAGGAGGCGGCCCGTGGCGGCGTCGCGGAACCAGGTGACCGTGGACTCGGGTGAGGCCGCTGCCGCCAGGGCGTCGAACGCGTCGTACTCGTAGGTGGTGACCAGGCCCGCCGCGTCCTTGCGGATCGGCTGTCCGAGTGCGTTGTGTTCGAAGGCGGTCGTTTCCCCGATGGGGTTGGTGCGGGACGTCAGGAGGCCCGATGCGCCGTACTCGTACGTCAGCGTGCGAGTGTCGAAGTCCGTTTCCGCAGCCAGACGTCCGGCCCCGTCGTAGGTGTACGTCCAGGTCAGGCCCTGGGGGTTCGTGACGCCCGTGAGGCGGAGCTGCGTGTCGTGGGCGAACGTGTAGCGGGCGCCGTCCGGGCCCGTGCGGGCTGTGAGGAGGTCGAAGTCGCCGTACTCGGAGACCGTGACGCCGCCGACCGCGTCCGTGTGGGTCAGGCAGTTGCCCTCGCCGTCGTACGTCCAGGATTCGGCGGTCCCGTCGGGGTTCTCCCGGCGGAGGAGGCGGCCTTCCACGCTCCAGGTGAGGTGGGTGGTGTGGCCCAGGGGGTCCGTGACCGCTGTTGGGCGGCCGAAGGCGTCGCGCTCGTACGCGGTGGTCGCGCCCAGGGGGTCCGTGGTGGAGGTGACCTGGCCGGCGCGGTCGCAGCGGACCGTGGTGGTGTGGCCCAGGGCGTTCGTCACCGCCGACAGGTGGCCGTGGGTGTCGTACCCGAAGCGGGTCGTGGTGCCGTCCGGGGCGGTGGACGAGGTGCGGTTGCCGGTGGCGTCGTACGTGGTGAGGTGGACGCGGCCGTCGGGCTGGACGACCTTCACCGGCTGGCCGAGGGCGTTGTACTCCGCCCGTATCGCGCGGCCGTCCGGGCGGAGCAGCGTGGTCAGGCGGCCGTCCTCGTCGTACTCGTAGCGCGTCGTGTGGCCGAGGGGGTCCGTGCGGGTGAGGAGGCGGTGGTAGGCGTCGTACGTCGACCGGGTCGTGGCGCCCGTGGGGTCGGTCTCCGCCGTGACCTGAGCCCGGTCGTTGATCAGGAACTGGGTGGTGTGGCCCAGGGAGTCGGTGAGGATGGTCCGCCCCGGCTCGTACGTGAAGCGGACGTTCAGGTGGCCGTTGGTGCCCGACTGGGCGGTGCAGCGGTGCTGGTCGTCGTAGACGTAGTCGAAGTGGCGGTCGTTGGTGTCGGTCCAGGACGTCATCCTGCCGAGGTCGTCGTAGCCGAAGCGGAGCGGGCGGCCCGAGGAGTTGGTGACCGCCGCGAGGTGGCCGTCCGTGTACGCGTACCGGAGGATCTGGGTGCCGTCGGCGAGGGAGAGGGAGGTGATTCGGTCCCCGGACGAGGTGAGGCGGAGTTCGTATCCACCGCTGTGGACGAGGGACGCCGGGGCACCGGACTCGTCGTAGTCGAAGGTGATCCAGGCGCCTGACCGGTCCTCCAGCTGGACGAGGCGGCCGTCGTCGGTGAAGTGGCGGACGTGGCCGGATGCGGGGTCCGTGACCGTGTATCCGCCGTCCGCGTCGAGGGTCAGCGGCCAGCGCTGCCCGTGGGCGGGGAGGGCGGGGACCCCCGGCTCGGGGTGGGGGTAGGCGAGGAGGCTGCCGTCCTCGCGGACGAGGACCAGCCCGTCGTCGTCACGCTCCAGACGCTGGTCCACCGTCGAGGCCCACGACGGGCCGAACCAGCGGCCCGCCCGGTACGAGGACTCGAAGGTCCGGGTGAAGACGAGGGGGAGCGTGCCCGGGAGGACGACGTCGGTCTGCGGCAGGACCATGCGGCCCGTCGCCACGTCGACCGGGTCCTCGCGGCACACCTTCTGGTCCTGGGCGCGGGCGGTGGCCTCCGGCTGCGCCTGCTGGGCCGCGCGGGCCTCCTTGGCGGCCGCGCTCCCCGCCGCTTCCTCCGCCACCCGTGCTCCGGCACGGGCGCCCTTGGCCGCAGTCCCGGAGCCCGTGCCCAGGAACTCGGGCAGGAGGCGGCCGGCGCCCTCGGCGAAGTCGTTCCGGAAGGGGTCGACGAGGGCACTGACGACGCGGTCGGGGTGGGCGGGGGCCGAGACCAGCCCGGCCAGGGTCATGCCGACGTTCTGCTGGTACTCGGCGGGGTGGGTCAGGTTGTAGCTGTCGAACGGAGACACGCTGCGGGCGAAGTCGATCATCCCGGCGGTGCCCTTGACGACGCCTCCGCTGAAGTGGGTCAGCTCCAAGGACGCGGCGGCGGCCTGGTCGGTGACCGCGGCCATGGCCTTCGTGTGCGGCGAGGGCTGGGTCGGGGCGTGTTCCAGCGCGGCGGTCAGGGTGCTTCCGGCCGTGCCGGCGGCCTCGTCGCGCTGGCGGCGGGCCTCCGCCAGCATCTCCTGGGCCGCTTTCGCCTCCGCGGCCCCGACGTTGACCGGCTGGGCGGGTACCGGGCCCGGGTTCTTCCCCGCCAGGGCGGTGGCGTTGTAGGTGTCGACGGCCTTGGCGTAGGCGTCGGCGGCCTCCTCGTGGGCCTTGAGGGCCTTGCGGTAGAGCTCGATGGCCTGCCCCGCCTGCTTCTGGGCCCACTCCACCGTGTCCGCGTACCGGGTGAGCGCGTCGCCCGCCTTCTGGCAGGCGTCGGCGGCGTGCAGCCACTTGGCCGGGTGCACGGCGAACGCCCCGCGGAACGCGTCGGCCGCCGCCCCCTTCCAGCTGCCGGCGTCCAGTGCCTTCATGCCCTGGCCGACCCGGTCGAAGGAGGCCTGGAAGTCCTTCATGTGCGCGGCTGACGCGCGTATGTCGGCAGGCGAGCCGTGGACGAGTTCGTCGGCCTGCTCGGTCTGGCCCAGCTGCTGTTCCGCGACGGCCGCGCCGAGGCGGGAGGCGAGGCCGTCGCCGAGGTCCTCGATCTCGTCGGCCCAGCCGTCCTTGCCGGCCTTGTGGAGGATGCCGCCGATCTCGTCGGTGGCCTTGTCGATGCCCTCGCCGGCCTTCTTCTTCGCGGCGGTCCAGGCGTTCCCCAGCTGCCCCAGGCCCTTGTCGGCCAGTGCTTCCCAGTCGGTCATCGCTGATCACCGCCGTCGGGGGCGATGTCCTCCCAGGTCTGCGCCCAGGCCCGGTCGGTGGCGTCCTTGGACTTGATGACCGATTCCGCGCTGTAGTCGGCGTCCCGGAAGTTCGTATAGGGGTTGGAAGCGAGGACCTCGCCCCAGTCCTTGCCGGTGACCTCCTGCTCCGAGGCGTGCGGATTGCCCCCGAGAACGGCGTTGGCCATCACCTTGAAACCGCCCTGGACGTACTGGTCCTGCTCGTGGACCAGGCCGGCCGACAGGCCCACGCCCGCCGCGAACTCGTTCGCTTCCCGGACCAGCGAGCGCACTCCCCAGCCCCACCGCTCGCAGAACGTGTCCAGCCGGGAGGTCAGGGCCTCGTGGCCGGTCTGCATGCCCGACAGCTTGAGCCCGGTGAACCCGCCGCCCAGGCTCGCCGTTCCGATCGAGCCGAGCTCCTTCAGCTCCGACAGGGTGTCCGTGATGCCCTTGGCGATCTGCCCCAGTGCCGCCTTCGACACGTCGAGTTCGTCCTGCCCGCCGCTCATGCGGCCACCTCGCCGTCCAGCGCGACGGAGTTCGGCACGATCCCGCGTACGGGCGGGAACACAGCCCCGTCCGGTCCTGCCGCGTCCAGCGCGACCCCGCACGGGAAGTCCAGCGCCGGTATCACCTCGTCCAGCAGCCGGGCGCCGAGCACCCGCAGGAAACGCCATTCACGTTCGGTCTCGTCCCGGGCCTGGGCGAACCGGCTCAGTGCCTCCTCGTCCGAGAACGCGCAGATCCAGTCCAGGCCGCCGAGTTGAGCGGTCCACAGCCCGCCCCGCTCGTCCTGCGGAACGAGCACCGCGCGGCCGCGGAACTCCGCCAGCCGGTCCCGGGCGGGTGCCTCGGCCAAGACAGCCGAAGCCGTCTCCGTCGCCCGCTCGGTGGCGGCGCGTGCGGCCGCCTCGGCTCGCAAACGGCCCCACTCCTCGTCGAACCCCACGCGGAACTCCCCCCACAGCCCTGGTGATCGAACGAACTTTTGCAGGGCGGGGCGGCAGAGCCAAATGCCGTTCGCCCGGCAGTACGCGGATCCGGCCAGGTGCGTCCGGTGAGGCCCCCGGCGGCCCGCGTCAGCGGCCGGGCAGCGGCAGGCGCAGTGGCGGGTCGGCCAGGACGTGGTGGCGGGCGTCGAGGCGGCCGAGGCACCAGCCCAGGGTGCTGCCGTAGATCAGGTGGCCGGCCAGGCTGACGGTCGGGGTGGCCGGGGTCAGGCGGAACAGCGGCAGCTGGCCGTGCGGGACCAGGAGGAGCGTGGCGATGAGGCCGGACCACACGAAGACGCCGTACGCGAGCCCGCACAGCACCAGCCGCCGCCGGATACCGGCCACCAGGCAGAACAGGGCGAAGGCCATGCCGATCCCCCCGCCGTCGCCGATGTAGCGCCACGCGTAGCCGACCGCGGCGTTCGGGCTGCCGGAGGCGGTGATCCACTGGCCGAGCCGCGGGATGAAGTCCGGCCAGCCGCCCAGGTAGATGACCGGCAGCCGCAGCATGCCGTACGCGGTGACCGCGACCAGCCCGCTGAGGAAGCCGGAGCGGGCCGCCCGCGCCACGGGGGTGCTCCGCCACAGCAGCAGCAGTGCCGCGCTCCAGAACGGGATGATCACGCCGTCCGCGGCGGTGTGCAGGACGATCAGCCCGCCCAGGGTCAGGGGGATGGCCGGCACCGGCAGCGTGGCCGTGCAGAACAGGAAGCACAGCAGGACGCCTTGTACCGCCGTGGTGCGGCCGGGCGCGCGGGCACGCCCCGGGGCGAGAGGTCTGGTCGGGCTGATGGGCATGGACGCGTCCGATGCCGAGGGGGCGAGCCTCTGGCTCGTGCGGGGGCTGACGAAGGTCGAGCCCGCCCGGCGGCCGACGAACCCGCCGGGGTCAGCGGTCGCACCGGCGCTCACACATCTCGTGGAGCGACCCTTCACCTCCCGCCACAGGTCTACGGGTCGGAGCGCGACAGGTGTGCTCACCTGGTAGCCGCAGAACGACCGAAGGGGGCGACGGGCCTTCGCCCGTCGCCCCCTGCACCGGTACGAGGGCGGGTCAGCCCTTGCTGACCGCCGCCAGGATCTCCGGGAGCTTCCGGGAGACCGCCGGGGCCGCCAGGCGGAGGCCCGCCCAGGTGGCCAGGCAGCCCCAGGCGATGCCGATCGGGAGGGCGAGCAGGCCCAGGGTGCCGGGGTCGTCCGCCAGGCTGATGTACACCGTCAGGCCGATCACCGGGGAGCAGATCACCGCGGACGAGAGCATGCCGCCGACGATGCCCAGCCAGGCCAGGCCGCCCTGCCCCGGGGCGACGTTCTTGAACGCGCCCTCCGTCGGGATGGAGTACGCGAAGTGCGCCGAGGCCAGCGCGCCCGTGCACAGCATCGAGCCCAGCAGGGCCAGGCCCAGGCCCAGGGCTGCCGGGAAGCCCGACCAGTTGCCCACCAGGGCGGCGGTGGCCACCGTGACGAGGACCGTGTACGGGACGGTGACCAGGGCCAGCGCGCCGGCGCGGGCGCGCAGCTCGCCGTACGCGTCGCGCGGCGTGGAGATGGTCTGGGCGACCATCCAGAAGGCGGAGGTGTCCTGCCCGAACTGGTTGTACATCTGTACGCCGAGCATCCCCGCGCCGAAGCAGGCCAGGTAGACCGAGCCGGTGCCCTGGAGGGCGTTGAAGACGGGGACGATCGCGCCGACCGCCAGCGCAGACACCCAGGCGGACTTCGTCTTCGGGTCGCGGACGGCGTAGCGCAAGGTGCGCTGCATGACCGCGCCGGTGCGCCCGCCGGGCAGCAGGGACCAGAAGCCGCCGGCGCCGCCCCGGTCCTTCTCGGGCTTCGCGGCCGCGAGGGTCGAGCCGTCGGGGGTGACCATCAGGCTGGTCAGGCTGCGTTCCCAGAACCACAGGAGGGCCGCCAGGGCCGCCAGGGTCAGGGCGAGCTGCGCGGCGGCCACGCCGTACGAGCCCTTGCTCGCGGAGTCCACCATGCCGACGGCCGTCGCCGGCGGCAGCCAGCGCACGACGGCCTCGACCGGCTCCAGCGCGGTCAGGCCGCCCTGCTTGAACAGGCTCTGGCCGGCGAAGTTGACGAACTGGGCGCCGATCGCGATCAGCAGGCCGCTGAGCACCGCGAGGTCGCGGCCCTTGCGGCTGGACAGGAGCCGTACGTTCGCCGTGGCGACGGCGCGGGCCAGGGCCACGCAGCCCAGCAGCAGGAGCGGGGCGCCGACCACGGCTGCCGCGATGCCCGCCGGGCCGTGCGCCACGGCCGCCACCGATCCGGCGGCGATGCAGAGCGTGAACAGCGGGCCGGTGCCGACCAGCGAGGAGGCCAGCAGGGCCCGTACGAGCGGACGCGGGCGCAGCGGCAGCATCACCAGCCGGCTCGGGTCGAGCGTCTCGTCGCCGGTGGGGAAGAAGAGCGGCATCACGGTCCAGCTGAGCGCGAGGATCGCGGCGAGCAGGACGACCACCGTGCCGGCGTGGACGTGGCCGTGGAGCATGGCCAGGCACAGGGTGACGAGCAGGGAGAACAGCAGCGAGATCACCAGGCTGGCGATCCAGACGGCCTTGCGCTTCGACGACCCCTTGAGGCCGTTGCGTATCAGGGAGAGCTTCAGGCGGACGAACAGCGAGGTGACGGAGGCCTCGGAGGCGGTGCCGGTCATCGTGCGCCGCCGAGCCAGTCGAGGGAGTCACCGGCGGCCTGGTCGCGGGCGCCGACGAGTTCGAGGAAGGCGGCCTGGAGGGAGGGCGCGGAGCCCCGTACGTCGGCCAGCGGGCCGGCGGCGCGGATCTGCCCGCCCGCCATGACGGCCACCCAGTCGCAGAGCGATTCGACGAGCTCCATCACGTGGGAGGAGAAGACGACGGTGGCACCGGACGCGGTGTAACGTTCCAGCACCCCGCGGATGGTCTGCGCCGACACCGGGTCCACGCCCTCGAACGGCTCGTCCAGGAACAGGACTTCGGGGTTGTGCAGCAGCGCGGCGGCGAGGCCGATCTTCTTGCGCATGCCCGTCGAGTAGTCGACGACCAGCTTGTGCTGGGAGCCGGCGAGGTCGAGCACGTCCAGCAGCTGCGTGGCCCGCTTGTCGGTCTCCTCGCCCGGCAGTCCGCGCAACCGGCCCATGTAGCCGAGGAGTTCACGCCCCGAGAGGCGCTCGAACATCCGCAGTCCCTCGGGCAGGACGCCGATGCGGGTCTTCACCTCGACCGGGTCGGCCCACACGTCGTGCCCGGCGACGACCACCCGGCCCATGTCCGGGCGCAGCAGCCCGGTCACCATGGACAGCGTGGTCGTCTTCCCGGCACCGTTCGGGCCGACGAGCCCGATGAAGCGGCCGGCCGGCAGCTCCAGGTCGATGCCCGCGACGGCCACCTGCTCGCCGAACCGCTTCCACAGCCCCTCCACCCGCACGGCGGCCGCGGGCTGCGCGGATCGCGCGCCTCCGCCCGTCCCGCCGTCCGTACCGCCTGCCGCATAACCCTGGTCCGGCATGCGCCTGCCTCTCGTTCTGTTCCCCGTGGTCGTACTTTCCTCACCATAGGAGGAGGGGGAGAGGCACCAGCAGTTACGAATGTCATGAACTTGCGGACACGTATGTCAGCGCGACGGGAGCGGGTTCACGCCTTGCGGCGGTTGCGGGCCGCGGCCGCCTCGCTGCCGCAGGCGTACGCGATGGCGTCGATCAGCTCCTCGGTGTCCGGCAGCCACCGGTTCGCCGGAGTGGGCTTGCGGGCCCACTGCACCGGGCCCTTGCCGCCGAAGCGGGTCGGCGGCGCGGCCACGTACTGGCCCTCGCCCCGCGTGACCAGGTCGATGGCGTGCGGCAGCCAGCCCAGCTTGCGCACCAGGTCCGGCACCTTCGCGCCGGCGCCCGGCAGTACGAAGAACAGCATCCGGTGGTCGGGGGTCAGAGCGACCGGCCCCAGGGTCCGCTCGGTGCGCTCCAGCCGCGCCAGCGCCAGGAACCCGGCGGAGTCCGGTACGTCGAGCGCGTCGAAGGTGCGGCCCGTCGGCATCAGGATCGAGGCGCCGGGGTGCTTGCCCCAGATCCGCCGCACGCCCACCGCGCTGCCCGAGGCCAGCGAGGCCCAGTCCTTGACCGCCGGGTGCGCGCCGGGCGCCGGGCAGTCGGCCACCCCGCACGAGCAGACCTCCCGGCCGTCGCCGGGCTCCAGCCACGTGCCGGCGAAGACGTCCCAGTGCCGTTCTTCCACGTACCGCACGGCATGGTCCAGCAGCTGGTCCCCGCGCTGCTGGGGGATGGGCGCGGCCTGCGTGACTGTGATGGTCTCTTCCACGCCCATCACAACTCCCCGGGTCACGGCGGGTTACGGGCGTAAACCAGCCGGTGGGCGCTGCATCGATCCTGCATACGGGGCGCACGGGTGCACGTGCGGGGGCGCGTGGGAGGCCGGGGCGCGGTCGCTGGGTAACGACACGTCGCAGAGCGGAAGATTCTCGGCACTTCAGGCGGGAAGTGATCATTCGAACGATCACCCGCGGCCTCAGGGGGTTTTCATGGCAGCCAGGCCTCTCGTAGCGCGCCAGCCGAACGAACGGCTGCAGGCGCTCATCCAGGAAGCCGGGTGCTCCAACGCCGGGCTCGCACGGCGCGTCAACATGTGCGGGGCCGAGCACGGCCTCGATCTCCGCTACGACAAGACCTCGGTCGCCCGCTGGCTGCGCGGCCAGCAGCCGCGCGGCCGGGCGCCCGGCATCATCGCCGAGGCCCTCGGCCGCAAGCTGGGCCGGACCGTCACCATCGACGAGATCGGCATGGCCAACGGGAAGAACCTCGCCTCCGGGGTGGGCCTGCAGTTCTCCCCGACCGTCATCGGCGCCATCGAGCAGGTCTGCGAGCTGTGGCGCAGCGACGTGGGGCGCCGCGACTTCCTCTCCGGGTCGAGCGTGGCGGCCTCCGCCCTGGTCGAGCCGAGCCGCGACTGGCTGATCACCGGTGCCGACCCGCAGGTGGCGCGCAGCGGCGGCGCGCGCGTGGGGATGTCGGACGTGGAGGCGGTACGGGCGACCACCGAGGCACTGACCGACCTCGACCACCGCTTCGGCAGCGGGCACGTGCGGCCCGTGGTGGTGCACTACCTCAACTCCGTGGTCTCGGGGCTGATCGCGGGCTCGTACCGGGAGCCGGTCGGGCGGGCCATGTTCGCGGCGGTGGCCCGGCTCACCGAGCTGGCCGGCTACATGGCGGTGGACACCGGGCAGCCGGGCCTGGCCCAGCGCTACTACATCCAGGCCCTGCGGATGGCCCAGGCGGCGGGCGACCGCGCGTACGGGGGCTACGTACTGGCCGCGTCGATGAGCCACCTCGCCGCCGAGCTGGGCAATCCGCGGGAGATCGCGCAGCTGGCGCGGGCCGCGCAGGAGGGCACGCGCGGGCAGGTCACCCCGCGGGTGGAGGCGATGTTCTACGCGGCCGAGGCGCGCGGGCACGCGCTGCTGGGCGACGCCCGGGCCACGGCGGTGCTGTCCGGGCGGGCGGTGACGGCGCTGGAGCGGGCCGAGCCGGAGTCCGGCGACGACCCGGTGTGGATCCGGCACTTCGACCAGGCCTACCTGGCGGACGAGCTGGCGCACTGCCACCGGGACCTCGGCCAGGCCGACGCGGCGGGCAGGCGCGCCGAGGAGGCCCTGCGCAACCTGCCCGCGGCGAAGGCGCGCCGCCGGGCCATCGGGCTGCTGTTGCTGGCGGCCTCGCAGGTGCAGCAGCGGGAGGTGGAGCAGGCCTGCCAGACGGCGACGAAGGCCGCCGAACTGCTGGGCTCGCTGCGCTCGCGCCGGGGCGCGGAGTACCTGGACGACTTCCGGGCGCGGCTGGAGCCGTACCGGGAGGAACCGGCCGTCCGGGAGTTCGGGGCGAGGCTGGAGGTTCAGGCGGCCTGACGTGATCACGGCGTGACCGGGTAGCGTGACTCGACGGTTCCGTGGGTTCGGGCCGGTCGGAGAAGGCAGAAGGAGTCCCGGTGACGGAGAACGGACAAGGGGGCGTCCCCCAGCCCGGGACGCCGCATCAGGCACAGCCGGTGCCGGCTCCCGGCTACCCGCAGCAGCCGGGGCCGCAGCCCGGCGAGGCGTGGGGCACGCCCCCGGCGTACGGGTACCCGGCCGGGCAGGACCCGCAGGCGGCGCCGGCTCCGCAGCAGTACTCCGGGCCGTACGAGTCCGCGTACGAGCCGCCGCCGCAGCCCGGGCAGCCCGCGTACGGGTACCCGCCGCCGGCCGGCCACGTCGTCGGCCCGGGCTTCGAGGGGCCGGGGGACCCGCACGGCTACGGCTACCCGCCGCTGCCGGACGCGGCGACGCAGTACATCCCGCCGGTCCGGGGGGCGGAGCACGAGCAGGCGACGCAGTACGTCCCGCCGGTGCAGGCGGCTCCTCATGAGCAGGCCACGCAGTACATCGCCCCGGTTCGGCCGGCGGCTCCGCACGAGCAGGCGACCCAGTACATCGCCCCGGTCCCGGCGGCCCCGCACGAGCAGGCGACGCAGTACATCCCGTCCGTCCCGGCGGGCGCGGGCGACGCGGCCACGCAGTACATCCCGCCGGTTCCGGCCGCCGGGCTGCACGAGCAGGCCACGCAGCACATCGCCCAGGTCACGGCCGCCCCGGCCGAGGCGGCGACGCAGTACATCCCGCCGGTCCCGGCGGGTCCGGCGGCCCCGCACGAGCAGGCGACGCAGTACATCCCGCCCGTCCCCGGCGGCGCGGCCCCCGCGGCGAACGCCGCCGAGGGCTTCGACGCGCTGTTCCGGGCCGATGGCGAGGCCGATGCCGCCGCCGGGCACACCCAGCAGCTGCCGCCGGTCCAGGACCCGGGACCCCGCCGGACCCCGCCGCCCGCGCCGGCGCAGCGGTACGGGCCGCGCCGGACCCAGCAGCCGCAGCCTCCCCAGCAGCCGCAGCCCCAGCAGCAGCAGTACGCGCCCGCGCCCCCGCCGCCCGCGCCCGCGCGCCGGATCCCGCCGGCCGTCATCGCGGCGGCGGTGTTCGGGCTGGTCGTGGCCGGGCTCGGGGTGGGCGCCCTGCTCGGCGACGGCAAGGCCCAGAACACCGACCCGGGCGCGGTGGCCCCCGCCGCCAGCGGCTCCGCGAACTCGGGCGCCGCACCGGGCGGGGAGGCGGTGGACCCGGCCCGCCCGCAGGCCGTCCAGCTCGACAAGCTGCTCGCGGACGCCAGCGACAGCCGGACCGCGGTGATCAAGGCCGTGGACGACATCAAGGACTGCAAGAACCTGGGCCAGGCGGCCCAGGACCTGCGCGAAGCCGCCCAGCAGCGCGAGGGGCTGGTCACCCGGCTCCAGGAGCTCAAGATCGACCTGCTCCCGAACAACGCCCGTCTCGCGGCGAGCCTGACCAAGGCGTGGAAGGCCTCGGCGGACGCCGACAACAGCTACGCGGACTGGGCGGAGGACACCGGCCACGACAAGGGCGGCTGCAAGGACGGCAAGGCCAAGGTGACGGACGACGCGCAGGACGGCAACAAGTCCAGCGCCGAGGCCACCAGGGCGAAGGAGTCGGCGGCGACCATGTGGAACACGATCGCCGCCAAGTACGGCCTCACGAAGCGGGACAAGTCCCAGCTGTGACGGGCGGCGGGCGCCCCGCCCGGGTCAGGCCGAGCGGGGGGCCTGCTCCAGGGTCGGGGTCATGTCGAGGTTCTGCTCGCCGAGCTGGGCTACCAGACGGCCCGACTGGACGGTCTGGAAGCTGACCCGGCCGTTGACCAGGCGCGGGAACCCGGCGACGGCGCGCATGTCCTGGTAGCGCCAGCTGAGCTCGGGGGTGAGGTTGCCGGTCTGGACGCCCGGGGACTGGTTGAGGGCCCGGGTCAGTTTGCGGGCGGTGATCTCCTCGTCGCTCTTGAACCGCTGGACGATCTGGTTGAGGACGCTGTACGCGATCCAGGTGGTCTGGGCCCCGCTGTCGTCGGGGTCCACGGTGTCGTCGCCGAAGGCCTGCTCGCTGATCACCTTGCGCATCGGCGCCCACAGGGGGTCGGTGGACACGGGGTACCAGCTGGTGACGTAGGCGCCCTCGAAGGGGCTCTCCTTGCCGCCGGTGCGGTCCACCAGGGCCTGGCTGATGCTGCCGAGCACGGAGGAGATCTGCGTCTTGCGCTGGGTGTCGACGCGGCGGAAGGCGTCGAAGAAGATCTCGGTGCGCTCGCCGAGGACGGCCGTCACGCAGCTCTTGTCCTTGGCGGTGTCGCCGGCCGTGCCCTTCGCGGGCTTGGGGTCCTTGGGGTCCTTGGCCTGCGAGGGGGGAGCGGAAGGCGTGGCCGGGGTCGTCGCGGGGGTCGTGGTCGTGGTGGCGCCGGGGGTCGTGCCGGGTGTGGCGGCCGGGGCCGTCGGGGTGCCGTTCAGCGCCTCGCGGGCCTGCGGCTTGAAGTCGGCGGAGTCCTCGGCCGCCCGGATGTCGGAGGCCTCCGGCATGCTGTTGGCCTTGAGCCCCGCGTTCAGCAGGACCGGCATGGTGTCACCCGCGAGGGTGTCCGGGCGGACCAGGGAGACCTGGGAGCAGGCCTTGCCGAGCTGGTGGCCGGCCCCGGCGAGCAGCGCGGGCTGGCCGCCGTTGACCGGGTAGGACAGGGTGCTCTGGAACTCCTCGGCGGACACCCCGTAGCCGCCGATGAACGGGATGCCCTCGGCCTCCAGCGGGGCCATGAAGGCGCGCCCGTGCTGGCTGTAGGAGCCGACGACGGCGACGGCCTTCTCGGTGGTGGCCTTGCGGGCGCAGTCGGCGGCGCCGGTGGCGGTGTTCTTCTCGTTGCAGGTGATCACGCGCAGTTTGCGGCCCTTTATGCCGCCGTTGGCGTTCACCCAGCGTTCGTAGGCCTTGGCCATGCCTGGCATTCCGGCCATATTGGTCGCTTTGGTTCCGATGGGTGCGAAGGTCATGACCGTGAGGGAGTCCCCGGAGCCCCCCGAGCCACCGGGGACCACCCCGCACGCTGTGGTGAGACACGCACCCGTCACCGTGGCAATAAGCAGGCGGGACAGGGCAGTTGCGCGTCGGTGATTGGTCATGTCCACCGACCCTTCCGCCCCGTGGGTAACTCGGCGATGAGATGGACACAACAAACGGTGACGCCGAGGTGAATTGCAGGGGCGCGGTCACGCACAGGTGCTTCAAGATCGCACCAGTCGGGAACGTACGATCGAAAGCGTGACATTCGCCCAAGGTTCGAAGAACTCTTCCCGCCGCGGCGGCCGCTCCTCCACCATGGGCGGCATGCCCCTCAACGACATGCCGTGGTGGCGCTGGCGCGGCAACGTGCGCTCGGCGCTGCACATGCTTTCCGACCCGGTGTTCCAGGAGGAGGTCTGGCTGGCGGGCGCCGAAGGGTACGGCGACGTCACCGACGCCGTGTACCGGCTCGTCGAGGACACCTGGCTCGACAGCTGGTCCGCCGACAAGTACGTCGGCACGATCTTCCGCGACGCCCAGGAGGCGGCCCTGGTCGACCACGCCGTGCTGCGGGTGCTGCGGATCCTGCACCAGGTCGGCCCCGACGCGGCCGTTTCCGCGTACCTCGGCCACCAGGACTGGCCCGAGGCGGTCCGGGCGGCGCGCGAGGCGCACGTACGGATGTCGACGGCGGACGGCGAGGACCCGGACGACCGGCCGAGCTCCGTCGACGTGCTGAAAATGCTGACCCGCGTGGTGTGAAAGGCTGTGGCGTCATGAGCGCACACCCACAGCCCCAGGCCCAGGCCCAGTACGTCCTGACCGTCTCCTGCCCCGACAAGCAGGGCATCGTCCACGCCGTGTCGAGCTACCTCTTCATGACCGGCTGCAACATCGTGGACAGTCAGCAGTTCGGAGACCGGGAGACCGGGCTCTTCTTCATGCGGGTGCACTTCGAGGCCGAGCCCGCTGTGACGGTGGAGAAGCTGCGCGCCAGTTTCGCCGCGATCGGCGACTCCTTCCGGATGGACTGGCAGATCCACCGCTCGGACGAGCGGATGCGGATCGTGCTGATGGTGTCGAAGTTCGGGCACTGCCTGAACGACCTGCTGTTCCGCTCCCGGATCGGCGCGCTGCCGGTGGAGATCGCGGCGGTGGTCTCGAACCACACCGACTTCGCCGAGCTGGTCGGCTCGTACGACATCCCCTTCGTGCACATCCCGGTCACCAAGGACACCAAGGCGGAGGCGGAGGCGCGGCTCCTGGAGCTGGTGCGCGAGCAGAACGTCGAGCTGGTGGTGCTCGCGCGCTACATGCAGGTGCTGTCGGACACCCTGTGCAAGGAGCTGAGCGGGCGGATCATCAACATCCACCACTCCTTCCTGCCGAGCTTCAAGGGCGCGAAGCCGTACCACCAGGCCCACGCGCGCGGTGTGAAGCTGATCGGCGCCACCGCCCACTACGTGACGGCCGACCTCGACGAGGGCCCGATCATCGAGCAGGAGGTCGAGCGGGTCGGCCACGAGGTCACCCCGGATCAGCTGGTCGCCATCGGCCGGGACGTGGAGTGCCAGGCGCTGGCGCGGGCCGTGAAGTGGCACAGCGAGCACCGGGTACTGCTGAACGGCTCCCGGACCGTCGTCTTCGCGTAGCCGGGGGCGGGGCACGGCCCTCGGGCGTGCCCCGGGTGCCCTACTGGGCGGCGACCCAGCCGCCCAGCCCGTTCACCTGGCTCCGGCCGGCCAGGCGCATCGCGTCGGTGAAGCCCAGCAGTTCGGGCGGCAGGTAGCCGGAGCGGACGCCGAGTTCCCACTGGTGCGTCTGGACCGCGAGGGCGGCCAGGGCCAGCGGGCCCAGCGGCAGCAGGGTCCGGGGCGCGGGGTCGGCCTCGGCCGCCGCGCTCTCGCGGTGGGCGGTGAGCCGGTCCGCGAGGGCCGCCTCGAAGGCCGCCCGGTCGTCGTCGAGGAGTACCCGCAGCAGCCGCTGGTCCGGGGTCAGCGGGCCGGCGGCGTCCAGGGCGGCGGCCGCCGCGGTACGCGTGGCGGCGTCCGGCTTGCACAGGGGCACGGTCGGCCAGCCGCTGGGCAGGTGGCCGGTGCTCTCGGTGAGGTAGCCGCACAGGGCGTCCATCGCGGCGAGGTCCCCGGGCTCCGAGTGCGAGTCGTGGGGCGAGTACGGCACCCCGTCGCGGACGGCCGGCGCGTAGTCGTCGCGCAGCAGCAGACCGGTGACCTTCTGCCAGTCCCACACCAGGCCGCTGACCACCGTGGTCTCGAAGGCGTCGAGCCAGGTCCGGGCGGTGGGGGCGATGGTGACGGCGCTCCGGAAGTCGAGGTCCTCGCTGCTGAGCGTTTCACCGATCAGCGGGAGCGGCACCTCCTGGTCGCCGCCGGGGAAACAGCCGGCACTGAGGACGCCGAGGGCGCACTGCGCGGCGGTGTGCAGCGCGGTGCGGGCCTCCTCGCCGAGCCGTCCGCCTTCCGTGGTGCGGGCGGCGACGTGGTCGAGGATCTCCTCGGACAGGCTCCGCAGCCACTCGGGGGACGGGTCGGATTCCAGGCGACCGTGGTGCATCCAGGTCCGCAGGACGATGTCGTGGAGGGCCTGGGCCGTCCGCTCTTCCCCCACCGAGTGCCGTGCCACTTCCCGTACGTCCTGCATGCCGAGCCGCCTCCCGTGATCGTTCCGGCTGGTCGTGGCACGCTATCAGCGCGCTCGGACAGTGCCCGGGGTGGCGGGGTGACGGCCCCCGGGCTGTCTGCCGAGCAGGTGTCGGGCCCCGGGCCTCAGGCGTCGGGGTCGACGCCGCAGTAGCCGGCGAAGGCCTTGAGGATCTCGTCCTCCGAGATGCGGCCGTCGCCGTCCGCGTCCAGGGCCGCCGCCACCTGGGCGGCCAGGGCGGGCTCGGTGCCGAGGACGCGCAGCACGCGGGCCGCCGCCGCCGGGCTCGCGCCCGCGCCGTCCTCGTCCGCCACCGCGATCACGGCGTGCAGGAACGGCCGGGCGATTTCCGCGAACCGCTCCGGGTTGTCGCGCAGCCGCTTCGCCGCCCCGGTGACGAACTCCTCGCGGGAGACGCGCTGGTTGCCGTTCACGTCGGCGATCCCGGCCATTCCCTGCCAGAACGCCTCGGCGCCGCTGAAGACGGCCTGGCCCTTGTCCGAGCGTGCGGCCGTACCGAATTCGGCCAGCACGGCCTTCGCCGCCGTGCTGAAGTCCTCCCGGTCGATATAGCCGGACCCGTCCTGGTCGAAGGTGGCGAATCGGGCGGCGATCTTGCGCTCGTACTCTGCGCTGTCCATGTTCGGCTTCCGCCTTCACGTGTGCGTTGGGGCTGCGGTCGGGGTTCAGATCAAGACAGGCAGGAGCGTAAGGCCTACGTGGCCTGCGCGTTAAGCGAAGCGGTCAAGGAGGTGGCCGCATCGAACCCGCGCACGGGGAGCGCGCCGGGGCGCGTACGCGTGTGCCAAGGTGCCCGCCTAGCACGGCGGTCCCGCTTCCGGGGGGAGGTTCTCGCAAAACCGGCGCGTTCCATCCGTTGCCCACTACATTTGACGGGTCGACACACGGCTGGAGGCATGATGGCGAAGGACGTTCCACCGCGCTGGGACCGTCGCATGCAGCAGCGCCTCGCCCGCGGTGAGGCCGCCGCGCTGGGGGAGCTCTACGACCGCTTCGCCTCGCTGGTCCACAGCCTGGCCCACCGGGTCCTCGGCGACGAGAAGGCGGCGGACCGCATCACCCGCGAGGTCTTCGGCTACATCTGGGAGAACCCGGACGCCTACGACCCCAAGCAGGGCTCCATGCGCTCCTGGGTCGCCCGGATCACCCAGGGCCAGGCCGTCGCCCGGCTGCGCCAGGCCGAACTGGGCCGCGGCTCGCGCGAGGAACTCGAGCAGAAGGTGCGCAGCGCCAACGCGGCCGCCCGCGCGGACTACATCGTCACCTCCATGCCCGCGCCGTTGCGGGCCGCCCTGGAGCTGGCGTACTTCAAGCGCCGCGACTACCGCCAGGCCGCCGCCGACCTCCAGATCAGCGAGGACGAGGCACGGCGCAGGCTGCGGCTCGGGCTCCAGCTGCTGTCGACCGCCAACGTCCTCCCCAGGGAGGACACCGCCCCGCCCGGATACGGCCCACGCGGATACGGAACGCCCCGATGACCGGACCCTCCGAAGACACCCCCGACGACGCGTACGAGCGACGGGCGGGCGGTCGCGCACGGATACCGGGTCCCCGCACGGCCGGTGACGACCTGGACGCCCCCGCCACCCTGCCGCCCGCACCGCCCTCGCACGCCGTACTGAAGTCCCTGCTCGGCGCGTGGGCGCTCGCCGCCTGCTCCGCGGAGGAGACCCAGGCCGTCGAGGACCACCTCACCGAGTGCGCGCCCTGCGCCGAAGAGGCGCTGCGGCTGCGCGACGCGGTGGGCCTGCTGCACCCGGAGGAGAGCCTCGACCTCAAGCCGCTGCTGCGCTCGCGGGTGCTGGAGGACTGCCTGGGCAAGCGGCCCGCCCGCATCCCCGTACCGGTGTGGGCGAACCCGTACGACACCGAGACCGCGCGGCTCGACGCGCTGCTGAGGGACTTCGGCGACTCGGAGTGGCACACCCCGGTGCGGCTGAAGTGGTTCGAGGAGGAACGCCGGCGCTCGCACCGCACCACGGTCGCGGGGGTGATCGGGCACCTGCTCACGGTGGACGGGCTGATCGCCACCGCGCTGGGGCTGGACGACCCGCTGGGGCCCAAGGCGCCGCCGGGCGGGCCGGCCGACCGTACCGAGCACTTCTGGAACTCCTCCCACTACCCCGTCACCCGCCAGGTCCGCGAGCCCTGGCGGGCCCAGGGGCACACGCTGGTCCGCACGGTGTCCTTCGCGGGCCGGGGAGTGGCCGAACTGTCCGTGGACTACGGGGGGTTCGCGCTGCCGCTGGGGGACGCCTTCCTGGAGCGGGCCTTCGAGTGCTGGGTGCACGCCTGGGACATCGCGGAGGCGGTGGACTACCCGTACGAGCCGCCCTCGGGGCCGCACCTGCACCGGATGATCGACCTCGCGGCCCGGCTGCTGCCCGGCGCCCTGGCGGGCCGCCGCCGTTCGGGACTGGCGGCGCCGGCGCGCGGCCTGGTCGCGGCGGGTGCCCCGGGGAGGACGCTGCACCTGGAGATCGAGGGCGCGGGCGGGGGCGGCTGGGACATCGCCCTGGACTCCCCGGCGGCGAAGCCCTCGCGGGAGCACACGGTGGCGGAAGTCGCGCTGGACGGACTGGAGTTCTGTCAGCTCGCCGCGGGACACATCTCCCCGGAGGAGGCCGCGGTCGGGCAGACCGGCGACCGGGAGGCGATCCGCGACGTGCTCTTCGCGGCGGCGTCGCTGAGCCGGCTGTAGCGGACGCGGGGAAGCGCGCGTACGCGGCTCCGGTGGTCCGGAGCCGCGTACGGGGTGGTGGAGATCAGTTGCGGGTGGCGAGCATCTGGGCGCTGCCGTCGGCGAGGCCGGCGATGGCGACCTTCTGGGCGCCCATGCCGGTGGCCCACCAGCCCTGCCAGTTGCCGCCGGCGTAGCGGGCGGCGTGGTAGGTCTTGCCGTCGTTGCCGACGGCGAGCATCTGGGTGTCGCCGCTGGGCATTCCGGTGATGGCGAGGCTGGTGGCGGCGAAGGAGGGGGCGCCGCCGTATCCGTCGACCTTGGCCCAGCCCTGGAGGGCGCCGTTGGCGGAGCGGATGTTGTGGTAGACGAGGCCGTCGTTTCCGGTGGCGAGCATCTGGGTGTCGCCGTTGGGCAGGCCCGCGATGGCTATGTTGCCGGCCTGGAAGGTGGTGGCGGTGCCGGTGCCGGGGAGGGCGTTCCAGCCGGTCCAGGTGCCGTCGACGGAGCGGACGGCGTGGTAGACGTTGCCGTCGTTGCCGACGATCAGGGTCTGCGTCGAGCCGTCGGGGAGACCGGCGACCGCGATCTTCTTGGCCTGCCAGGAGCCGACGCCCGTCCAGCCGGCCCAGGAGCCGCTCTTGAAGCGGGTGTTCTGGTAGATCTTCCCGTCGTTGCCGATCGCCATCAGCTGGGCGTCGCCGTTGCCCATGCCCGCCATGGCCTGGTCCTTCGCGGCGAAGCTCGCCGCACCGCCGACGCCGGGCAGGGCCGCCCAGCCGGTCCACTGGCCGTTGCCGTAACGGGCGGTGTGGTACAGGTTCCCGTCGTTGCCGGTGGCCAGGGTCTGGGTGGAGCCGTCCGGGGTCGCGGCGATGGACTCCTGGGAGGCGTTGAAGAACGCCGCGCCGCCGAAGCCGTTCAGCGCCTGGAAGCTCTGCCAGCTGCCGTCGACCAGACGGGTGGCGTGGTAGAGGTCGCCGGCCTTGCTCACCGGGGCGGGCGGGGCGGTGTCGCCCGGGTACGGGTCCGCGTGGTCGTAGGCCAGCCCGGCGGCCGCACCGCAGCTGCCCCAGGCGCCGGCACCCTGCCCGGCGAGGATCTTCTCGGCTATCAGGATCTGCTGCATCTTGCTGGCCTGGTGGGGGTAGGCGGCGTAGGCCCTGCCGCCGAAGGCGTCCCAGGTGCTCTTCAGGATCTGGAGGCCGCCGTAGTAGCCGTTTCCGGTGTTGATGCTCCAGTTGTTGGTGCTCTCGCACTGCGCCACCTTGTCCCAGGTGGCGACCGAGGCTGCCTGGGCGGAGCCGGCTCCGGCCGTGGAGAGGGCGACGGCTGCGAGCGCGGTGGCGGTGATGACGGCGAGGCGGGGGCGGCGGGCGGCGGTACGGGACATCGCTGGGGTCTCTCTCTGGCTTGGCGGGAAGGGCGGCGCGGGGCGGGGCCGGCCCACCGGGCGGGGTGGGCCGGCCCGGGTGCTCAGTTGCGGGTGGCGAGCATCTGGGCGCTGCCGTCGGCGAGGCCGGCGATGGCGACCTTCTGGGCGCCCATGCCGGTGGCCCACCAGCCCTGCCAGTTGCCGCCGGCGTAGCGGGCGGCGTGGTAGGTCTTGCCGTCGTTGCCGACGGCGAGCATCTGGGTGTCTCCGCTGGGCATTCCGGTGATGGCGAGGCTGGTGGCGGCGAAGCCGGGGGCGCCGCCGTATCCGTCGACCTTGGCCCAGCCCTGGAGGGCGCCGTTGGCGGAGCGGATGTTGTGGTAGACGAGGCCGTCGTTTCCGGTGGCGAGCATCTGGGTGTCGCCGTTGGGCAGGCCCGCGATGGCGATGTTGCCGGCCTGGAAGGTGGTGGCGGTGCCGGTGCCGGGGAGGGCGTTCCAGCCGGTCCAGGTGCCGTCGACGGAGCGGACGGCGTGGTAGACGTTGCCGTCGTTGCCGATGATCAGGGTCTGGGTGGAGCCGTCGGGAAGGCCGGCGACCGCGATCTTCTTCGCCTGCCACGAACCGACCGGGGACCAGCCCGCCCACGTGCCGCTCTTGAAGCGGGTGTTCTGGTAGATGCGGCCGTCGTTGCCGATCGCCATGACGTTGGCGTCGCCGTTGGACATGCCCGTCATGGACTGGTCCTTGGCCGCGAAGTCGGCGGCGCCGTCGTAGCCGGAGAGCGGGGACCAGCCCGTCCAGGTGCGGTCCGAGTAACGGGCGGTGTGGTAGAGCTTGCCGTCGTTGCCGGTGGCGAGGGTCTGCGTGGAGCCGTCCGGGGTGGCGGCGATGGACTCCTGGGAGGCGTTGAAGAAGGCCGCGCCGCCGAAGCCGTTCAGCGGTGCGAAGCCCTCCCAGCTGCCGTCGACGAGGCGGGTGGCGTGGAAGAGGTCACCGGCCTTGCTGACCGGGGTCGAGGGGGTCTCGGCCAGGCCCGCCGGGCCGATGAAGGCCAGCGCCCGGCCGGCGCCCACCGGGCTGGAGTTGGTCTTCCAGTTGAACCAGGGGCGGAAGCGGACGCCGCCGCTCTCGTTGCCGCCGACCGTCTGGATGTCGTCCCCGTCGACCGCGACGACGATGTTGACGTGGTCGGCCTCGCCGTCGTTCAGGTTGCCGTCCTTGTCGTAGAGGACCGCGTCACCGACCTGCGGGGTGCTGTGCAGCGTCCCCTTGTTCTTGCCGTACTGGTAGATGCTGACGGCCGCCGCGCTGATGCCGGAGGTGTTCGCGCCGGCCTTGTTCCACACCCAGCGGGTGAATTCCGCGCACCAGGCGCCGGGGTACTGGCAGTTGTAGTCGCCGCAGGTGTTGCCGACCTGGGCCCGGGCGATCGAGGCGACCGTCTGCGACTCGGCCTGTGCCGAGGCGGCGGGCAGGGCCATGGCCAGCATCGGGGCGGCGACGAAGGAGGTGAGGGCGATGGTGAGCATGCGGGAGGAGCGGCGCGCGGTCATGGTGGTGTCTCCAAGAGGACATGGCGGCCCGAGGCGTCAGGGCCGGGGAAGTTTCGGGTGTGGTGGCCCGCGGGCGTGTGCCGCGGGCAGGCCTGGTCGAGGCCGGAAGACGTGGGGCGCACCGTGGTGCCGGTGGGACGGCTGCCCTGCAGGAACAGCGGTCGGTTGCACCGGGCGAGCGGTGGCGCAAGAGGTGGTGCGGTGCGTCAGTTGGGGATCAGGGGGGCCATCGAGTAGTGGCGGGCCGCGCCCGTCCCGAGGACGGTGGCGAGCAGTGCGCGGGCCTTCTCACGGGCCTGGGCGTCGTTCTCGGCCCGGACGAAGAGGGCCACGCTCATCCCCTCCGGGAGGGGACGTACCCGTACGTGTTCGAGGGCGTGCTGCGGGCCCGCGTGGGCCCAGAGGGCGTCCTGGAGGAGGCTCGCCCCGCTCTCCGTACCCGGTGCCCCGGTGTGGCTGATCAGGGGCAGTCGGACGAGGAGCATGCCGCTCAGTCCCACCCGATGGAGCGGTCCGCGGCGTTGCGGATCGCGATGGTGCGGAGTGCGGTGAGCTGAGTGGTTCTCGACATGGCGGTGCCCCCTGGCCGACTACTGGTTCCGGTGGATCCGGAAGGCGTTGACCGGGCTTCCGGGGGCGGTTCGCCCCGGTGGCCCCGGCTTCGGGTTTCGTTCCCGCCGCCGTTCCGGTGAGCACCATCCTGCTGGTCCGCCAGGGGCCGGGGAAGGTTTCCGGACCGGCACCAAGCGGCCTGACACCTTGGTGTCAGCCTCCGCTCGGGGCGGGCTCGGGTTCAGCTGTAGCGCTCGCGCAGCCGGTACTTCAGCACCTTGCGCAGGGCGTCGTTGCGGGGCAGGGCGTCGACCAGTTCCAGCTGCTCGGGCAGCTTGTGCGGGGAGAGTCCCTGGGCGCGCAGGTACGCGGTGACCTGGGGCAGGGTGAGGGGGGCGGCGCCGGGGGGCTGCTCGACGACGGCGCAGACGCGCTCGCCGCGCTCCTCGTCCGGCAGGCCGATGACGGCGGCGTCGGCGACGCCGGGGAGCTGGTGGAGGAGGTCCTCGATCTCCTTCGCCGATATGTTCTCGCCCTTGCGGATGATCACGTCCTTGCTGCGTCCGGTGAGGACCAGGTGGCCGGATCCGGTGAGGTGGCCGAGGTCGCCGGTGATCAGGTAGCCGTCGGCGTCGAAGGTCTCGTCGCCGGTGTCCGGCCGGTTCAGGTAGCCCTGGCAGACGGCCTCGCCGCGCAGCCGGACCTCGCCGTCGGTGCCGTCGGGCAGGGGGGTGCCGTCGGGGGTGGTGATGCGGATGGACATGCCCTGCGGGGGGCGGCCCTCGGTGGTGGCGAGGTTCTCCGGGGTGTCGTCGGGGGACCCCATGGTGATCATCGGGACCTCGGTCATGCCGTAGCCGTGGGTGAGCTGGCAGCCCAGCTCGCGCACCACCGCGTGGTAGATCTCCGGGGGCTTGGGGGCGCCGCCGCCCGCCAGCAGCCGCAGGCTCGGGAGCAGTGGCGTGCCGGGGGCCTTGCGCTGCTCGGCGAGGAACATGGAGTAGAAGGCGGTGGAGCCGCCGGCGACGGTGACTCCGTGGCGGCGGTAGCCCGCGAGGGCGTCTGGCATCGCGAACTTCTCGAAGAGCACCGCCGGGAACCCGTACAGCAGCAGCATCACCGTGTAGTCCGGCCCGGCTATGTGCGCGTACGGGAAGGCCATCGAGCCGACGTCGGCCGGGGTCAGGCGCAGGGCGTGGGCGAGGCAGGAGCCGCCGGCGATGAGGGAGCGGTCGGTGTGCAGGACGCCCTTGGGGTCGGAGGTGGTGCCGGAGGTCCAGTAGATCCAGCGCACGGAGGTGCCGTCGGCGGGCGGCGGGGGCAGTACGGCCGGGTCGCCGTCGGGGAGGTTCGCGTACGCCTCGAAGACCCCGCGGGCGCCGAGCCGGTGGGCCATCGCGGTGTGGTCGAAGCCGCGCCAGAAGCCGGGGACGGCGAAGAACTCCGCCTTGGACTCGCGCAGCGCGAAGCCGACCTCGCGGTCGCGGTAGAAGGGGATCACGGGGGACTGGACGGCGCCGAGCCGGGCGAGGGCGGCCGAGAGCAGGACGGTCTCGATGCGGGTCGGGAGCTGCCAGGCGACGACGGTGCCGGGGCGTACGCCCATGGCGTACAGGCCCGCCGCGACGCGTTCGGCGCGGTCGCGCAGGGCGCCGAAGGTGAGCGTGCGGTCGGCGGCGCCCTGTTCGGTGGCGGGCTGCTCGGCGGCCTCGATGAGGACCGTGGTGCCGGGGGTGAGGGCCGCGCGGCGGGCGATCAGCTCCCACAGGGTCGCGGACCGGCCGAGCTCCGTGGCGAGGGCCGTCGGGTCGTCCGTCGCCGCCGTTTCCGTGGTCGTCATCGCGGACCTCCCCTGGGCGTGCCGGCCGGGTGCCAGCTGACGGTGAGTCAGATCAAGGGCAGAGCGTAGGGCTCCGGCGCTTGTCGGTCCAGGGGTGGCGGGGCTAGCTTGTTTCTGACGATGCATCAGATTGGGGAGAAGGAGCGCGAGCGCATGGCACTGGAACTGCCTCGGATCATCAGCGTCGACGACCACGTGATCGAGCCCGCCCACCTCTTCGACGTGTGGCTGCCCGCGAAGTACCGCGACCGCGGCCCGAAGGCCCTCACCGCCGGGATCGGGGGGCTGGAGTACACCGGCGGAAAGTACGTGATCTCCATGGACCCCGACGGCCCGCCGACCGACTGGTGGATCTACGAGGACCTGAAGTTCCCGTACAAGCGCAACATCGCCGCCGTCGGCTTCGACCGCGACGACATGACCCTGGAGGGCATCACCCGCGAGGAGATGCGCCGCGGCTGCTGGGACCCCAAGGCGCGGCTCCTCGACATGGACCTCAACCACGTCGAGGCCTCCCTGTGCTTCCCGACCTTCCCGCGCTTCTGCGGGCAGACCTTCGCCGAGGCGCACGACAAGGAAGTGGCCCTGGCCTGCGTGCGCGCGTACAACGACTGGATGGTCGAGGAGTGGTGCGGCGACAGCGGCGGCCGGCTGATCCCGCTGTGCATCATCCCGCTCTGGGACATCGGCCTCGCAGTCGCCGAGATCCGCCGCAACGCCGCCCGCGGGGTCAGGGCCGTCACCTTCTCCGAGATCCCGACCCACCTCGGGCTGCCGTCCATCCACTCCGGGTACTGGGACCCCTTCTTCGCCGTCTGCCAGGAGACCGGCACGGTCGTCAACATGCACATCGGGTCCTCCTCCCAGATGCCCGCCGCCTCCCCCGACGCGCCGCCCGCCGTCCAGGCCTCGCTGAGCTTCAACAACGCCATGGCCTCGATGATGGACTTCCTCTTCAGCGGGGTGCTGGTGAAGTTCCCGACGCTCAAACTCGCCTACAGCGAGGGCCAGATGGGCTGGATCCCGTACGCCCTGGAGCGCGCGGACGACGTCTGGCAGGAGCACCGCGCCTGGGGCGGGGTCCGCGACCTCATCCCCGAGCCGCCGTCCACGTACTACTACCGGCAGATCTTCTGCTGCTTCTTCCGCGACAAGCACGGCATCGCCTCGCTGGACGTCGTCGGCCGCGACAACGCCACCTTCGAGACCGACTACCCGCACGTCGACTCGACCTTCCCGCACACCAAGGAGGTCGCCCTCGACCACGTCAAGGGCCTCGACGAGGAGACGGTCCACAAGCTGATGCGCGGCAACGCCATCCGCATGCTCGGCCTGGACCTGGTCTGACATGGACCTCTCCCACACCGAGGAGGAGCAGGACTTCCGCGCCCGGCTGCGCGAATGGCTCGGCAAGGTGCTGCCCGAGCTGCCCGCCAGGCCCTCGCCCGACGACTGGCCCGGCCGGCGCGCGTACGACCTGGGCTGGCAGCGCAGGCTGTACGACGCCGGGTACGCGGGCCTGCACTGGCCCGTCGACGCCGGCGGGCGCGGCGCCACCCCGACCCAGCACCTGATCTTCCTGGAGGAGACCGAGCGCGCGGGAGCCCCGTACGTCGGCGCGAACTTCGTCGGCCTGCTGCACGCGGGACCGACCATCGCCGCCGAGGGCACCGCCGAGCAGCGGGCGCGCTGGCTGCCGCCCGTGCTGCGCGGGGAGGAGGTGTGGTGCCAGGGCTTCAGCGAGCCCGGGGCCGGCTCCGACCTGGCCTCGCTGCGCACGCGGGCGGTGCGCGACGGGGACGCGTACGTGGTCACCGGCTCCAAGATCTGGACCTCGCACGCCGAGGTCGCCGACTGGTGCGAGCTGCTGGTGCGCACCGACCCGGCCGCGCCCAAGCACCGGGGGATCTCCTGGCTGGCGATGCCGATGGACGAGCCCGGCGTCACGGTCCGGCCGCTGCGCACCCTGGCCGGGTCGGCGGAGTTCGCGGAGGTGTTCCTGGACGAGGTCCGGGTGCCGGTCGCCAACCGGGTCGGCGCCGAGAACGACGGCTGGCGGGTCACGATGGTGACCCTGTCCTTCGAGCGCGGCACCGCCTTCGTCGGCGAGGTCGTCGCCTGCCGGCGGACGCTGGGCGCGCTGGCCCGGGCCGCGAAGGCGAACGGCCGCTGGGACGACCCGGCGCTGCGCCGGTGGCTGGGCCGGCTCTACGGGGAGTTCGGGGCCCTGTGGAGGCTGACGCAGTGGAACGTCAGCGAGTCACAGGGCTCGGGCGGCGTCCCGGGCACGGGCGGCAGCGTCTTCAAGCTGGCGTACTCGCACGCGCGGCAGGAGCTGTACGAGGCGGCCGCGGCGGTCCTGGGCGCGGAGTCCCTGTCCCTGGAGGAGGAGTGGACGGCGGAGCGGCTCTCCTCGCTCTCGTACACCATCGCGGCGGGCACCTCCCAGATCCAGCACGACATCGTGGCCGAGCGGATCCTCGGCCTCCCGAAGGGGCGGTGAGCGGCCGTGGACTTCCGGCTGACGCAGGACCAGCGGGACGTGCGGGCGGGCATCCGGGACCTCCTCGCCGGGCGGTACGGGCGCGAGGCGCTGCGGGACTCGGTGTCGCACGGGCGGGCCGTGGACCGGCGGCTCTGGCGGGAGCTGGGCGGGGCGGGCTTCTTCTCCCTCCGGCTGCCGGAGTCCGAGGGCGGGGTGGGCCTCGGCCTGCCGGAGGCGGTGCTCGTCTTCGAGGAGGCCGGGCGGGTGCTGCTGCCCGGGCCGCTGGTGGCCACCCACCTGGCCGCCGGAGTGGTCCCGGGGGCGGCTTCGGGCTCGGCGGTGGTGACGGCCTTCGACCTGGACGGGCCGCTGGTGGCCCACCTGGGGGAGGCGGACGCCGTGCTGGGGATGCCGGAGGTCCCGGCCGGGGTGCCGGTGCGCTCGGCGGACCCGCTGACCCCGCTGTGGCGGGCCTCCGGGGAGCCGGTCCCTCCCGGATACCGGGACGTGGGGGCGCTGCTGACGGCGGCGCTCCAGGTCGGGAGCGCGCTGCGGACGGTGGAGCTGGCGGTGCGGTACGCGGGGCAGCGCGAGCAGTTCGGGCAGCCCATCGGGGGCTTCCAGGCCGTCAAGCACCTGTGCTCGCGGATGCTGGTGCGGGCCGAGGTGGCCCGTACCGCGGTCTACGCGGCGGCGGTCACCGGTGACCCCGCCGAGATCGCCGCCGCCAAGCTGCTCGCGGACGGGTCGGCGGTGCGGGGGGCCCGGGACTGCCTCCAGGTGCACGGGGGAATGGGCTTCACGTGGGAGGCGGACGTCCACCTGCACTTGAAGCGCGCTTGGGTGCGGGCGGAGCAGTGGCGCACGGCGGAGCGGGCGGAGGAACTGCTCGCGGAGGCGCTGCTGGCGGAGTCGTCGGCGCCGTAGCGGGGTGTTACGGGCAGGCGCGGGAGGGGCACGGCGGGGACGGCGCGGGACGCATGTCCGATTACAGAGAGTTGATATCGGTTTGTGTCCTTCGCCCAGCTCGATGCGGCCCGGACGCGGGGGCGTGCCGCGATACGCTCCCACGATGCGAGCGGTTGAGCGGCGTGAGCGTCGCACAGTATGCACCACGCCTACTCCTTCGCGCTGGAATATGCCCGAAGCGCTTGTTTTGGTGACTGTATGTCAACCATGCTGCTCGGCACGGGGATCACAGTCGGTGATCCCATCCTGTCGCGAGGCGAAGTGTCCGCCGGTTCGGATGGTGTGAGCGGTGCAGGTGCTTCAGGTACAGCTTGAGGTAGGACCCGACCCCGCCGAGGTCGGCCGGGCGCGCCGATGGGCGCGGTCCCGGCTGGCGGGCTCGGGGATGGGGGACGACGAACCGCTCGCCGAGACGCTGCTCCTGCTGATCTCCGAGCTGGTCACGAACGCGGTCGTGCACACGGGCTGTCCGGCCGTGCTGCGGATGCTCCTCGGCGGCCCGGGGGTACGGGTCGAGGTGGCCGACACCAGCGACCGCGCCCCGGCCCGCCGGCAGGCCGGCGGGGAGGACACCGGCGGGCGCGGCCTGGAGCTGGTGGACGGTCTCGCGGACCGGTGGGGCTGGCAGCGCGAGGGCGCGGGCAAGCGCATCTGGTGCGAGATCGACCGGGCGGCGGCCGGCGTGCCGGAGGCTCCAGAGCAGACGCCGAAAAATTGTGGACTGATGAGGGAACCGCGCGTGTACCTCTAACGAGGTGTTGACGGTTCGTCACCTGTTGATCACCCTGGTGGTGAGCGATTCGTCGCGAGGGGACGCCAAGGGTCCTGTGCCTTGACGAGTGCGGGTCGTGGGGTGGCGGCTGCCGTGCCGCGCTCGGGGCGTGCACGAAAGCACGCCGCCACCCGCAGGTTCCACCGTTGCGTAGGCTCGGCCCATGGCCGACCTCCATGCCCTCGAACTCGCACTGGACCTCGACGCCTCCACCACGGAGCCGGTGTTGGCGCTGATCCGCGACCACATGGAGCCGTACGCCGCGGACGCCGGCCACTACGACGAGGACCTGGACGCGTACATACCCCCGCCCTTCAAGGTGCTGGCGGAGCGCGGCCCGGCGTACCGAGTGGGCGGCGAGTGCACCGCGCACCTCACCCGCACCCCGACCGGTTGGACCCTCACGGCCCGCCAGGAGATCCACACCGAGAACCTCCCGGACGCGGAACAGTTCCTGGAGGCCCTGACCCCGCACCTCACCACCCCCGGCACACCGCTCGGCACCCTCCGGTTCTACGAGAACACCGACCCGGAGCCGATCAGGCCGGACGCGTCGGGGGCGGTCCGCCTGGCGTAGTACGTCGTCAGGTGGCGAACTCGCCGACCCGGCAGCGTTCCAGCAGGTACTCCGACCGGACCTCGACGGGGAAGCCCGAGTCGTAGGCGAGGCGGGCCATGGCCAGCGGGGCGAGCGCGACGAGACCGGATCCGTGCGGGGCGCGGTCCTCGTCGCTCCAGTACTCCTTGTGCCGCTGGAGGGCGTCCGGCAGCGCCCTGTCGAAACCATCGTGGTCCTCGCGGACGAGGCGGTGGAGCAGCTCCATCGGCGGATGGAGGATCTTCGCATCTTGAGGCACTTGAGCTGAGGTCCAACATGAGTTCCGCTGTGCCCTAGGTGCTCAGGGTGTCGAATTCACCGACCCAGCTACGCGCGATGAGGTGCTTTGGCAAGTATTCGGACTCGACGGTCAGGGGGAATCCCGCATCGCGGGCCAGGCAGGCCATGGCGAGGGGGCCGAGGGCGACGAAGCTGCTGCAGTGGCCGGTGTTAGTACCTCCGTCCACATGCGTCCAGTACTCCTTGTGCCACCGGAGCGCATCGGCGAGGGCCTCGTTGAAGCGCACGTGGTCTCCGGTGATGTAGCGCAGGAAGAGGTTCATCGGGGGGTAGATGATCCGCAGTACGAGATCCCGCTCGCCCTCCTCAAGCCCCTCCGGAGCGGTACCGTCGAACGCGGCACTCAGTAGCCCGCCCAGATCACCGGCACGCAGCCACCAGGTTTGCAGGGTCGAGATCCATGAGTAGATGTACTCGTCGTAGTCGGCGCCTGAGCCCCGCAGGAGCTCCAGAGGGACCTGGGCCAGTGCAGTCATCCGCTCCGGCTCCCCACAGGCGATCGCTAGCCAGAAGGCATTGAGCCAGTTCTCTGGGTTGCTGTGGTACTGGGGACCGGTCGCCGGGATGGTCCGAACCTCGTCCGCGATACGGCACTTCACCGTGCCGGTCGTTGCGGTCGAGGTGGCGAAGAGCGCGGAGCCGACCTGGGTGGCCGTGACCCATGCCTCCCAAGTCGGCAGGCTGGCTGCGCGGGGGTCCTCGCCGCAGTGCGTGAACGCTGCGAGCAGTGCCGTACCGAAGGCCAGCCTGAAACCCGCGGGCGACGACTCCAGCCACTCGACGTTCTCCGCAGTGCTCTCGTCAAGCTCCTCAGCACGGCCTTCCAGCCCGTCGGGCAGCTCATGCCGGGGGACGAGCACGGTCACATTGATCACCCTCTGCCGATATCGAAAAATCTCTTGTAATACCCATTGTAGCGACCGTCGATTGGATTGGCTCTGACTTCGATATAATCCAGCTTCAAATTTCGGCGAGCTAGGACTAGTTTTCGGGCCAGACTGCTTTCCCCTCGCCCGTGCATCTGTAGAATTGTTTCGTCGAAGTATTGAGGCGTTCCCTGCCTTGCTCGGAATATTCCGTCAGGAAGTATGCGGCTGCCAAGGTGTGTTGTGGGTGAAGCCTTGGCTTCTATGACGATGTAACGGCCATCGGATGTCTGCCAGATCTGGTCGAACCGATGAGCTCCGCGCGTCCCGTCATCCAGTCGGTCCGCGTGGGGGTCGATATCGCGCATCGCGTGGAATTCGGCGGCATCTTCGCCAAGATTTTCACCGGCGTCACCCATTGCCGTGTGCGTCTTCTTGTATTTCTGGACGGCTTCCTCTGCGGCGAGTTTATTCTCTGGCGTCCGGGAGTTGTCGTATTCTTTCATTGCGGCCAGTTTGGCTCGCTCGGCCGCGGTGTCGATGTCGATGGCCGTGCTGCGGTCAGCCGCTCGTTGGTGAAGCCCTTCAAGGTAATCAGGGTGAACGGTCGAAACGTCGCCGGGGATCCTAGGCCCCAAGTAGGTGGGGTTTATGAACTGTTGGGTTGCTGCGGTGAAAGGTCGTGCGGGATCACCCGTCATGCGGAGCATGCTCAGAGGGTTGCCCAGCTCGTCTGTTCCTTCCGCGCTCAGGCGGCGAGCGTTCTTCTTGTAGTGCTGGCGGCGCCACTCGAGGTCGTTGTTCGCCATGTCGACGTGGCGTTGGACTACCGGGTCCGGGTGCGTGGATGGGACCTCGTGCGGGGCGGCTTCGTCGCTCGCCCCGGCGTTATCGCCTGCGGAATCGCGGGGATGGCCGTTGCTCCCCGCCGGGGTGCCGTCAGAGAGAGGCTCACCAGCAGGACCGTCGTGTCCGCCATGGCTGTCTTGGTGCGGGATCCCCGGCCCGTCGCCGGGGCCGTGTCCTCCACCCGTGCTCGGGCTGTCGCCGTGGCCGCCGGTGGAGGGGGTGTCGGTGTGTGTCGCTCCACCGCCGGTGGGGGTGGTGTCGGTGCCTCCGTGGCCGGGGGTCGTGCTGTTGCCGCTGGGTTCGGTGTGGCTGTTGTGCGGCATGTTGTCGGCGGTGCCGCCCGGGGTGTGGGTCGTGCCGCCACCCGGGGTGTGGGCGGCCGTGCCGCCCGGAGTGTGGGAGGTGACGTCCGCCGTGTGGGCGCCGACGCCGATGGGGACCTCCTGGTGCCTGGGGACCTCAGTCAGGGGGTGGCCTGAGCCCTTGGGGATGGCGGTGAGGTCTTGTTTGGGGAGACCTTTGTGGTCGAGGAGCTGGTTGGTGACCTTGTCGAGGTACTGGGGGCGGCCGAGGGCGTCGTCGGGGAGGCGGGCCGTGTCGTTGGGGTGGGGGAAGTTGATGCCGGGGGCGTCGGCTTTGGGGAGGTCGTTCCAGACGACGTCGTCGACTTTCGGGAAGGTGCCGTCGGCTTTGCCGATGTTGGCGAGGAGTTCGCCGATCTTGAGTTTGCTGAAGGCGAGGGAGCCGGCTTTGCCTGCGGCTTGGCCGACGTAGGTCATGGGGTCGATGAGGCGTCCGGCTTTGCCTGCGACGCTGATGGTCTTGGCGATGGCGCCGGTTTTGGCTCCGGTGCCGACGCCGCCGGAGAACACGGTGGTGAGGACGTTGAAGGTGACGGCGCCTGCGGCGCGGGCGGGGTTCTTGCTCCATTGGTCCCAGGCGACGAGGGCTTTGCCGGTTTCCTTCATGGCGTTGCGGGAGTCGCGGAGCCAGGCGGGCATGGCCTTGTCGTCGGCGTTCCAGAAGACGAAGCCCGTGCCGGGATAGGTGGTGAGGGCGAGGCCGGTGGCGAGTTTGGCGAGGCCGGTCCATGCCTGGCCGGCGGCGTCCGCGCCGTCGACGCCGACGAGGGTGCCCAGGCCGCGGACGGTGCCGACGATGCCGTCCATGATGACGCCGTCCCAGATGAAGGACTTGGCCCAGTGGCCGACGTCGTACCAGCGGTGGGACTGCTCCAGTTGTGAGCCCCAGGGGAGGTCCTGGACCTTGTTGAGGTCGGTGGCGCGGTAGCCGTACATGCCGTCGGCGTGGGTGCCGTCGTCGACGGTGAGCGGGGGCAGGCCGCACAGGGCGCGGATCTTGCTGGCGCAGGTGCGTTCGGCGGCCCAGAAGGCTTCGGCTGCGGCGTTGACGTCGTGGATCAGGTCGTTGTTCTCGTCGGTCTTCTTGCCGTCGTCCTTCCAGTGGGCGTCGCCCTGGATCTTGTTGGTGAAGGCCGTTGCCTGTGCCTGGAGTTGTTTGAGGCGGGCCACGATGGGGCGTGCTTCGGTGGCGAATTCGCCGAGTGCCTGGGCGGCTGTCTCCAGCTGGTCGGCGAAGTGGTCGCTTTCCGTCTGAACCCGGTGGGTGGTGGCGAAGAGCTGGGCGGCTTCGGGTGCGGAGTAGAAGGAGGCGAGGCCCTGGAACGTGTTGTCGACGTTCGCGCCGGTGTCGCGGAGGGTGGATGCGGCCGCGGCGATGGCCGTGCGGTCCTGCTCCAACGCGTCCAGGTCACCCGTGAACTGAGGGATCGTGCACGGATTGATCGGTATGTGGTCCGCCACAGCTGTCCGCCCCACGGCAGATCGATCTACAAGCGGAGCCCTGTCTACCGGCGAGCTGCTGGGAACACAAGCTCGACACGCGGGGGCGGGTGGGTCCGGCCGGGGGAGTGGGGCGAGGCGGAGGGGGAAGGTCGTCGGGGGGTTTCGTCCCGGAGGGAGATCGGCGCGAACTCGGGGGTGGGCGGCCGGAATTGGGGGGTGGGGTTGGTAGGAGCGTACATAAAGAGCAGGGGGGCGTTGTTTTGGGGTCGGCGGAGTGCCTACGGTGGCGGCGCATTCTCAACGGGCCCTCGCCGGTACGCCTCCGGTGGGGTTCCGTAATCCTTTGATTCGGCCACAAGCCATGGATTGGGAGAGGGGGTACGGCGATGAAGATGCTTTTCGCCATCCGTAACGCTGTTTCCGGTCAGAAGAGCCTCAAGAAGAGCGCCTGGTACTTCTGGTACTAGACCGGCAGACCCGCCCCGGCCGCCCGGCGGCCGGGGCGGTACCGAGGCCCCGACCGACGGCTGCATCGGAGTTTTCCCGTATGTCCATCGCCTCCGTTCAGGCCGCGCGGACCACGGAGTTCGCGCCCCGGCTGGCCGCCCTGCTGCGCGAGCACGCCGGCAAGGACGCCTTCCGGCTGGAGCCCGACACCATGGGCGTCGCAGGCCACGAGCTGGCCGACCGGATCCTCGCAGCGCGCCGCGCCACCGAGACCGAACGGCCCACCTTCAAGCCCCTGCACGGCCGCTCCATCGAGCGCAACGAGGCCGCGGCGGTCATGCGCGTCATCGGGAAGGACGTACGGGAGGCGCTGGAGAGGCCGTTGGTGAGGAGCGTCGATCTCGCCGGGAGCTGGCCGCTCACCGGGCATTTGTTCTTGCGGGATCTCATTCTCGGCAGCGACCCGCGCCGGCTGCGCATTCTCATGAGCCGCAATCTGGAGCTCACCCCGAAACTCACCTGGTCGGTCATAGCCGCCGGAGCCGCCATTCCCCGGCGGAAGAAGGCGGGTGCGGAGTCCAGCGGAATTGCGCGGCTGTTCGCGGAAGCCGGTGGGTACCACGACCGGCGCTACGCGATGGGGATCTACCGGAGGGCCGCCGCGCCCGTCTGCTTCACCGTGTCCACCCTCGTCGCCAACGCCCTCTGGCTCGGCTCCCCCTTCGACGAGGGCACCTCCGACCGCGGCATCCTCCACGAGGCCGCCCGGCTGCTGCCGCCCTCCTGGAACATCCTGCGCTACGCCTCCCCCGAGTACCCGGCCCTCGACGCGCGCATCGGCGACCTGGACGACGTACTCGTGCTGCCCCTGCTGTCCCACCGGGACCCCGTGCTGTGGGAGGACCCCGACGCGTTCCGGCCCGAACGGTGGGACCAACTCGATCCCGACACCGCCCCCGGCTACCTGCCCTTCGGGCACTCCTCCGAGCGCTGCTGGGGCCGGCACATGGTCATGCCGCTCGCCGAACTGCTGCTGGACCTGGTCAGGGGCGCCGGGCTGGTGGTCGACCCCGCGCAACGCAGGGCGAAGGTGCCACTGGTCGGGCTGCTCGGGGTGGAGGACGTACGGGTGGTCAGGGGGGCGGTGCGGCGTGGGCGTTGAGGAGGTGCCCGTCTCCTTCTTCGACGACCCGCACTCCGACTGCCGGCGCTGGCGCGAGCTCGACGGCGGGGCGCACCGGGTGCGGATCCTCGGGGAGGCGCCGTTGGAGGGGTGGGTGGTCACCGGGCACGCCGAGTGCCGGGCCGCGCTCGCCGACCCGCGGCTGAGCAAGAACGCCGCCACCGAGGTCTTCGACCGCCGCGACGGCTCCGAGGAGGGGCCCGGGCCGGGCCGGGCGCTGACCGCGCACATGCTCAACTCCGACCCGCCCGCCCACACCCGGCTGCGCCGCCTGGTCCAGCAGGCGTTCACGGCACGGCGGGTCGCCGCCCTGCGGCCGGTGATCGAGGGGCACGTCGTACGGCTGCTGGACGAGATGGACGGGCACGGACCCGCCGTCGACCTGGTGCGGGACTTCGCCGTGCCGCTGCCGCTCGCCGTGGTCTTCGACCTGCTCGGCGCGACCGAGGGCGCCGAGGGCATCCTCAAGGCCTGGGCCGCCACTCTCAGTGGCGAGGAGGGCGACGGGGAGGTCTCCGTCGACACCGCCGAGGCCCTGGTGGGGCACATCCGGGCCCTCATCGACCACAAGCGCGCCCACCCCGGCGACGACCTGCTGACCGCGCTGATCGCGGCCCGCGACGAGGGCGACCGGCTCGGCGAGCAGGAGATCACCTCGATGGGGTTCCTGCTGGTGGCGGCCGGCCACCAGACCACCGCCAACCTCATCTCCAACGGCGTCCGCGTCCTCCTCACCCACCCCCGCGAACTGGCCGCGCTGCGCGCCGACCCGGCCGCCCGGACGGGGCCGTTCATCGAGGAGGTGCTGCGCCACGAGAGCCCGTTCTCCATCGCCACCATGCGCTACACCACGCAGCCCGTGACCATCGGCACCACCACCGTCCCCGCCGGGGAGTTCGTGCAGATCTCGATGCTGTCGGCCAACCGGGACCCCGCCGTCTTCGCCGACCCGGACCGCTTCGACTCCTCCCGCCCCACCGCCGGCCACCTGGCCTTCGGGCACGGCATCCACCACTGCCTCGGAGCGCCCCTGGCCCGGCTACAGGCCGAGATCGCCTTCGGGGCGCTGCTCGCCCGCTATCCGGCGCTGCGCCCGGCCGCGCCCGGCGCCCGCCCGCTGTGGTGGCGCAACCCGCGCCACCGGGGGCTGCGCACCCTGCCGGTGCTGCTGCGCTGAGTCAGGGCCGGCCCCGTGGGGGGATCACCCGTACGTCGCCTCCGCGCGCCCGGATCCAGTCCTCCAGGCCGGCCCCGGCGAGGGCGGCGCGGGTGCCGTCCGCCGCCACGTGTTCCGCCGGACCGAACACGGTGCCGGTCAGGCCCGCCACGAGGGTGGCGTCGTCCAGCGTCACCTGGAAGCCGTTCTCCTGGAGCACCGCGCCGCTGAGGTCGGCCCCGCGCAGGTCGGCGCCGTGGAGGCCCGCCCCCAGGATGCGGGCGCCGCGCAGGCTCGCTCCGCGCGCGTCGGCCCCGTACAGCTCGGCCCGTACGAGGTCGGCGCCGTCGAGGACGGTGCCGCGCAGGACGGCGCCGTCCATTTCGGCCCGTACGAAGCAGGCGCCGGTGGCGTCGGCCCCTGACAGGTCGGCGCCCTGGAGATGGGTGCGGTAGAAGCAGGTGCCGACCAGGCGGGCGCCGGCCAGCCCGGTGCCGCAGAACAGGGACGAGGAGAAGTCGGCCCCGTTCAGGCCGGCGCCGCTGAGGTCGAGGTCCGTCATGTCGGTTCCGCCGGGCTTGCCCTCGGCGCCGTCCTCGACCCACTTCCACAGCCACCCCGCCGCCTCCGGGTCTGCGGGCAGCAGCACCCGCCACGGCAGTACGGCGGGCCGCCGGAGCCGGTACCAGGGCGCGGTCGCCGGGTCGGAGCCGAGTTCGTGGCCGCCGTCGTCGACGGTGACGGCCCGGAAGCGGGCGTCGAGGGCTTCGAGGCGGGGATCGCCCTCCAGGTCGCTGCCGCTCAGGGCGTCCCGGGCGTCCAGGTCCTCCGCGTACATGTCGGCCCCGTACCAGCGCAGCGGAGCCCACCCGGCTTCGATGCGGCCGATCAGGTCGGTCCAGGCCCACAGGCGGGGGTCGGTGCCCGGGGGTGCGAAGGGCACGGTCCGGACCAGCTCGGTCAGCCCGCGTACGGAGGCGTCGGGGAAGGCCGCCACGCCGGCCTGGGTGGCGGTGACGCGGAGTGCGGGGAGGTCGTCGCCGTCCAGGTCGTCGACGCTGGCGTAGGTGGACCCGCCGCCGGGAGTGAAGGCGTGGTAGATCCACGGCAGGGTCGCGTGGTCGATCAGTACGGCCGTGCCCAAGCCCCGGGCCAGGGCCCGCGCGACGGTCTCGGCGGACGGCGGATCGGGGACGGCCGGGCCGGCGTACACGTTGAGCTGGCAGGAGATGTTCAACGGCTCGAACCACAGGATCGCGCACTGGACCGGGGTGTCCCACCGCCAGCCGTCGGCCTCCCCCTCGGGCCCGACCTCGACGGCGCCCTCGCCGGCGGCGAAGACGGCGTCGAGTATCGGGCCGAGGGCGGCCGGGTCGGGTCGGGCGGCGACGAGGAAGCCGTAGGCGCGTCCGGTCATCAGGCGGCTCCGTGGCCGGTGTACCGGGCTTCGATGCCGGCGATCACGAGCCGCAGGCCTTCCTCGAAGCCCTGGTCGTAGTCCTGGAAGAGGTCGGCTCCGGCCTCGGCGGACAGGGGGAACTCGGCGAGGCGTTCGGCGCGTTCGGCGACGTCGTAGCCCTCGCGGCGTTCGCCGGGGAGCGGTTCGACGCCCTGTTCCTCGGTGACGAAGCCGAGGGTGAAGAAGTACGCGGTGGTGGTGGCGCGGACGGCCTGGGGGAGCGTGAACCCGGCGGCGGTGAGGGCGGTCAGGTGCGCCTCCATCTGGGTGGCGTGCTCGGTGCCGGTGAAGCGGGAGCCGCTGAAGACCTTCGCGCCGTCGCGGTAGCGGAGCAGGGCGGCGCGCAGGGCGCGGTTGGCGGCGAGGAGGCGGTCCTGCCAGGGGAGGTCCGGGGGGAGGGCGGCGTCGGCGGCCATCCGGCGGTACATCTCCGTCGCCATCTCGTCGAGGAGCTCCTGCTTGTTCTTGAAGTGCCAGTACAGGGCGGGTGCCTGGACGTCGAGCTCCTTGGCGATGGCGCGCAGGCTGAGGCCGTCGAGGCCGAGGTCGTTCAGCAGGCGGAGGGAGGTCTCGACGGCCTGCTTCTTGTCCAGCTTGGGGGATCTGCGGGTAGCCACGCTTGACAGCTTAACAGCGTTAAGTGCACTCTCGGGGAGTCAGTTACTTAACAGCGTTAAGGGGAAGTGTGATGAACGTGGACGTACTGATCGTCGGCGCCGGTCCGGCCGGCCTCGCACTCGCCGTGGACCTCGCCCGCCGGGGCGTCGGCGCACTCGTCGTCGAACGCTCCGCCGGCCTCTTCCCCGGCTCGCGCGGCAAGGGCGTCCAGCCGCGCACGCTGGAGGTCTTCGACGACCTCGGCGTGTACGACGCGGTCCGCGCGGCGGGCGGCCCGTACCCGGTCGGGATGATCTGGCAGGACGGGAAGCGGGTGGGCGAGCACGCGATCCTCGACGCCGACGAGACCGGGACGGCCGACGAGGGCGCCCCCTACGCCGAGCCGTGGATGGTCCCCCAGTGGCGCACCCAGGAGATCCTGCTGGCCCGGCTGGTGGAACTGGGCGGCGAGGTCGCCTTCGGCCGGGAGCTGGTCGGCATCGCGCAGGACGCGGGCGGGGTGACCGCCGAGTTCGCCTCGGGCGCCCCGGTACGGGCGCGGTACGCGGTCGCCGCCGACGGCGGGCGCTCCACGGTGCGGCGGGCGCTCGGCATCCGCATGACGGGGGAGACCGTCGACCCGGCGCCGATGCTGGTGGCCGACGTACGCATCACCGGCCTCGACCGCGACAACTGGCACGTCTTCCCGCCGGCCGACGGCGACGCGGGCTTCCTCGCGATCTGCCCGCTGGCCGGCACGGAGGACTTCCAGGTGACGGCCGGACTCCCGCAGTCCGACGCCCCCATGGACCTCTCCTCGTCCGCGATCCGCAACCTGATCGCCGCCCGTACGCACATCTCCGCGGACGCCGTCACCGAAGTCCGCTGGGCGTCGGACTTCCGGCCGCGCGCGGCGATGGCCGACCGGTTCCGGGAGGGGCGGATCTTCCTCGTCGGCGACGCGGCGCACGTCCACTCGCCGGCGGGCGGGCAGGGGCTCAACACCAGCGTGCAGGACGCGTACAACCTGGGCTGGAAGCTGGCGGCCGTGCTGCGCGGGGCGGCCCCCGAGGCCCTCCTCGCCACGTACGAGGAGGAACGCCTCCCGGTCGCCGCCGAGATGCTCGGCCTGTCGACCCGCATCCACCGCGGCGAGGCGAGCCGCGGCGCGGCCACCCGACAGCTCGGCCTGGGCTACCGGGACTCCTCCCTGGCGGCGGAAACCCGCCCCGGCCTCCCGGCGGACGCCCTCCGCGCAGGCGACCGCGCCCCGGACGGCCGCCGGGGCGGCACCCGCCTCTTCGACGCCTTCCGCGGCCCGCACTGGACCCTGCTGACGGTCGGCACCGCCGAGTCCGGCCCCTGGCGTGGCGCCCGTACGGTCCGCATCCCCGCCTACGAGGCGTACGGCGACGGCGTGTTCCTCATCCGCCCGGACGGCTACGTGGCCTGGGCGGGCGCGACGGGGTCGGAGGGCCTGGCGGCGTACGCGGCGGGGGTGGGGCTGTCACTCCAGCGCGAGTAGCGCAGGCTCCTTATAGCACCCGGTTCACTGGTCTGTCTCGTCCCTGAAATCACTCCAGGACCATCGTGCGACAGGCGTGCTGGCGATCAAGACAGGCCTCCCGGAAGGAATTTGACGCCAGGTGGGTACATGAGTGTTCCATCCTCGAGACCCTGAGTGGTGCGGATGCGGGGTTGGCGGTCGCAGCCGCCCGTGGGGCGCTGGGCGAGTACAGCCGGACGGACCCCCGCCCCGTCGCGGTGGCGCTGCGGCGGCCGCTCGTACGCGCCCTCGACGAGCTTGATGCGTCAGGCTGAGGCCCGGCGGACCATCTCGTTGATCCAGACGGGGGCGAAGGGGGAGGTGCAGCCCGGGGAGGTCGGGTAGTCCTTCAGTACCTCCAGGCGCTCGCCGATGGCGATCGCGCGGGCGCGGAGGGCGGGGTGCTCGATGCCGATCTGGGCGAGGCAGTGGTTCATCGCCCACTGGAGGCGGTCCGGGGCGTCCTTCATCTGCGTCTCGATGGTGTCGAGGAGGCCCGGGAGGTCGAGTCCCTCGGGCTTCTTCGCCACCCGGTCCGTCGTCAGCGCCCAGCCGGCGCTCGCGACCACCGGGTCCGGGTCGGCGAACCACGTCAGGCGCAGCTCCTCGGCGTGCGGGCTCTTCTTGACGACGTAGCCGACGAGCCAGTCGTGCACCTTGGGGGTGCGGGCACCGCGCAGCATGGTGTCCAGGTCGGAGGAGTCGTACGCCTTCGGGCGGCAGATCAGGATCGCGAGGAGGCGGGCGGCGCTGTTGCCCGTGGCCCAGAGCTCGCGGGCGAGGTCCTGCTGCGTCTTGAGGCGCTTGGCGAGGGCACGCAGCTTGGTGAGGTTGACGGCGTGGTCGTCGCCGTGGCGCTCGTTCACGGCGCGGATCTTCGGGTCTTCGAGGTCTTGCAGCTCCGCCATGACGGCGGCGAGCATCGGCGTCGGTGGAATCCCGGTCTCCCATTCCGCGCGCAGGAATTCAGGGCACAGGTGCAGATGGTATTCCGCGGTCGCGATCATCCTGACGATCTCGATGGGCGGTTCGCGGAATTCGCCCGTGATCACGGCATGGGGATCCAGGCGGTGGACGTTGCCGTCCTGGCCGTGGGCTTCGAGTACGTAGCCGTACCCGCGCGGGTGTCCGGGACCGTCGGCGATGCGCCAGGCGGTGCCACCGTGGTGCCGGATCATCACGTCCGCGAGGAACGCGACGAGGTCGCAGTGGAGCGTGATCCAATCCGACTGCTCGAACTCGTCGAGCGGGGCCCGGTCCACGTAGTTCTGGAGGCGCGGGATCAGGGTCAGCGGGTCGGCTGCGTACGTGTCGGGGGCTACTCCGAGCATGTCCGCGAGGCCGCAGGCGTTCTGGTGGTTGCCGTCGTGCCATTCCTGGACGTCCGGGTGGTCCGTGGGCATCAGACCTCGAACTCGCCGAGCCAGGAGCGCTTGAGGAGGTGCTCGGGGAGATACGGGGACTCGACGTTGACGGGGATGCCGCCGTCGTGGGCGAGGCAGGCGACGGCGAGGATCCCGGTCGGAACGAGGCCGTCGATGTCGTTGGCGCGTTCGGGGGTGGCCGTCCAGTACCGCTTGTGGAGTTTCAGGGCTTCGAGCAGCGTGGTGTGGAAGCCTTCCTCGTCCTTGCGGAGGAACTTGTAGAAGAGGTTGATCGGCGGGTAGGCGACCTGCTGGATGTACTCCCGGTCCGCGATCAGCGCGACGTCCGGGTGGGAGCGCTGGAAGGTCAGGGTCAGTTCCGGGACCAGTTCGGGGCGCTTGAGCCAGTAGGCCTGGAGGGTGGCGACCCAGTGGTAGAGGTAGTCGTCGTGGTCCGCGCCCGCAGCGCGCAGGACGTCGATCGGGAGCTCGCACAGCTCCGTCATGCGCGGCTGGTCGCGGGTGATGATCGCGTACCAGAACGCCTCGGTCCATGCCTCTGCGTTCGCGTCCCACGAGGGCCCCGCCGCCGGCAGGGTGCGCATCGCGTGGTGGATGCGTACCCCGGTGGTTCCCCCGGCCATCCCTGCCGTGCGGAACAGCGCGGATCCCAGCTGCGCCGCCGCGACCACGGCCTCCCACGTACCCAGCTCGGCGGCCTGCGGGTCCACGCTGAACCGGGCCGCGACGTTGAAGGTGGCGTCGCGCCAGGCCGACCTGAGCTTCCGGGGTGATGGAGAGAGGGCGTCGAGGTCCTCGATCAGGTCCTCGGTGATTCCATTGACCCAGGCCGCGCTGGTGGGCCTCGGCTCCGCATGGCCGGCGACGAAGACGGTCACCGCGACTCAGACCTCGAACTCGCCCAGCCAGGAGCGCTTCAGCAGGTGCTCGGGCAGGTACTGGGACTGCACGTTCACCGAGATGCCGCCGTCGTAGGCGAGGCAGGCGACGGCGAGGACCGCGACCGGTACCCGGCCCTCGATGTCCTCGGCGCGTTCCGGCGTGGCCGTCCAGTACCGCTTGTGGAGTTCCAGGGCTTCGACCAGTGCCGTGTGGAAGCCCTCCTCGTCCTTGCGGAGGAACTTGTAGAAGAGGTTGATCGGGGGGTACGCGATGTGCTGGATGTACTCGCGGCCCGCGATCACGGCGACGTCCGGATGCGAGCGGTCGAACGTGGCCGTCAGCTCCTCCACCAGCTCGGGGCGCTTCAGCCAGTACGCCTGGAGGGTGGCGACCCAGTGGTAGAGGAAGTCGTCGTGGTCCGCGCCCGCAGCGCGCAGGACGTCGATCGGCAGCTCGCACAGCTCCGTCATGCGCGGCTGGTCGCGCGTGATGATCGCGTACCAGAACGCCTGGAGCCACGCCGAGGAGCGCGCGGCATGGTTCGGTCCCGTCGCGGGCAGGGTGCGCACGGCGTGGTGGATGCGGCACTGCGCCGTGCCCTCGGTCATCCCCGCCGTACGGAAGAGCGCCGAGCCCAGCTGCGCCGCGTCGACCACGGTCTCCCACGTGGTCAGCTCGGCAGCCGTCGGGTCGACCAGGGTCCGGGACTGGACGTGCAGGTCGGCCTGCTCCCAGACCCGGTCGAGTTCGCTCGGGAGTACGGAGAGCTCCTCGATGTTCGCGACCAATCGCTCGTCCTGGCTCCTGACCCAGTCCGCGCTCTCAGGTTCGGGGCCGGTGTGGCTTTCCACGATGACCGTCATGTCTTCCCCTGTCACTTGCTGATGTCGAACCGTTGGATCGTATGGCCGGTGTACGTTCCGCTGTTGTCGGCGCCCTTGACCACCACATAATCGATCTTGCCTGCCTTGAAGGCCGCGTCGAGCTTGTCGAAGAGCGCCTTCTCCAGCGGGTCCTTCTTGGCGCGCTTCTCCATCTGCTTGAGGATGTCCTTGAAGTACGCGCGTGTGCCCTGGGACACCCGGTCGGCGCCGATGCGCCGTTCGCCGAGCTCGGTGTTGACGTTGCCCTTGGCCTCGACCACCACGTACCGGTCGCCGTGCTTGTAGACCTGGTCGAACTGGTCGTTGCCGTTCGCCGGGCCGTAGACCTTCTCCTCCTTGGCGCCCGGGAACTCCTTCGGTATCGCGTGCTCGCGGGCGATGATTTCGCCGAACGCCTCGCTCTTCTTCGAGAGCGCGTCGTGGAAGGGCTTGTGGTCGGCCCTGGCCCGTTCCATGGCGGCGAGGGTCTCGTCAGTGGGCGCGGCCTTGTGGGCCGCCTTGGCGTCCCTGTAGTCCGTGTGCGGCTGCTTGTCCGCCTGCATGGCGTCCCAGCGTTCCTTGGCGGCCTTGTCGAGTTTCTCGGTCATCTCCTTGGTGACCGTGGGGTGGTCGTGCGCGATCGGCTGCGCGTCGTCCAGGTAGTTCGGGGGGACCGGCGGCGGCAGCTCGGACTTCGGGACCCACTTGCCCGGCGAGACCTCGACCAGCTGCGGCGGGACGAGCCCGGTGTGGTCGCCGACGACCCGCAGGCGGTGGCCGAGCTTGTTGTAGTACTGCTTGCGGTACCCGTCGGTCGGATCGTTGGCCCGGTGGACCTGGTACTCCATGATCTGCTTGCGCTCGGCGGTCGTGTAGTCGTGCGGGTTGTCGCGGTGCGGCGGGAGCTCCGGGCGCTCGCCGTGGCCGGGCGTCGTCGGGCCGTCCCCGCCGGTCCCGTGCCCGCCACCGCCGCCGTTGCCGGTCCCGTGGTCGCCGCCGCCGCCGTGGCCGGCGCCGCCGGTGCCGTGGGCCGGGTCGTGCCCGAGGTTGTCGGGGATGCCGCCGCCCTGGTGGGGGATACCGCCGCCGGTGGGGGTGGTGTCGGTGGTGCCCCGGCCGCCGGTGCCGCCGCCGGGTTCGGTGTGGCTGTTGTGCGGCATGTTGTCCGCGGTGCCGCCCGGCGTGTGGTGGGTCGCGGTGCCGCCCGGCGTGTGGGTGGCCGGGCCGCCCGGGGTGTGGGAGGTGACGTCCGCCGTACGGCCGCCGACGCCGACCGGGACTTCCTGGCGCACCGGGACTTCGGCCAGGGGGTGGTCGGGGCCCTTGGGGACGGAGGTGAGGTCCTGCTTCGGGAGGCCCTTGTGGTCCAGGAGCTGGTTGGTGACCTTGTCGAAGTACTGCGGACGGCCGAGCGCGTCGTCGGTGAGCTGGACGGTGTCGTCCGGGTGCGGGAACTTGACCCCGGGAGCGTCGGCCTTCGGGAGGTCCTTCCACACGACGTCGTCGATCTTCGGGAACGCGCCGTCGACCTTGCCGAGGTTGGCGAACAGGTCGCCGATCTTCAGCTTCGCGAGGGAGCCGGCCTTGCCGATGTAGGTGATCGGGTCGATCAGACGGCCGGTCTTGCCGGCCACCGAGAGGACCTTCGCGACCGCACCGGTCTTCGCGGCGGTGCCCGCGCCACCGGTGAAAACGGTCGTGAGGACGTTGAAGGTGACCGCACCCGCCGCGCGGGCGGGGTTCTTGCCCCACTCGTCCCAGGCGACCAGGGCCTTGCCGGTCTCCTTCATCGCCGTGCGGGAGTCCTTCAGCCAGCCCGGGAGCTGCTTGTCGTCCGCCATCCAGAACGCCGTGCCGACACCGGGGATGGAGGTGATCGCCAGGCCCGTGGCGAGCTTGGCGAGGCCGGTCCAGGCCTGGCCGGCCGCGTCCCAGCCGTCCACGCCGACGAGGGTGCCGAGGCCGCGGATGGTGCCCCAGATCCCGTCGACGATGATGCCGTCCCACACGAAGGACTTGGCCCAGTAGCCGATCTCCCACGCCCGGTGGGTCTCCTCCAGCTGGGAGCCCCAGGGCAGGTCCTGGACCTTGTTCAGGTCGTCGGCCTTGTAGCCGTACATGTTCGCGCCGTTGGAACCGTCGTTGACGGTCAGCGGCGGCGCGCAGTACAGGGCACGGATCTTGTTCGCGCAGGTGCGTTCGGCGGCCCAGAACGCCTCGGCGGCGGCGTTGACGTCGTGGATCAGATCGTTGTTCTCGTCGATCTTGTCCCCGTCGTCCTTCCAGTGCTCATCCCCGCTGATCTTGCTGGTGAAGGTCGTCGCCTTCGCCTGGAGTTCCTTCAGGCGGGCGACGATGGGGCGGGCCTCGGTGACGTACTCGCCCAGGGCCTTCGCCGCCGATTCGAGCTGGTCGGCGAAGAAGTCGCTGTCCGTCTTCACCGGCTTGGTCGTCGCGAAGAGCTGGGCCGCTTCCGGGGCGGCGTAGAACGCGGACAGGCCCTGGAACTCGGAGTCCACGTTCGAGCCCGCGTCGCGGAAGGTGCCCGCGGCTGCCGTGATCGCCGCGTGGTCCTGTTCCAGCAGGTCCAGGTCACCCGTGAACTGCGGGATCGTGCACGGATTGATCGGTACGTGGTCGGCCACTTCTACCCCGTCCCCCGAAGTCGGGCTGTGTTCGCGAGCATCCTTGTCTACTCGTCAAGTGACGCGAACACAAATGCGAATGGTTCCCGTGGGGGTCGGGGTGAGGGAGAGGTAGTCGACCGGGCGGACGCGCCATTCGGGGCGCAGGCCGCCGCGCAGGACGATGCTGAATCCGGCGGTTTCGCCGCGGTGGAGGGCGGCCAGGGCGTGGATGCGGCCGCCGCCGTCGGCCCAGTTCAGGGCGCGGTGCACTTCCGTGGGGGAGAGGGCGAACGGGTGCGCGGTGCGGATCTGGAGGCGGATCAGGCGGACGGCCTCTTCGGGGGTGTCCAGCATGGCGCGGTCGAGGAGTTCGGGGGGCCGGTCGCGGGCGTCGCGGTAGCAGAGGGCCTCGAACCAATATCCGGTGCGGATTGCCACGGTGTGGTCCAGGGGGAGGGGTCGCGCGGGCATGTACGGCTCTCCTGCCGTCGCTGAGGGTCGCCCCCTCCGGACCGTGACGAGCGGCGGGAGGGGACGACGGTGACGCCTCCCGTCAACTGGCGCATAGTGGGCGGGAGTTTCGGCACGGAGTGTCGCCTGGCGGGCGGCGTCCGTGACGTACAGCGACGGTAGCGTCACGGAGGCGACCGTCGCAATGGTGCGACGTCCCAAAGTTGCACCGGCGCATGCCGAGCGCCCCTCACCGGCGGGGATGAGGGGTGCTGACGGTTGAGTTTCGTCAGATCAGGTGATCGAACTCGCCGGCCTTGACTCCGAGGATGAAGGCGCGCAGCTTCTCCACCGTCGTGGTCACGATCACGTGCGGGTCGTCGCTCTCCCGCATCTTGATCGCGCCGGCGACGGGCGCCAGCTCAACGCAGCTCTGGTTGTCGTCCGGTCCCGAGAACGAGGACTTCTGCCACTTGATTCCGTCGGTCATGCGCCTTGACTCACACTTCCTGAGCGATGCGGTGAATGTGTTCTCTCGACTCTTCCGGTCCGAGCGAGATCGACTCGATGGATTCGAGCAACCCTCGGTACTTGGCGAGCTGAGCTTCTGCGTCCAGGAATCCGCCGTCGAAGGCGCTGTCGATCTGGACGGTGTCGAGCGCCGGGATGGCGCCCCCTGCGTAGAGCATCGAATGCACGGAGCCCGTGATCTGCCGGTCGAAGGGGATCAGGCGCACGGTGACCGATGGCCAGTGGGAGACCTTGTCCAGGAAGGCGAGTTGTTCCCGCATGACCTCCGCGTCGCAGTACCGCATGCGAAGGGCGGCTTCGTGGATGAAGGCCTCGAAGGGGGTGGGGCGGGGGCGGTCGAAGATGGCGCGGCGCCTCATCCGGTGCTCGACGCGCGTGTTCAGTTCGTTCGCCGGCAGCTCGGACATGCCGCTGCGGATCAGGCTCCGGGCGTAGGCCTCGGTCTGGAGCTGGCCCGGGACGTACAGCATCTGGATGACGCGGATGTACGTGGCGTGGAATTCGAGTTCGGCCACGTCGAGGAAGCCTGGTGACAGGTGCCCCCGGTACTCGTCCCACCAGCCCTTGCCGCGCTCCTCGGCCATGCTCGCCAGCGCGTCGACGAGGTGCTTGTCGGTTGCCGAATAGTGGGAGGCCAGGCGGCGCACGCGTTCATCGCTGACGCCGTAGCGACCTGATTCGATGTGGCTGATCTGGGCGCGTTCACCGCCCAAGTAGGCCGCTGCGGTCGCGCCGTTCATACCGGCCTTCTCGCGCAGCTTGCGCAACTCGGCGCCCAATCGCCGTTGGCGGGCAGTCGGATAGCTCCTCGGCGGCATGACCCCTCCATCTCGTCCGGGTACGAGTGTGCCGCTCGCTCCGGTCCGGGGTCCACTCAAACGGATGTTACGGCCGTCCCACTGTTGCGCCGTCCCAATGTTGTGCCCTACGTTCCGAGGGCTGGGACAGCCGGTGGCTGACCGAAGTGCAGCTGTCCGCGCCCCTGTTGGGGCGAACGGATGGCCAAGGACACGGTCGTACGGAACCGGCGTCAGATTCGTCTGGGTTGGGAGATGACCACGATGAACGCGAGCGCATTACAACAGGCGGAGGGACTCACCTACCGGATGGTCGCGCCCAGCCGGGCCGAGGCCGTCAAGGTCGTCCGGGACTGGGTGGTGGCCGTGCTGCGGAGTGCCGGTTGCGGGGCCGAAGTGGGGGAGCGGGCGCGGCTCTGTGTGTCCGAGGTGGTGACCAACGCCCACCGGCACACCGACACCCCCGAGATCGCCGTCGAGGTGGCCCTGCTCGGGGGGCGGGTCACCGTCTACGTCTACGACTGTGCGCCGGAGCGGTGGCCGGACGGAAATGGGGCCGGGTTGATGGCCACCCACGGGCGGGGGCTCGCGCTCGTCGCCGCCACCGCCGATGACTGGGCCGCCGTGGCGCAGGGGGGCTGCGTCAAGGTGGTGTGGTTCGGCTTCGCGGCGGCAAGGCAATGAGGCCGCCCGGCCCCCGCGGGGCGGGTGTCGGGCAGCCTCGTCAGCGGAGCGTGTCAGCAGGGGCGGATGTGGTACACGGGGGTCCAGTTCGCGGTGCCCGTGCCCTTCGCCACGTGGGACCAGCGCTCGCTGTTGTCGCTGTTGTAGAAGCGGGCCCGGGTGCCGGAGGTCTGGTTGTTGTTGAACGTGCCGTTGCCGACGCCGTTGAAGTCGTAGTAGCCGCAGCGGTAGTAGTCGTAGTTGTTGCCGTTGCCGTCCGTGATGCACAGGTGGCCGTTGTTACAGGCCAGTGCGGTGTCCGGAGCGGCCAGGTCGCGGGTCTCGGTCTGGCCCGGGGCCCGCAGGACCACGCTGCCGCCGGCGGTGGACAGCTTGTTCGCGGAGACCTGGCGGGCCCCCGGCTCGGACGTGAGGAACGCGTCCACCTGCTGCTGGAGTTCGGCCGTCTGTGCGGCCGTGAGGCCGGCGGCGCGGGTCTGCTGGGAGAAGGCGGTCGTCGTGGAGGCTTCGGCGGTCAGTACCGGGCCCGCTATCAGGGCCGCAGTGGCGGTCATCGTCGCGAGGATCCTGCGCGGTGACATGGGTGTTCCCCTCTTCTGCTTCGGCAGCCGGGCGACCGCTGCTCGTGGCGGCGGCCGCTGAGTCGCGGGACTCATCGTTCCGAAGTCGCGGCAGGGCATGAAGGGGGGATTCGGCCGGGTTGCCGGTCTTGTGTGGATAACTCCCGTGATCACCGGCCCCAGGCGGCGCAGGCGTATCCGATCAGGTGTGTGGTCAATGCATCGTTTTCGCTGGCCGGACCGGGTCCGTGGACCCGGACCGGCAGGTGTGGCGCGATGGTGGGGGTAGTCCCGGGCCGGTCCGGCGTTCGGCGTACGCCCCTCAGCCCTTGGACCAGACGATGAGCTTGCCGCTGACCACCGGGAGCTCCGGATCGTCGCTGACGTCGTCGAAGACGGCCATCGCCACGTTGCCCCTGTCGGTGACGGAGCACACGGCGGCCCCCTTCACCAGGCCCCGGCTCGTCCACCGGCCGTTCCCGGCTTCCACGGGTCCGAAGCCGGTGCCCGCGGCCGCCCGGCACTCCTCGAACGACTGGGGTCGGCCGGGTCGGATCACCCCCACCTGTCGGCCGGTCACCGATCGCAGCTCCATGGAGTTCGGGATGGCTCCGGTGCTGCACAGGACCTCGGAAGGGCGGTACTCCAGCTCGATGCCCTGGGTCTGATCCGCGTTGGGGCCGGCACCGGTGTTCGCCTTCACGGTGGTGGACACCCCGGCGTCGAGGTCGACGAGCAGGGTCTCCCCGCACGCCGGCGGTGCGATGCCCCACTTGCCCTGGTGGACCTGGAAGCCGGCGGGGCCCGTCGATTCCAGGGGGCCGGAAGCGCCCGACGGGCTCCAGGACGCGGAGGGCGACTGGCCGGGGAGCGGGCCGATCGGGCTGCGGGACGAGGGCGGGGAGGGAGAGGGTGACGGGGCGGGGGCCGATGTTGACGGCGCCCCCGCCACCACCGTCGGGGTGTCGGTCCTGTTCGACGTCGCGGCCAGGGTGGCCACCGTCCCCATGACGGGGACGACGATGCCGATCACCCACCACGCCCAGCGCGGCGGATGACCGGGAGGGGCCGCCGTCGGTGGTGTGGCCGGCATCGGTGGGATCCTGCCGGGATCCCGGGCCCCTCTGCTGTCGCTCACGTACCAACTCCCCCTGAGGTCAATGGATGTGCCGACTTTATCCACGCGGTGGCGGCCGATCCGTCGATCTTTCCGGGGGCGGATAGGTCAGGTCACGGCCAGCCCTGGCCGATCTGGCTGCCCGACGTCGGCGACCAGCCTGGCGTGCCGTTGCGGTTCAAGTCCTGGAAGAACAGCAGCGCCCCGTCGTCGCGAACGGCGTAGATGATCCCGTCCCCGCCGCTGACGATCCGCTTGACATCGCCCCAGCCTTGGCCGATCTGGTTGCCTGACGTCGCTGACCAGCCGGTGGAGCCGTCGGGGGCGTTGGTTCCGTCGCGCTTCAGGTCCTGGAAGAACAGGAGGCGGCCGTCCTGGTGGACGACGTAGAGGGTTCCGTTGCCGCCGCTGGTGATGAGTCTGGCGCTGTCCCAGCCTTGGCCGATCTGGTTGCCTGACGTTCCTGACCAGCCGGTGGAGCCGTCGGGGGCGTTGGTTCCGTCGCGCTTCAGGTCCTGGAAGAACAGGAGGCGGCCGTCTTGGCGGACGACGTAGAGGGTTCCGTTGCCGCCGCTGGTGATGAGTCTGGCGCTGTCCCAGCCTTGGCCGATCTGGTTGCCTGACGTCGCTGACCAGCCGGTGGAACCGTCCGGGGCGTTCGTTCCGTCGCGCCTCAGGTCCTGGAAGAACAAGAGACGGCCGTCCTGGTGGACGTCGTACAGGGTTCCGTTGCCGCCGCCGGCGAGGAGTCTGGCGCTGCCCCAGCCTTGGCCGATTTGGCTTCCTGACGTTCCTGACCAGCCACTGGAGCCGTCGGGGGAGTTCGTCCCGTCGCGGCTCAGGTCCTGGAGGAACAGCAGACGGCCGTCTTCGTGACCGCTGTAGAGGACTCCTTTGTCACCGGAGGCGAGCTGGGCGAATCCCATGACGAACTCCAAACGCCGGGGTCGATGGACACCTGCTCTCTACCGGACGGGCCGTGGCAGGAAACGCGTTTCACCCGAAGCCCGCAAGGACGGCGGCTTCTTCACCCGGACGGGTCAGACGGCGGCTGTGGCCACCATGCCCGTGACCGGGGCCGTGATCCCCGGTCACGGTGGCGGCGGATCCGTCGATCGTCCGGAGGGGGCTCAGAGGACCGCCACCGGGGCCACCGGGGTGCCGGTGCCGCCCACGAAGGGTTCAGGCATCGCGGAGAGGAGGAAGGAGTGCCGGCCCGCTTCCGCACAGGCTGTGGACAGTTCCTCCAGGTTCCAGTTCTGGCCCTGGTGCATGCCCATCTCCACCAGGTCCAGCGCGTGCACCGGCAGCCACAGGTTCTCGATCTCCGGCGGGAAGATCTCGAAGGTCAGGGTGTCGTTCGCGACGGCCGCCACGTCCCGCGCGTGGAACCACTCCGGGGTGTGGACGGAGAGGCCGGGGGACGGGAATCCGTAGCCGTGCTTGTCGCCCGCCAGGTAGACCTGGATCTGCCCGGTGCGCACGAGGACCACGTCGCCCGCGCGGACGGTGACGCGGCCGAACTCCTCCGCCTCCGCCAGGTCCCCGGGGGTGACGGCGTGGTCTCCCGGGAGGCGGTCCAGGCCCTTGGCGCGGGCCACGTCCAGCAGGACCCCGCGCGAGACGATGTGCCGGGCCTTGTCGATGCCGCTGAACTCCGAACGCCCGTGAGCGGTGATGGTGGACGCCGGGCGGCCGTTGTAGATGCGGCCCGAGTGCGAGACGTGCGTCAGGGCGTCCCAGTGGGTGGCCGACTGGAGGCCCATCGTCACGGCGTCGTCGCTGCACGCCACCGTGCCCGGGCCGAAGAGCTCCTGGTTGATCTGGACCATCGTGTGGAGGGGGTTGACCCGGCCCGGGATGAGGCCCGCCTGGACGCCGTCCTCCTTGAGGGGGAGGGCCAGCGGGATCCGGCGGCCCGAGCGGATCTCCGCGGCGGCGGCCCGCACCACCTCGTCGGTGATCAGGTTCAGGGTGCCGATCTCGTCGTCGGCGCCCCAGCGGCCCCAGTTGTTGATCCGCTTGGCGATCTCGTGGAACTCGGGAGGGAGGGTCACCGGCCATCAGCTCCTAGGGCTCAGGGCTTGCTCAGGGCTTGTGTGAAGGGATCTGACTGGTCATAGAATCTAACGGTCCGTCAGAAAACACGGGAAGGGGTCGGCCGTGGGGAACTTCTTGGCAGGGAAGGTGGTCGCCGTCACCGGCGCGGGCCGGGGCATCGGCCGGGCGGTGGCGCTCGCCGCCGCCGCCGAGGGCGCCAAGGTCGTCGTCAACGACTACGGGGTCGGGATCGAGGGCGGCGAGCCCACCAGCGAGATCGCGGAGAACGTGGTCAAGGAGATCCAGGCCGCCGGCGGCGAGGCCGTCGCCGTCGCCGACGACATCTCCACCATGGCCGGCGGCCAGCGCATCGTGGACACCGCCCTCGCCGAGTACGGGCGCGTCGACGGCGTCGTCTGCGTCGCGGGCATCCTGCGCGAGCGGATGCTGTTCAACATGTCCGAGGAGGAGTGGGACCCCGTCGTCGCCACCCACCTCAAGGGCACGTTCACCGTCTTCCGCGCCGCCTCCGCCGTCATGCGCCGCCAGGGCTCCGGCACGCTCATCGGCTTCACCAGCGGAAACCACACCGGATCCGTCGCCCAGGCCAACTACAGCGCCGCCAAGGGCGGGATCATCTCCCTCGTCCGCAGCGCCGCCCTCGGGCTGAACAAGTACGGGGTCACCGCCAACGCCGTCGCGCCCGTCGCCCGGACCCGGATGTCCGCCAACGTGCCGATGGAGCTCAAGGAGATCGGCGACCCCGAGGACGTCGCCGCGCTCGTGACCTACCTGCTCAGCGACCGCGCCAAGGCCGAGAACATCACCGGGCAGGTCTACACGATCGCCGGCCCCAAGATCGCCGTCTGGGCCCAGCCGCGCGAGCTGCGCGCCGGCTACGCCGAGGGCGCCTGGACCCCGGAGAAGATCGCCGACTTCCTCCCCGGGACCGTCGGCACCGACCCGATGCCGATGCTCGCCCAGCTCGAAGCCATGGCCAAGGCCGCCGCCGCCAAGGGCCGGCCCAACGCCTGAGACGGGAGGGGAGAGACGGGAGGGGAGCGGCGTGGACTTCAGCTTCGGGGCACAGGACGAGGAACTGCGCGTCCGTGCCCGTGCGTGGCTCACCGGGCACCTCACGGGCCCGTACGCGCAGGCGGTCGGCCTCGGCGGACCGGGCAGCGAGCACGAAGGGTTCGGGGCCCGCCGCGACTGGGAACGGGAGCTGGGCCGCGGCGGCTGGATCGGCCAGGGCTGGGAGGAGGAGGGCTACGGCAACCGGCGGCTCTCCCTCACCGGGCAGGTGGTGTGGGCCGAGGAGTACGCGGCGCTGCGCGCCCCCGCCCGGGTCGGCCACATCGGGGAGAACCTCCTCGCCCCCACCCTGATCGCCTACGGCAGCCGCGAGCAGAAGGACCGCTTCCTGCCCGCGATCGCCCGCGGGGAGGAGCTGTGGTGCCAGGGCTACAGCGAGCCGGACGCCGGGTCCGACCTCGCCGGGGTGCGCACGGCGGCCGTACGCGACACGGCGGACGGGCTGCTGCGCGTCACCGGGCAGAAGATCTGGACCTCCCTGGCCCGCGAGGCCGACTGGTGCTTCGTCCTGGCCCGCACCGAAGCCGGCTCCCGCCGCCACCGGGGGTTGTCCTTCCTCCTCGTGCGCACGGACCAGCCGGGCCGCGTCGAGGTCCGCCCGATCCGGCAGATGTCCGGGACGGCGGAGTTCAACGAGGTCTTCTTCGACGGGGCCGTCGCCTCCGAGGTCGTCGGCGGCGAGGGCAACGGCTGGGCCGTCGCCATGGGCCTGCTCGCCCTGGAGCGCGGCGTCTCCACCCTCGTCCAGCAGATCGGCTTCGCCGCCGAACTGGAGCGCGTGGTCAAGGCGTACGCGGCTTCGGGCGCCCCGGACCCGGGCCTGCGCGAGCGCCTCGTACGGCAGTGGGCGGAGCTGCGCACCATGCGCTGGAACGCCCTGCGCACCCTCGGGGCGGCGGGGCACCCCGGCGCGCCCAGCGTGGCGAAGCTGCTGTGGGGCGGGTGGCACCGGCGGCTCGGGGAGCTGGCCGTCCAGGTGCGGGGGGCGGTGGCGGCGGCCGGGCCGGGGCTCTGGGCGCAGGGGGACCCGTACGAACTCGGACTCGACGAGGAGCAGCGCCTGTTCCTGTTCACCCGGGCCGACACGATCTACGGCGGCTCGGACGAGATCCAGCGGAACATCATCGCCGAGCGGGTGCTCGGCCTGCCTAAGGAGCCCAGGTGAGAGGCGTCGTGTTCGACGGCAAGCAGGCCCAGGTGGTCGGGGACCTGGAGATCCGGGATCCGGGGCCGGGGGAGGTGCTGGTCGCGATAGCGGCGGCCGGGCTGTGCCACAGCGACCTGTCGGTGATCGACGGGACGATCCCCTTCCCGCCGCCGGTGGTGCTCGGGCACGAGGGTGCCGGTGTGGTGGAGGCGGTGGGGGCCGGGGTGACGCACGTGGCGCCCGGTGACCACGTGGCGCTGTCCACGCTGGCCAACTGCGGGGCGTGCGCGGACTGCGACCGGGGCCGGCCGACGATGTGCCGCAAGGCGATCGGGATGCCGGACCGGCCCTTCTCGCGGGCCGGGCAGCCGCTGTTCCAGTTCGCCTCCAACTCGGCGTTCGCGGAGCGGACCCTCGTCAAGGCCGTGCAGGCGGTGAAGATCCCGGACGACATCCCGCTGACCTCGGCCGCGCTGATCGGCTGCGGGGTGCTCACGGGCGTGGGCGCGGTGCTGAACCGGGCCAAGGTGGGGCTCGGGGAGACCGTCGTGGTCATCGGCACCGGCGGGATCGGGCTCAACGTCATCCAGGGCGCCCGGATCGCGGGGGCGGCGGTCATCGTCGCGGTGGACGCGAACCCGGCGAAGGAGGTGGTGGCCCGGCAGTTCGGCGCCACCCACTTCGTGGACGCCTCGGCCGTGCCCGACACCTCGGCGGCGGTCCGGGAGGTCCTGCCGACGGGCGCGGACCACGCCTTCGAGTGCGTGGGCAACGTCGGGCTGATCCGGCAGGCGGTCGACCTCCTCGACCGGCACGGGCAGGCGGTGCTGCTCGGGGTGCCGGGCTTCAAGGAGGAGGCGTCCTTCCTGGTGTCCTCGATGTACCTGGACAAGACGATCATGGGCTGCCGGTACGGGTCCTCGCGCCCGCAGCGCGACATCGCCCTCTACGCCGAGCTGTACCGGCAGGGGAAGCTGCTGCTGGACGAGCTGGTGACGGAGGTCTACCCCGTGGAGGACTTCGCGAAGGCCGTGGACGACGCCCACCACGGGCGGGTCGCGCGCGGGGTGCTCACCTTCTGAGCCGGGAGGCCCGGCCGCACTACGCGCGCCGGGCCGTCCAGGTCAGCGCCAGCGCCGGCGCGGGGAGCGCGAGGAGGGCCCAGAGCCGGGTGGAGCCCGCCACCGGCACCTCCAGGGCCAGGGGCAGCAGCGCGAGGAGGCCGAGGAGCAGCAGGCCGAGGGCGGGCAGGTGGGTGCCGGGGTCGAAGCGGCGCGTCCGGTCCACGGCCGCCGGTTCCATGTACGACTTGATCGCTGCGCCCGCGACGAAGGGCCAGGGTCCGAGGGCGATCAGGAAGACCACGGCGATCATCTGACTGCCGGCGGGGCGGGCGGGTGCGGTGCCCACGCCGACCTCGGGGTGGGCGGGGGCGAAGTAGACCGCGGCCGTGGTTCCGGGCTCCGGCCGCTTCCCGGTGGACACCCCCGCGACGGCGACGTCCTGGGGCCCGCCCTCGTACGGGACGCTGAGGACCACGTCGGTGGTGTAGTACTCGTTGCTGTCGTCGGTGGCCGCATGGTGCTCCGGCTCGCCGGTCAGCCGGACGATCCGGGCCTCGTGGCGGTCGTACCCGGCCCGCTCCAGCCGCTCGACGCGCCGGCCCACGTCGCCGGGGTCGGTGAAGCACACGACGAGCGCGGCGAAGGTGGCCACGGGGATCCCGAAGGCGAGCACGATGCGCAGCACGCGGCCGCGCGGCCGGCGTCCCGGCGGGCGTTTGCGGAGGTCGACCCGGGGCGGGACGCGGCGGGCGTGGAGGGAGGCCGCCACCCAGCACGCCGCGAAGAGGGCGGAGGCGCCGGCCAGGCAGGTCTCCGCGGTCAGCGGCGGGTACGGGCTCACTCCGACGAGGGCGCACAGGACCGCGGCCGCGGCGCTGCCCACCATCAGCCACCCGGTGGTGCTCGTCCACCGGGTGCGACCCGGCCCGTACGTGTTCCCCATGGCCCCCCGGCCCCCCGCCTTGACGTCGACCGCATGGTAACGGCCGGTCGGGGGAGGGGAGTCAGTCGGCCAGGCGGGCGAAGCGGCCCTTGTGGAAGAGGAGCGGGTCACCCTCGCCGGCGGCGCCCATGGCCTCGACCCGGCCCACCACGATGAGGTGGTCCCCGCCGGTGTGGACGGCGTGGATCCGGCAGTCGATCCAGGCCGGTACGTCGTCCAGCTGCGGGGATCCGGTCGCGGGGGCGGGCCGGTGGGAGACCCCGGCGAACTTGTCGGCGCCGCTGACCGCGAAGGCCCGGCACAGCTCGCCCTGGCCGGCCCCGAGGATGTTGACGCAGAACACCCCGGCGCGGGCGATCCGCGGCCAGGTGGTCGACGTGCGGGCCACCATGAAGGTGACCAGGGGCGGGTCCAGGGAGAGCGAGGCGAAGGACTGGCAGGCGAAGCCGGCCGGGCCCTCCTCGCCTTCCGCGGGCGGGGCGGTGATGACCGTGACCCCGCTCGCGAAGTTGCCCAGTACGGCCCGGAACTCGGCAGGGCTGACGGGCGCGCGCTCGTCCTCGCCGACGGCCCGGAGATCGGGGCGGGGCAGAGCGTCGACGTGTCCGGCGGAGGTGGGGGAGCCGGCTGACCTGAGGTATCGGACGACGGTGGCCGCCATCCCTGCGTGTCCCATCACCCTCCCGATTGAAGCTGACGGATCGTCAGATGTGAAGGGGTGCGGGGGTGGTGTCGGCGGCCGGGTGTAGGGTGCGAGCGTATTGAACGCGTTCAAGTGGAGTGGGTGGGGCGCGATGGCGTACGCGGTACGTGTGCGTGGGCGGGGGCCGCAGGTCCGCGAGCCGGCGAGCGTGTGGAACCGCGAGCTGCCCGGGGCCATGGCCCTGGCGGCCGGGCAGCCCGTGCTGCTGCTGGCGGGCGCCGCGCTCTTCGCCGCGCAGCAGGAGGATTACGACCCCAGCGGCGGGGCCTTCGGAATCATGCTCCTGATCTGCCTGGCCCCCCTGCTGTTCCCGCTGCTGGGGCTGCTGCACACCGTCCTGTTCGCCCTGCCCGTCACCGCCGCCGCCCGGGCCCTCGGCCGGCGCACCCGCCTGCCCGCCCCGGCCCTCGCCGTCGGGCTGGGCGCGGCCCTCGCGGCCCTGTACGCGGCCGAGGGATGGCGGCGCGGGCTGCCCTTCGGGCCGACCTGGGCGTGGGTCGCCGGGCTCGCGGTGCTGCCGGTCGCCGGGGCGCTGTACGCACGGGCGCGGGACGTGGGGCCCGCGTTGATGTTCGGGCGCGGCGCCGGCGTCCTGTGCGCGGGGCTGCTGGTGCTGGTGCTCGTCGGCGTCGGGCTCGTCCTCGGCGGCTGAGGACCGGCCCCGCACCCCCCCCGAACGGGTGAATCCGTCGGGCCCCGGGCGGCCGTACGCCGCCCCGTGCGCGAGGGGTGGGCATGGTGGCCAGCGACCGTGTCGCCCCACCCGCTGGAGGACCCCATGCTCGGCACCGCCTTCCGTACCGGATCGCCCAACTGGCTCGACCTCGGCAGCCCCGACACCGACGCGGCCGCCGCCTTCTACGGGTCGGTGTTCGGCTGGCAGTTCACCTCCGCCGGGCCCGACGCGGGCGGGTACGGGTTCTTCAAGCTCGGCGGCAAGACCGTGGCCGCGCTCGGCCCGCTCACCCAGGAGGGCGCGCACTCGGCGTGGATGGTGCACTTCCAGAGCCCCGACATGCGGACCACGGTCGAGGCCGTGCGGGCCGGGGGCGGGACCGTGCGGATGGAGCCCATGGACGTCATGGGCGAGGGCTGGCTGGCCCAGTTCACCGACCCGCAGGGCGCCGAGTTCGCGTCCTGGCAGCCCGGCAAGACCGGCGGGCTGGAGGTCGCCTCCGAGGTGAACACCCTGGTGTGGGCGGAGCTCCACGTACCCGACCCGGTCGCCGCGATCCGGTTCTACGCCGGGGTGTTCGGGTGGCGGTACACCGAGATGGAGGCGCCGGGGATGACGTACCGGGTGCTGAGCATCGGTGAGGGGGACCAGGAGGAGGGGTCCTTCGGCGGGGTGGCCCCGCAGGGCGAGGGCGCGGGCGGCGCCTCGACGATGGTGCCGCGCTGGGTGCCGTACTTCCAGGTGGCGGACGTCGACGCCACCGTCACCGCGGTCGAGGGGAACGGCGGCGCGGTGCTGATGCCGGCGGCGGACGTGCCCGACGTCGGCCGGATCGCCTGGGCCTCCGACCCGGCCGGGGCGGTGTTCGCGCTGCTGAAGCCCGCCCCCGGGATGTAGGCCGCCGCCGGGACCGGGGTGGGGGGGGGGGGGGGGGGGGGGGGGGGGGGGGGGGGGGGGGGGGGGGGGGGGGGGGGGGGGGGTGGGCGGGGGTTCGT
>NZ_JBVJWV010000012.1:81823-98332 GCF_055602105.1 Streptomyces sp. NPDC037421
CAATATCCCCCCCCCCCCAACACCCACCCCCCCCCCCCCCCCCCCCCCCCCCCGCCCCCCCCCCCCCCCCCCCTCCCCCCCCCCCCCCCCCCCCGGACCGGTTCACGGAGTCGTCCTGGCCACCTCCAGGTCGGCCGTCGGCTCCTTGACGGTGCCCGCGGGCGGGCCGGCCGCCGCGCTGGTGTTGTCGGCCGGCCGCGGGTCGGCGGTCGGCGAGTCGACCGTCGCCGTGTTGCGGATGTCCGAGCCGTTGCCGGTGTACTCCGGGCCCAGCTTCACCTTGACGACCCGGGTCATCGAGGCGCCCGGGGCCAGGTGCGCCAGCGGGCCGCGGGTGACGGTCCGGCCGGCCGCCGTGCAGCCGTCGCGGGAGGTGAGGAACTCCGGGGCGGCGGGGAGGCGGTCGGTGACGGTGACCCGCCGGGCGGCTCATGGGTGATCGATTTCAGTCGTTCGGGGCAGGGCTCAGCGGCCCAGGTACTTCGGGGTGCGGCGCTCCACGAAGCTCGCCACGCCCTCGTTCGCGTCGGCGGTGCCCATGTTGAGCTCCTGGGCGGTGGCCTCGGCGGCCAGCGCGGTGGCCCGGTCACTGTCGAGGGAGGCGTTGACCAGCTGCTTCGTGAGCGCGAGGGCACGGGTGGGGCCCTGCGCGAGCCGCTCCGCCCACTCGCGGGCGGCGGCCTCCAGCCCGTCGGCGGGGACCACCCTGTTGACCAGGCCGAGCCGGGCGGCCTCCTCGGCGGGGACGGCGTCGCCGAAGAACATCAGCTCCTTGGCCTTCTGCGGGCCGAGCAGGCGGGGCAGGAGGTAGGCGCCGGCGCCGTCGGGGACGAGGCCGCGGCGGACGAACACCTCGATGAAGCGGGCGGTGTCGGCGGCGATGACGAGGTCGCAGGCGAGGGCGAGGTGCGCGCCGATGCCGGCGGCGGTGCCGTTGACGGCGGCGATGACGGGCTTCTCGCAGTCGAGGACCGCGGTGATCAGGCGCTGGGCGCCGAGGCGGATCATGCGGGCCACGTCACCGGCGACCCGTTCGCCGGTGGTACTGCCGCCGCGGAGGTCGGCGCCGGCGCAGAAGCCCTTGCCGGTGGCGGTGACGACGACGGCGCGGATGCCGGGGTCGCCGGAGGCGGCGTCGAGCAGACCGATGACGCGCTCGCGCTGCTCCCAGGTGAGGGCGTTCATGGCCTCGGGCCGGTTGAGGGTGATCCAGCTGACGCCGGCGTCCGTGCGGTGCAGGATCTCGTCCACGGGGTGCGTGCTCCTGTTCGGGGTTGCCGTTGCCCTGGCCGGGCGGGGTGTGGGATGGAGCGTTGTCCTGCCGGGCGGGGTGTCGGCCCTGCGGGGCTGTCCCCTACCCGCCCTTCCACCGTTCTCCGGGCTGCGCCCGGACCCTCCCGGGGGCTCCGCCCCCAGCTACCGCTGGGGGTACCCCCAGCGCCTCAATCGCCGGCGGGGATGGATCTTCCAGCCCCGCCGGCGTTTGAGGCGACGGGCGCGCAGCGCCCCTGGGAACGCCGGCCGCAGACGCCGGACGGTTCAAAGGCATACGGCAAGGGCGTCCAGCGCCACCGCGCCCTGTCCGCGGGGCAGGACCATCAGGGGGTTGATGTCCAGCTCCGAGAGGTCGTCGCCCAGCTCCAGCGCCATCCGCTGGACCCGCAGCACGACCTCCACCAGCGCGTCCACGTCCGCCGGCGGTGCCCCCCGTACGCCTTCCAGCAGCGCGTGCCCGCGCAGTTCGCGGAGCATCGCGCGGGCCTGGTCCTCCCCGAAGGGGGGTACGCGGACCGCCGCGTCGCCCAGGACCTCCACCAGGACGCCGCCGAGGCCGACGGTGACGGTGGGGCCGAAGAGGGGGTCCTGGGTGACGCCGACGACCATCTCGACGCCGCGTTCGATCATCTGGCAGACCAGGATCCCGTCCAGCGGGACGTTCTCGTAGCGGGCCGTGTCCGTCAGCTCGCGGTACGCGTCGCGGATCTGGCTGGCCGAGGTGAGGCCGACCTTGACCAGGCCGAGTTCCGTCTTGTGGGCCAGCTGCGGCCCCGAGGCCTTCATCACGACCGGGTAGCCGACCAGGCCCGCGGCGCGGACGGCCGCCGCCGCGCTGGTCACCAGCTGCTCGCGCGGGACCCGGATGCCGTAGGCCCGCAGCAGCTGCTTGGCGGCGTGTTCGCTGAGCTGCTGGCCGGGGCGCATCAGGGCCTGGGCCTTGCGGTGGGAAGGGGACGGGGTGCGGGGGGCTTCGGCGAAGGGGGAGCGGTAGGAGGCCGTGAAGCGGTGGTGCCCGAGGTAGGCGCGGACGGCGGTGATGCAGTTGCCGAAGGTGCGGAAGGTGGCCACGCGGGAGGAGCCGAGGAGGGTGGTGCGGTAGGCCTCCTCGGTGCCGACGGGGGAGCCCCAGATGACGCAGACCAGCTTGTCGGTGGCCTCGGCGGCGTCGACCAGGTCCTGCGCGAGCTTGTCGCTCATCGGGGGGAAGGGGCCGGTGATCGGGCAGATCAGGACGCCGACGGAGGGGTCGGCGAGGATCGCGTCGATGATCTTCCGGCCGCGCCAGTCGCCCACCGGGTGGCCGCCGTTGTCGACCGGGTTGGCGACGTTGAGGTAGGAGGGGATCCACTGGTGGAGCTCGGCCTGTTTGGAGTCCGAGAGGGTGGGCAGGGTGAGGCCCGCCTCGGTGGCCAGGTCGGAGAAGTGGGCTCCGGTGCCGCCGGAGATGGAGTACACGACGACCCCGTCGGCCCGCGGCGGCCTGGCCCTGGCCAGGAGGGCGGCGGTGTCCTGGAGTTCGTCCAGTCCGTCGACCCGGATGACCCCGAACTGCCGCATGGCGGCGTCCACGACGGTGTCGGCCCCCGTGAGCTTGCCGGTGTGGGAGGCGGCCATGCGGGCGCCGGTCTCGGTGCGGCCGACCTTGACCGCGACGACCGGCACCTTGTTGCGGGCGGCGCGGTCGGCTGCCAGGAGGAAGGAGCGGCCGTCCTTGAGGCCTTCGACGTAGCAGGCGATGGCCCCGACCTCGGGCCGCTCGGCGAAGTAGGAGATGAAGTCGGAGGTCTCCAGGTCGGCCTCGTTGCCGGTCGGCGCCCAGTGGGAGAGGCGGATGCCCAGCTCCTGGAGGGTGTAGACGGGCCGGCCCTGGTGCCCGGACTGGGTGATGAGGGCGATGGCGGGGCCGTCGAGGTCTTCGCGGAACTCCTCGAAGGCGTTGAGGTTGGTGTTCGGGCCGAGCAGGCGCAGCCCGGAGCGGCGTACGGCTGCGGCCAGGCGGGCCTGGGCGGCGGCGCCCGCGTCGCCGGTCTCGGCGAAGCCGGAGGCGAAGGCGACGGCGAACTTGACCTTGGTGTCGGCCAGTTCCTCGATCACCGGGATCGGGTCCGCGACGAGGAGCACCGCGAGGTCGACCTGTTCGGGCAGCTCGGCCACGGAGGCGTGGCAGGGCAGTCCGAAGACGGCGGTGCGGGTCGGGTGTACGGGATGGACGCGGGCGCCGACGCGTTCGGCCCAGGTGATGAGCTGCCGGGTGATCCCGGTGTTGGGCCTGCCTTCGGCGTCGGAGGCGCCGATGACCGCCACGGATTCGGGCCGGAAGAACCGGTCCAGGTCGGGCACGTCGGAGTGCAGGGGCCGTCCGCTGACGTCCAGCGCGTCCGAGTCCTCGGGTGTCGCCGTGGAGTGGACGGCCGTCCTGGGGGTCTCCCCGCAGGCGTCGACGCGTGCGCGGAAGTCGGTGGTGAGGGTGCCGTGAGTAGATCCAAGCATCGCTTCGCCCGCCCTGCTCGATGAGTCCATAGCTGACGCGTAGTCAGATTACTGAACTGACGCGCCGTCAGGAACAGGGATGCGCAGGAAAGGTGGTGGAGGTGGTGTGCTTGAACGGTGGCAGAGGTGTTCGCTTCGGTACAGAGGGGATTTCGGCCCTCTACGGCCTGGGCGCGGCCTGGCCGCGCGAGAGGGCCTCGGCTATGCGCACGGCGTCCATGGACAGCTCGCGGAGCATGCCGCTGATCGGGTTCGTGTACCCGGTGAAGTGCAGCCCCGGGGCGTTGCGCGGCGCGCGGGCGCCGTGCGCGATGGGGCGGCCGCGCTCGTCCAGTACGTCCAGGTGGCCCACCAGCCCCTCCAGCCCGCGCCGGTAGCCCGTCGCAGCCACCACCGCGTCCGGGGTGATCCGCGTACCGTCGGCCAGGACCACCCCGTCGCCGTCGAAGGCGGCCACGGCGGCCACGGGTTCCACCCGGCCCGCCCGCACGGCCTTGATCAGGCCGACGTCCTGTACCGGCACCGCCCCCTCCAGGACCCTGCTGTACAGGCCGGACGCCGGACGCGGCAGGCCGTGCGCCGACAGGTCCGGGACGGCCTTGGCGGCGAGCGCCCCCAGCCGGTCCACGAGCCGCACCGGCAGCCTGCGCACCAGGATCCCGGTGCGCTGCGCCGGCCAGCCGAGGGTGGTGCGGCGCAGGACGTGCGGGGCGGTGCGCACGGCGAGCCGCACCCGTGCGGCACCGCCCTCGGCGAGGTCCACGGCTATCTCCGCGCCGGTGTTGCCGACGCCGACGACGAGCACGTCCTGACCGGCGTACGGGGCCGGGTTCCGGTAGTCGCGGGCGTGCAGCAGCCGCCCGGCGTACGCCTCGCGGCCCGGCCAGTCGGGGAGCGCCGGGGTGTGGTTGTAGCCCGTCGCCACCACCACCGCGCGGGCCGCGAGCAGCCGCCCGCCCGAGGCGTGCAGGGTCCAGCCCTCCCCGTCGGCGGCGCGCTCGATCCGGGTCACCTCGACCCCGGTCACCAGCTCCAGCTCGTGGAACTCGGCGTACTTCTCCAGGTACCGGACCACGTCGGCCCGCGCGACCCAGCGCCCGAAGCGGCGCGGGATCGCCAGCCCGGGCAGGCCCGACAGCCGCCGGGTGGTGTGCAGCCGCAGCCGCTCGTAGTGGCCGCGCCACGAGGCGCCGACCGCGCCGGTCCGCTCGACGACCACCGCGCGCACCCCGCGGGCGCGCAGTGCGGCGGCGACGGCGAGGCCGCCGGGGCCCGCGCCGATCACGTACACGGGGCGGGGCTCGGTGGAGGTCAGGTCGGGCTCGGGCATGGGCAGTGAGCGTATCGACACCCGGTGTTGATGGGTCTCGGACGAGGAGGGAATCGATTGCGGATCGATCACGGGCGGACGCCGGCCCGGCGCGGCCCGCCGCCCGGGCGGCACGGATGGTGTCAAAGTGGGACATCTAGCCCTAGTGTTCGGCCCCGGTGTCCGGCCTCGGTGTCCGGCCCCGGCGTCCGGCCCTGGAGAGGAGTGCGTGCGTGATGTGGCAGCCCGACGGGTGGGACGTGCGCGTCCGCCTCGGAGTCCTCACCCCCCACGCCGACGTCGGCCCCGAGTCGGAGCTGCGCGCCATGGCCCCGGCGGACGTGGGCCTGCACGCCGCCCGGGTGCCGTTCGCCGCGATGGGCGCCGGCGGCACGATGGGCCTGACCGTGCCGCTCGCCCCCGTCCGGGCCTTCGCCGAGCCGCCGCACGTGGACGACGCGGCCGAGCTGCTGGCAGCCGCGCCGGTGGCGGCGATCGCGTACGCCTTCACCAGCTCCGCGTACGTGATCGGCGCGCGCGGGGAGGCGTACATGCTGGAGCGGCTGGGTGAGCGGGCCGGCGGCCTGCCCGTGGTCGCCACCTGCGCCGCCGTCGTCGAGGCGCTGCGCGCGCTCGGGGTGTCGCGGCTCGCGCTGGTCGATCCGCCGTGGTTCGACGCGACCCTGAGCGACCTGGGGCGGGGCTACTACGAGGAGGCCGGGTTCGAGGTCCCGTACGCGGCCCCGTGCGGGCTGCCCAGCGGGCAGGCGCTGATCCGGCCGGAGGCCCTGTACGGCTGGGTGCTGGAGCGGGCCCCCGACGCGGCGGAGGCGGTGGTCGTCGGCGGCAACGGCTTCCGGGCGGTCGGGGTGATCGAGGCCCTGGAGGCGGAGCTGGGGCGGCCGGTGCTGACCGCGAACCAGGTGCTGCTGTGGGCCGCCCTGCGCGCGGCGGGCGAGCCGGTGGACGGGGTCACGGGGTACGGGAGGCTGTTCTCGGCCCCCTGAGCGCGGCCGTGCACGGCCCCTTGCGGGATCGGCGCCGATCCGCTGAACTGACGTACCGTCAGATCGAGTGGGTGGAGGGGCGAACCGTGCAGACCATCTGGCTCACCGGCGCCGAATGGCTCGCCGTGCTGCGGATAGGCCTCGGCCTGTGGTGGCTGGAGAGCTGGCGGCACAAGGACAAGAAGGGCTGGTTCGAACGCGGCACCGGCATCGCCTGGGCCGCCGACGTCGCCGGCAAACACCGCTGGGGCTTCGTCAAGGGCGGCTTCGAGAAGGTCGTCCAGCCCAGGCCGCGGCTGATGGCGTACGTCGTCGTCTACGCCGAACTCGCCCTCGGACTGGGCCTGGTGCTCGGCTTCCTGACCCCGGTCGCCCTGGCCGGCGGCCTGCTGCTCAACCTGCTCTACCTGGTCCTGATGATCCACGACTGGGCCGAACAGGGCCAGAACTCGATGATGGCCCTCATCTCCCTCGTCGCGCTCGGCGCGATGTCCTGGCAGACCTGGTCCCTCGACGCGACGATCGGACTCTTCCTTTGAGCGCCGCACGGTACGACCTGCCCGAGACGGACGAGTTCACCCGCCCCTACTGGGACGCGGCGGCCCAGGGCCGCCTCCTGCTGCGCCGCTGCGCCGACTGCGGGCGCGTCCACCACTACCCGCGCGAGTTCTGCCCCTCCTGCTGGGCCGGCGAGGACCGCGTCGCCTGGGAGCCGGCGAGCGGCCGCGCCACCCTCTACACCTGGTCCGTCGTCCACCGCAACGACCTCCCGCCCTTCGGCGCCCGGGTCCCCTACGCGGCGGCCGTCGTCGACCTCGCGGAGGGGCCCCGGATGATGACCGAGGTCGTCGACTGCCCGTACGGGGACCTCCGCGTCGGCATGCCCCTGCGCGCCACCTTCCACGAGGCCGCGGAGGGGGTGTGGGTGCCGGTCTTCCGGCCGGAGGAGGGCTGAACCACCCCTGGAGTTCCCGGCGGCTCCGGATGACTTTCCGGGCATGAGACGTCTCCCCCTGATGACGTCGCCGTTGACGGGTGTTCAGGCATGCGCGGGAGAATCCAGGCGCGGGTGCCGAGCGTCAGTCTTCGTGGCGTGCCTGGTTCCTGCGCTTCGCGTACCGCGGGGCGCCCAGGGAGACGGCACGATGCTCCGTGGGCGTGAGTCCGTACGCTTCGCGGAACGCCCGGCTGAACCCGGTGGCGCTGGCGAAACCCCAGCGGGCCGCGATCGCCTGGACGGGATGGCCGCCGAGCTCCACGCGGGCGAGGTCGGTGTGGGCGCGCTCCAGCCGCATCCGGCGGATGTGCGCCGCGATGGTCAGGGGCTGATCGCCGAAGAGGGCGTGGAGATGCCGCAGCGATACGTTGTGCCGGTCCGCGATGACCCGGGGGGTCAGGTCCGGGTCGCCGAGGTTGTTCTCGATGAAGCGGTGGATCCGCTGGAGCGTCTCCCGCGCACGGGCCTCGGCGGGTGTCGCGCCCGGGTCCCCGAGCTGCCCCGCGAGAAACGCGGTGGCCAGGTCGAGGGTGACGGTCCCCAGCCCGCGCAGCTCCTCCGGACGGCAGTGCGGGGCCTGTACGAGCAGCGACCTCATGAAGCCGGAGAGGATCGCTCCCGACCCGGTGCCCGCGGACAGGTTCCGTGCGAGGAGGCCGTCCAGGCGGTCCGAGCCGAGCCCCAGAGCCTGACGGGGGATCTGCACGACCACCGATGTGAGCATCTCGTCCGCGGACGCCGCCTCGCTCGGCCGTGAGGTGTCCGTGAGCACGAGTCCCCCCGAGACCACCGATTCGTTGCCCCGCTGGGAGATCCGGACGGCGCCTTGGGTGAGGAGCGCCAGTTGCAGGTGCTCGGGATCGCCCTGCCGGACATGGGTCATGGTGCGGCGCGAGCGCACCGGTGAGCAGGTCACGGCGGACAGGCGCACCACGCCGAGGTCCAGCTCCGTGATGCCCGCCCGGAAATCGGCCGCGCGTGGGCTGCTCAGCAGGACGGGCATCACATGGCTCGATACGGTCTCGCAGAACCAGTCGAAGCTGTCCTCGCGCGCCCCGATGACGTCTGACGCGACCAGCGTTCCCATACGATCCCCCACACCTCGACCTGACAGGAACCCGGCCCGTCACCCGCACCGGCGGGCCCCGGGCCGGGATACGCGGCTCAGGGCCAGAGCAGCTCCCGCACCCAGGCGCCGCCGTCCGCGCGGCGGTAGCGCAGGCGGACGTGCCGGCGCGCGGCGTCGCCCTGGAAGAACTCCGCCTCGGCGGGCTCCAGTACGTACCGCGTCCACGTCGGCGCCGGTGCGTCCGGTTCCGCGGCGGCCCGCTCCCACGCCGCCGCCGAGGCCCGCGCCAGCTCCTCGGCGGAACCCAGCACCTCGCTCTGCCGGCCGGTCAGCGCGGCCGCCAGCGCCCCGCGCGAGCGCACCGCCAGGTCCGCCCGGCTCTCCTCGGGCCCGCAGGCCACGACCCGGCCCCGGATCCGCACCTGCCGCGCCACCGACGGCCAGTAGAAGACCAGCGCCGCGTCCGCCCGGCCCGCCAGCTGGCGGCCCTTGGCGCTCGTGGAGTGCGAGGCGAAGTGCCAGCCCCGCCCGTCGGCGTCGTGCAGCATCAGCACGCGCGCGTCGGGCCGCCCCCCGGCGTCCACCGTGGCCAGGCTCATCGTGTGCGGCTCCGGCTGCCCCGCCCGCGCGGCGTGCAGGAACCACTCCCGGAACAGCTCCACCGGCGTGCCGGGCGCGGCCGCCGGGTCGAAGCCGGGGAGCGGGACGTCCCACACCCGCAGGGAGTGCAGGACCTCGTGGAATTCGCTGCTGGTGTCGGTCATGCCGCCCAGGCTAAGAGGTCCGGAGCCGGTACGGGCCGGCGCCTCAGATCCAGCCGTGGTCGCGGGCCAGCAGGGCCGCCTGGAAGCGGTTCGTCGCGCCCAGGCGCTGCATCAGGTCCGCCACGTACTTGCGGTACGTGCGGACCGAGACGCCCACCTCGCGGGCTCCGCTCTCGTCCTTCTCCGCCTGGTACATGGTGGCCAGCACCTTGCGCTCGATCTCGCTCAGCCCGCCCTCCGGGCCCTGCCGCGCCGCGACCGCCTCCGCCAGCGGCACCGAGTCCGACCACATCCGCTCGAACAGCGACACCAGGTTCGCCACCAGCCCCGTCTCGCGGATCACCAGCGCCCCCAGGCGCGGGTTCTGCGGGTCGATCGGGGTCAGCGCCGCCGCCCGGTCGAAGACCAGCATCCGCTCCAGCGGCTTGTCCGAGATCCGGATGTCCGCCCCCATCGCCGAGATCTCCTGGAGGTAGGCCAGCGTCGGGGCGTCCTCCACCGCCGCCGGGCGCATGATCGTGCGCATCTTGATGCCCCGCCGCAGGATCCGGGCGTCCAGCGGCCGGGACGCCTCGATGCTGGCCGCGCTGAGCGCCCCGTGCGGCTGCGTGGTCAGCCCCTCCTCCCGGGTGAAGAAGGTCAGCTCGTCGATCACCGCCCGGACGTTGGGCGTCCCCTCCACCCGCTCGATGGCCGGCCGCTCCGACGCCTCGCGCACGGCCGGGCGTACCGCGTCCCGCTCGGCCAGCAGCGATTCCACCACCCGCTGCTCGGCCGCCACCCGCCGCAGCTCCTCCTGTAGCTCCCGCAGCCGCAGGTCGATCAGCCGCTGCACGGCGATCGCGGGCGGGGCCGGCCGGATGCTGCCGTTGTCGGCCAGGGAGGTCAGCTCCATCGACTCCAGCCGTGCCAGCCACTCCTCCACCTCGGCAACCGGCGCCCCGAGGTGTTCGGCCAGTGCGGGGGGCGTGCCCTCCGTGAGGCGGAGCAGGCATCTGTACAGGTCTTCGTCCTCGGCTGACATCCCCAAGTGGATGAGGCTTCCGGCGTGCATGGTTCCCCCTTGTGATGGTGCCCCGTGTGGTCAGCACGGTGGGCTGATCATACGAACGCCGACACCTGCTGACCATGGGTAACGGAAGCGTTCCCACCGGTCTTGGTTCCACCATCCGTGCAGCTTGTTGCACACACCGACGCAGGAAGCTGCGTCCGGAATCGCTCGAACGCGAGTCGCAAGTTCGGCAATGTTCTCCGTGTCGGAACAACGGCGATCCACACAGGGGGAAACGATGAAGAAGAACCAGCTCGGCGGGCGCACTCGAATCGCCTCGGTCATCGCGGGATTCGCGGTCGCGGCCGGACTGACCTTCTCCGGGCCTTTCATCCACCCGCCGGCCCAGGACTCGCTCACCGCGTCCGCTCCGGCCGCCGACAAGGCCCGCTGCTTCCTCTCCGTCGTGGAACTCGACGAGATCGACTTCGGCAAGTGCGGCGGCAAGGGCAAGCCCCCCGTCGACCGGCGCGAAACCTTTGACTGGGTTTAACCGACAGAACGACAGAACGAGGAAGGAAGAGAGGGGAGCGACACCATGACCGCCTACTCGGTTCTCATACCGTTCCTGCCGACCCGGCCGGAACAGATCCTTCCCTACGCCGGCCTCGTCCACTGGACCCAGGCGCAGCGGCTCTGGCAAGGACAGTCCCTGATGGTCGAACCCCACCACGGGTTCGTCCACGCCGCGGGAGCCGGCTTCCGGGTCCCGACCGGGCTGGGCGTGACGCTCATGCCGCTGCGCCACCCCTACGAGGCCGCGCTCCAGGCCCGCTCGCTGGCCCTGGCCACCGGGCAGCCGGTGACCGCCGGCTTCGGCCCCGGGGCGCCCTCCCTCCAGCAGGCCCTGCGCGGGGCCCCGTACCGCAGTCCACTGACCGCGGCCCGCGAGTACCTGACGGCCGTGCGCGGCCTGCTGGCCGGGGAGCACGTACGGATGGCGGGCGAGTACGTCACCTGCGACGCGCAGCTCGCGCCCTTCCCCTCCGCCCCGGTGGAGATCGGGCTCGGCGTGCTGCGGCCCGCCATGGCCCGGCTCGCCGGAGAGGTCGCCGACGTGGCGATCACCTGGCTGACCCCGGCCGCCTACCTGCGGGACACCGTCCTGCCGGCGCTGCGCGAAGGCGCGGCGAAGGCCGGCCGGCCGGTGCCCAGGCTGACGGCGATGGTGCCGCTGGCGCTCGCCAGGAAGGACCGCACGGCCGGTGAGATCGCGCTGGCCAGCAACTCCGCGCACCTGGGACTTCCGCACTACATCGACATGCTGCGCAAGTCCGGGATCGCCATCACCGGCACGGACCGGGAGCTGGACGCGCGCGCCCTCGTCGAAGGGCGCGGATTCCTCAGCGGCGACATCACGGAACTCGTCGCACAGCTGAAGGAGTACGAGGAGGCGGGCGTCGACGAAGTCGTCCTGAACGTCACCGGCGTGGCCAATTGCCACGGCCCGCAGGCGGCCTCCGAAGAACTCAGGACGATTCTGTCCGCCCTGGCCTGACCCCGGAACCTCCGGGTCCGGCCCCATCACGGCCGGGCCCCGATCCGGCGTGCCCTGAACCGGCACCGGCCGGAGTCCGTCCGACGCGTCCGACGCGTCCACCGCGCCAACGCGTCCACCGCGCCACCGCGTCCAACGCGTCCAACGCGTCCACCGAATCGCTTCGAATTGCTTCGCATTCCTTGAAGGGGGAGTCATGGCGGGAATCAAACGGCATCTGATGCTCTGGGGTACCGGAAAGCCGGGAGCGGAGCTTTCCGCGACGGGCTCCGCGACGGTCGTCCTGGAGAATCCGGACCACCTTTCCACGCTGCTCGGCTCCGACCTCGTCGGCCCGCACTCCGTGGTGTTCGCCCCCGGCCACACCCCCGACGCGGGAATTCCGGACGGCCCCGTCGTCGCCGGCTACGAGGGATCGCTGAGCGAGCCCGGCCTGGAATGCTCCCTCGGCACGGACTTCTACCTCCAGATCCAGAACTACGGCGTCAGCGCCTACATGTCCGTGGTCGGCCCGACGCTGATCCGCGTCGCCGACGACATGGACCTCGACGCCTACCTCGCCGACGCCGACCAGGCCCGGCAGGCGGGCATCTTCCCCGACTTCCTCACCAACCCCGTCATCCAGCTCGCCGACCTGCCCGCCCTCGGCGCGGGCCCGGCCGGCGACGGCCCCCGCTGCCGCCTGTACGCCGACCAGGACGGCTTCCTGTCCACCACCCCGGGCGGCGCCCGGCTCGGCGTCCTCGGCGAGGACACGCTGGAGCAGCTCGACACCCGCTGGCTCCTCGAGGCCGCCGCCGACGGCGGACCGGCCGCGGAACGCCCCTGGCTGGGGCGCTACCTCGCCGCGGTCGGCGCCGTCCGCGACCTGCGGGGCCGCGGCCTGGCCGACGTACGGGTCTCCGGGTTCGGCGGACGGCTGAGCACCGCCGCGGCCTCGGTCCCGGCCGACGCCGCCGCGGACACCGCCGAGGCGCTGCTGCCGCTGCTGCTGTGGTCGGGCGAGCACGCCTTCGTCCACGACCCGGCGAGCGGGCGCACCTTCGGACTCGACCCGGTCGCCGCGGGCCTCGCCGAGGTACTGCTGGTCACCGGTTCGGTGGAGGCGGGAGCCTCCTACGCCGACCGGGCGGGCCTGGAGCAGGTCGCCGCGTACTTCGAGGACGCGGGGGTCACCCTGCGGGCCGGCGAACTCGTGACGGCGGGGCACTGACCGCCATGACGACGATGACGACGATGACGACGATGACGACCGCCAAGCCGATGTCCGACGCGGGCCACCGCGTCCCCACCCCCGCCGACGTCCCCGGACGTGCCGGTGAACTCCTCGCCTCCCTCGGCGACCGGGCCGTGCTGTGCGACCTGTACGACGCGGTCGGCGCCTCCGTCTACCACGACCTCGCCGGCACCGGCACCCACGAGGTGCGCGAGCTGCTCGCCCTGGTCCGCCGCATCCCCGGCGACGTGCTCGACCTGGCCGCCGGCTCCGGACGCCTCACGCTGCCCCTGCTGGCGCTGGGCCGCCAGGTCACCGCGCTCGAACTCTCCTCTTACATGCTGGAGTTGCTCGACGAGCGGCTCGCCGCCGTCCCGCCCGCACTGCGCGAGCGCTGCCTGCCCGTCCGGGCCGACATGAGCGACTTCGACCTCGGCCGCCGCTTCGGCGCGATCGTGCTGGGCACCACCACGATCTCCCTGCTCGACGCCGAAGGACGCGTCGGCCTCTACCGGGCCGTCCGCGAACACCTGGAGCCCGGCGGCCGGTTCCTGCTCTCGACGGTCGACATGGCCGCCACCGGTGAGGGCCCCGCCGAGGTCGACATGGAGATCGTGACCGACAGCGGCCGCGCCTACCGCCTCTTCGAACACTGGACGCCCGACTCCGGCAGCCGCACCGTCACCCTCTTCCCCGCCGGCCTCGGCGACGAAGGCCCCGTGCAGGTGTGCACCACCACCATCGGCGTCCTGCCCGCCGCGCTCCTGGAGGCCGAACTGGCCGCCGCCGGGTTCTCGGTCCTGTCCCGGCACCCGCTGCCCGCCGTCGGCGAGCGCCACCACGACGTACTGCTCGAAACGGAGGTGACCCAGTGAACGACACCACGACGCCCCCCGGCCACCACCCGCTGTGGCCGTCCCTGACCGCACCGCAGGACCAGGGCCGTGACGACACCTGCGCGGTCTCCGCGCACGGCGTACGGGTCCGCTTCGCCGACGGCCGCGAACTCCTCGACGGCTCCAGCGGCCTGTGGAACACCAACATCGGCTACGGCAACGAGGAGATCGCCCGCGCCGCCGCCGAAGCCCTCCGCGAAGCCTCGTACCTCTCCGTCTTCCGCTACGAGAACGCCTACGCCCGGCGCGCCGCCGAGGCCCTCGTCGAAGCGGCCGGCCCCGCACACTACGGCCGGGTGCTGTTCTCCACCTCCGGCGGCGCCGCCAACGACCTCGTCATGAAGGTCGCCCGGCACTACCACGCACTGCGCGACGAGCCGCGCCGCAAGGTCGTCGTCGGCCTGCGCGGCAGCTACCACGGCCTCACCTTCGGCAGCTTCGCCCTCACCGGCGACGACCTCGGCCAGCAGCTGTACGGGGTCGACCAGCGGTTCGTCCGCCACGTCGCCCCCAACGACCCCGCCGAGCTGAACGCGCTCATGGCCCGCCAGGGCGCCCAGATCGCCGCCGTCGTCGTCGAACCGGTCCTCGGCAGCGGCGCCGTACCCCTCACCGAGGAGTACCTCGACGAACTGCTGCGGCTGCGCCGCGAGCACGGCTTCCTGCTGGTCGCCGACGAGGTCGCCACCGGCTTCGGCCGCACCGGCAGCCTCTTCGCCTCCCAGCAGTGGGCCGAACAGCCCGACCTGCTCGTCTCCTCCAAGGGACTCACCAACGGCACCAGCGCCGCCGCCGTCGTCATCGCCTCCCGCCAGGTGGCGCAGGCCTTCACCGACGCCGGCGCCATGCTCACCCACGGCGAGACCCAGGCCGGCACCCCCGTCACCTGCGCCACCATCACCGCCACCCTCGACGAGATGCGCCGCCTCGACGCGGTCGCCCTCGGCCGGCGGCTGGCGGAGCGGCTCGACACCGAACTCGACGCACTCGTCGCCACCCACCCCCGGGTGGCGGCCACCACCGGCCTCGGCTGCTTCCGCTCCGTCCGGCTGTGCGACCCGGACGGCACCCCCTTCCCGCAGGACCAGGTGCACGCCCTGGTCCGGGCCATCCGGGACGCCGGCGCCATCGTCCACCCCGGGGTGAACGGGATCCAGCTCTTCCCCGCCCTCACCTGCACCGACGCCGAACTCACCGAACTGCTCGCCTGCGTCACCGCCGGACTGGACCTCCACCTGGCACGGACCGCCGCCCCGGTGGCGGAGGCCCTGGCGTGAGCGCCGGCTGGCACGCCCCGGCACAGCAGCTGATCGGCTGCGACAGCCTGGGCGCCTGGTTCACCGGACGCCCCGAGCGGCGGATCACCGTCCTCGTGGACGCGGCGGTCGCCGCCGCCCCGGTCACCGCCCGGATCCGGACCCTGCTCGCCGGGGACCGGTACGAGACGACGGTGCTGGAGCTGTCCGGCCCCGGCGACCTGGAATCGGTGGCCGCGCTCGCCGGCCGGGTCGCGGACGCCGAACTGCTCGTCGGGATCGGCGGGGGTTCCCTCCTCGACCAGGTCAAGCTGGCCGCCCTGATCCGGACCAACCCCGACGCGTACGCCCGCCTCACGGTGCCGCAGCGCAGCGGACTGCTGGTCCTCGGCCACACCACCCGGCACGGACTCCCGCTGGTCGCCGTCCCCACCACGGTCGGCACCGGCACCGAATCCAGCGGCGTCGCCTGCCTCGGCTACCCCGGCCAGGGCAAGCGGCTGGTGATGGGCACCGCGCTGCGGCCCAGGGCAGCCGTCCTGGACCCGGTCGCCACCGCCACCCTCGACGACGAACTCGTCGCCGAAGGGGTCCTCGAAGCACTGCACCGCGTGGTCAGCCCGTACGTCGGCGACCACGGGGACCTGCCCACCGAGGACGCGCTGGTGGAGACCATCGCCGAACGACTGGTGCTGCTGGGACACGAGGTGCGCGACGCGCGCCGCGCCGGCCGCCCCACCGACGACCGGCTGCGGCTGGAGATCGCCAAACTCAGCGGCCTCAGCCACGCCGAATGGGCCCACCTCGGCCGCGACCTGTACGCGGTCAAGGGCTGGCTCATCGCCAACGAGCTGTCCTCCGCCCTCGGAGTGCGCAAGATGACCGCGGTCGCGGCGATCCTGCCGCACCTGTGGCGGGCCATCTGCGCCGGCGAGGCGCGGCTCGGCTCGGCCGACAGGCTCCGGCGGCTGTGGTCCCGGCTGCGGGCCACCGACCCCGACAACCTCCCCGCGGACCCGGCGGCGGGCATCGAAGCCCTCGTCGACTCCTGGGGGATCGACCGCGGCATCAGCGCGGGCCCCGAGCGGCTCGCCGGGATCGCGCACCGCACCGTCCGCGCCTGGGGCGCCGGACTGCCGATGCTCGGCGGTCTGCGCGCCGACGACGTGTACGGCCTGCTGGCCGACGCCGCCGCGGCCTGACACCACAAGCTTCCGCACCCGCAGGCACCGCCGCGAGGTGCGGACGGGAGACCACATCCCACGCACAGAGCACGCCCTGATCAACCCTTGCCGAACAGGAGTACCTCTCATGCAGGACAACCTCGCGAACGACACCTTCCCCGCCCTGGAGCTGGGCATGCAGGAGCTCGAGGCCATGGAGGCCCCGGGCTGGTGGACCGGTATCGGCGTCAGCGCCGGTGTGGTCGTCACCTCCGCGGCGGGCTACGGCTCGTACGTCGCCTCCGCGGCCCTCATCGCCACCTGAGAAGCCCGTACCGCGCACGGCGGTACACCCCGCACCTCTCACCGAACACGCCACACGGAAAAAGGAGAACGTCCCATGCAGGACAACGCGATCGACACCTTCCCCGCCCTGGAGCTGGGCATGCAGGAGCTCGAGGCCATGGAGGCCCCGGGCTGGTGGACCGGTATCGGCGTCAGCGCCGGTGTGGCGT
>NZ_JBVJWV010000012.1:98428-132408 GCF_055602105.1 Streptomyces sp. NPDC037421
GTCGTCACCTCCGCGGCGGGCTACGGCTCGTACGTCGCCTCCGCGGCCCTCATCGCCACCTGAGAAGCCCGTACCGCGCACGGCGGTACGCCTTCCCACCACCGCAACAACCCACACGGACACAGGAGAACACCATGCAGGACATCGTGAAGCAGGACCTCGCCACCGACAGCCTGGAGCTCGGCATGCAGGAGCTGGAGGCCATGGAGGCCCCGTCCTTCTGGTCCGGCTTCAAGCAGGGCCTGGTCATCAGCGGCGTCGCCGTCGCGAGCGCCACGCTCGCCACCTGATCACACCGGTAGCCGCACCGGCTGCCCCGATCGCAGCGGACCGGACTCCCGGTCCCCCAGGGTCAATTGGTCCCGTGGCGGTGGCGAGAGCCACCGCCGCGGGCCCCCCTGCACCGGATCACGCACCACACGCACAGAGCAGAAGGAAGAGGGAGCCAACATGCCGAAGGAGAACCCCCGCAAGGGGACGAACGGACAGCTGGGGACGACCGCCGCGCTGCTCGCGCTGGCACTGGCCGTCGCCAACGCGCAGCTGACCGGAGCCGCGCTCGTCGCCGTCATGTCGGTCATCGGCATCGGTCTCGTCGCCTGCGCCGCCAAGGTCGGCGCCAACGTCGCCGCGGGCAAGCGATGAGCGCCGCCGGCGTCGTCCGCGCCTCGGGCCTCACCAAGGAGTTCGGCCCGTTCACCGCCGTGCAGGACGTGACCTTCGAGGTCCGCCCCGGCCGGGTGACCGGACTGCTCGGCCGCAACGGCGCCGGCAAGTCCACCTCCCTGCGCATGCTGCTCGGCCTGGTCCGCCCCACCTCCGGCACCGCCACCGTCTTCGGCCACCCCTACACCGAACTCCCCGACGCCGCCCGCCGCGTCGGCGTCTGCATGGACGGCATCGGCCCCACCCCCGGCGCCTCCGGCCGTCGCGACCTGCGGATCTGGGCCCGCACCCTCGGCGTCTCCAACACCCGCGTCGACGAGGTCCTCGACCGCGTCGGCCTCGCCGACGGCGCCGACCGCGCCGCCAAGGGCTACTCCACCGGCATGAAGCAGCGCCTGGCCCTCGCCACCGCACTGCTCGCCGACCCCGAACTCCTCATCCTGGACGAGCCCGCCAACGGCCTCGACCCGGACGGCATCCGCTGGCTGCGCGACACCCTGCGCGCCCTGGCCGCCGAAGGCCGCACCGTCCTGGTCTCCAGCCACCTCCTCGCCGAGGTCGAGCAGACCGTCGACGACGTCGTCGTCATCCAGCGCACCCTGCGCTTCGCCGGCTCCCTCGCCGAGCTCACCTCCGACGGCGCCCAGCGCCTGGAGGACCGCTTCTTCTCGCTGGTGGACGGGGACGCCGACACCGCCGCGCGCACCGAAAGGCTGACCCATGCGTAACGTCCTCGCCGGCGAGTGGATGAAGGCCTGGACCGGCCGCACCTGGCTGATCCTCGCCACCGCAGGGATCTTCATGTCCCTCCTCACCTGCTTCGGGTACGCCTCCACGGGCGACGAGGCCATCGCCCTCGGCAAGAGCACCGCCGCCACCGTCACCGACGACATGGCCCAGGCGTGGATGATGACCTTCCTGATGTCCGCCGTGTTCGGCGGCATCCTCGTCACCCGCGAGTACAACTCCGGCGCCATCGCCCGCTCGGTCCTGCTCAGCGGCGGCCGGCTGCGCCTGCTGTCCGCGAAGGCCCTCGTCGCCACCGCCGCCGGACTCCTCAACGGCCTCCTCGCCGCCGCCCTCGCCGTGCTGTGCGCGTTCACCCTCCCCGGCCACTTCGGCTACGACGGCGACTGGACCGGCCACACCACCCGGATCGTCCTCGGCGTGATCACCGTCAACGTGATCGCCGCCCCCTGGGGCGCGCTCCTCGGCTGGATCGTCCGCAGCCAGCTCGCCACCGTCGTCACCGTCATCGCGCTCACCCTCCTCGTCGAGCCGGGCCTCCAGGAGATCGCCCCGAAGGTCGCCGCCTACCTGCCCACCATCGCGATGAGCTCCGTCTACCTCGACGGCAAGCCCGAGCTGCTCTCCGTACCGCTCGCGCTCCTGGTACTCGCCGGCTGGCTCGCCGCCGCCGGGACCGCCGCCCGCCAGCTGCTGCTCTCCCGCGACGTCATCCAAGGGTGATCCAGACATGTCCACCAAGACGCTCATCCGGAAGGCGGCCCCCAAGCCGGCCGCCACCGCCGCGGACGACCTCGACCCCGCACTCCTGGAACGCCCGCGCATCGCCGCGAACGTGGAGATCCACGAGCCCATCGAGAGCGGCGCCCCCTGGGTCCTCCAGCGCGGCAGCCACCAGCACTTCCGCCTCCAGCCCGACATGGCGCGCCTGGTCCGGGCCATGGACGGCTCCCTCGACCACACCGGCCTCGCCGAGGTCCTCGGCCCGCCCTGGACCGCGCAGCACGTCGGCACCGCCGTGCACAAGCTCGCCGACTCCAAGGTCCTCGACGACGGCAAGCCCGCCGAACGCCGAAGCACCTGGTTCCGCTTCGTCCCGCCGATGACCCTCCAGTTCACGGTGCTGCACCCCGAGCGGGTCCTGGCCCGCCTCGCCCCCGTGATCCGGCTGCTCGCCGGACGCACCTCGGCCGCCTTCGCCGCCCTGTTCGTCCTCGGCGGGATCCTCGCCCTCGCGCTGCTGGGCCCCGAGGTGGACGCCGCGCTCGGCAGGCCGCTCCCCTTCTACGCCTACTTCGGCGTGATGGCCGGCGTCCTCGCCACCACCGCCGTCCACGAGGTCGGCCACGGCGCGGTCCTCACGTACTACGGCGGCCGGCCCAGCCGGATGGGCTTCATGCTCTTCTACATGTCGCCCGCGTTCTTCTGCGACGTCTCCGACGGCTGGCGGCTCTCCCGCAAGGAACAGCGCGTCCGGGTCGCCCTCGCCGGCATCGCCACGCAGACCGTGATCGCCGGGGCCGCCGCCCTGAGCGCCCTGTTCCTGGGCCCCTCGGACCTGCGCGACGCCGTCCTCGTCTTCGCCGTCGCCACCTACTTCAGCGGCGTCGTCAACCTGCTGCCCTTCGTGAAGCTCGACGGCTACATCGCCCTGATGAGCCACCTCGACGTCCCGCACCTGCGCGACCGGGCCATGACCGACGCCCGCCGCTTCCTCGCCAAGATCCTCTTCGGCGGCCGCGGCTACGAACGCGAACTGGGCGCCCGCCGCTGGGCGGTGGCCTTCGGACTGGCCTGCATGGCCTTCCCCCTCTACGTCATCGCCGGCGCCCTGACCCTGTGGTCCGACCTGCTCCAGCGGCTCGGCGCCGTCGGCACCAGCACCGTCCTGATGGCCATCTGCTACCTCGTCTACCGCCTCGGCCTCGGCTTCACCAAGCTCGCCGCCGAGGGCCGCACCGCCGGTGCCCCGCTGTGGCGCGTCATCGCCGCGGCCGTGCTCCTCACGGGGGCCGCCGGGGCCGCGCTGGTCCTCGTCAAGGCGCCGTACACCGTCGCCGCCGGGTACGTGGCCCACGACGGGGGCCGCGTCGAGCTGGTCCTGCCGAACACCGCCGACCTGTCCTCGGTCCGTCCGGACTCCGCGGTCCGCTTCTACCGGGCCGGACTGATGACCCGCGAGCAGACCGGCACCGCGAGCGTCGCCGCGACGACCCGCACCGAGACCACCGCGCCCATGTCGGCCTTCTTCCCGGTGGCCGCCACCCCGGTGCGCATGCCCGTGGTCAGCCTCCCGCTGACCGTCGGCCGGGCCCCCGCCGACCGCGTCGGAGCGGCGCAGGTCGACCTCGGTGAACTCCCGCTGGGCGAGTGGCTGTACACGAAGTACGTCGCCCCGCTCTGGCGCCGGTAGCGCCCTTACGCCTTCCCCTCCTGCCCCGCCTTCCCCTCCTGCCCCTCCTGTCCCTCCTGTCACGAACGGAGAGCACCATGGACCTTCGCTACATGAACTACTGCCAGCCCGGCAATCCGTTCTACGACGTGCCGGCCACCGCCGCCGCCGACGCCAGCGTCTTCCCGGCGGTGACCGGCCCCCTCCCCGAGGGCTGGACGCGCAACGACAACACGCACTGGCTGCTGATGACCCCGCCCGGCACCGTGCTCCCCGGCCAGGGCTGGAAGATCCACGTGTCGGCCACCCTGGAGAACGCCGACCGGGTCCTCGACCTCGTCTGGGACTTCTGCGTCGCCGAGCGGGTCACCTTCAAGTTCATCCGCAGCGCCGGCATCCTCAAGATGCGCAACAGCAAGTACGGCGACCGCGGCAGCAGCGGCAAGTTCTTCACCGTCTACCCCGGTGACGAGGCCCAGCTGGAGCGGATCCTGCGCGGACTCGGCGACCTGCTCGACGGGGAGAGCGGCCCCACCATCCTCAGCGACCTGCGCTGGCGCTCCGGCCCGCTGTACGTCCGCTACGGCGGCTTCGTCTCCCGGCTCGGCCGCTCCGAGACCGGCGAGCTCGTGCACTGCATCGAGGACCCCGAAGGCCGGCTGGTGCCCGACGTGCGCGGCCCGTCCTTCCGGCCGCCGTCCTGGGTGGAGCTGCCCGCCTTCCTCGGCGAGGCCCTCGCCGCCCGCAACGCGGCCACCCTCCAGGACTTCCCGTTCCGCGCCACGAAGGCCCTGCACTTCTCCAACGGCGGCGGCGTCTACCAGGCCACCGACACCCGCGACGGCGGCACCGTCCTGCTGAAGGAGGCCCGCCCGCTGGCCGGCCTCGACGAGGAGGGCGCCGACGCGGTGGCCCGCCTCCAGCGCGAGCACTGGGCGCTGGACAAGCTCTCCGGCCTGGACTGCGTCCCGCCGATCGTCGACTACCGCAAGGGCAACGAGCACTGGTTCCTGGCCCGCGAGTACGTCGACGGCAAGCCGCTCGCCCGCGAGCTCCTCAGCCGCAACCCGCTCGTCAGCGGCGACCGCACCGAGGGCGCGTACGCCGAGTACGCCGACTGGGCGCTGAAGATCGTCGACCAGGTGGAGCGGGGCGTCGCGGCCATGCACGCCAAGGGCGTGGTCTTCGGCGACCTGCACCCCAACAACATCCTGATCCGGCCCGACGACACCGTCTCCTTCATCGACCTGGAGACCGCCACCCCCGCAGAGTCGGAATCCGCGCAGGTCATCGGTGCCCCCGGCTTCCGTGCACCCGCCGGCTACAAGGGCACCGCCGTCGACCGGTACGCCCTCGGCTGCATCCGGATCGGCGTGTTCCTGCCGCTGACGGTCATGGCCACCTGGTCCCCGGCCAAGGTGGACCAGCTGATCGGCCTGGTCACCGAGCACTTCCCGGTGCCCCCCGGCTTCGCCGAGCAGGTCCTGGCCGACCTCGGCCCCGACCCGCACCCCGGGCAGCTCCCCGACCCCGCCCCCGGGCCCCTGTGGACCGCGCCCACCGCCGGCAGCTGGCCCGCGCTGCGCACCACCCTCGCCGAGGACCTGCTGGCCAGCGCCACACCGCAGCGCGAGGACCGGCTCTTCCCCGGCGACGTCGAGCAGTTCTCGGTACCCGGCGGCGGAGCCACCTTCGCCTACGGCGCGGCCGGCGTGCTGTGGACGCTCGCCGAGCTGGGGCACGCCCCCGCCGACGAGCACCTGTCCTGGCTGACGGACGCCACCGCCCGCGCCGGGGACATGGGCCCCGGCTTCTACGACGGGCTGAGCGGCGTCGCCTACGCCCTGGCCCGGCTCGGCCGCGCCGACGAGGCCGCCGCCGTACTGGACCGGGTCCGCCGGGCCCCGCTGGAGGACGTCGACCACAGCCTCTTCGGGGGGCTCGCCGGCATCGGCCTGACCCACCTGCACTTCGGTGACACCGACGAGGCCGCCCGGATCGCCGCGCTCATCGCCGACCAGGCGCCGGGCGGGGTGGCCGGCCGCCCCCGGCCCGGGCTGCTGCGCGGCGCGTCGGGCGGGGCGCTGCTGATGCTGCGGCTGCACGAAGCCACCGGCGAGCCCAAGTACCTCCACGTGGCGGGCGAGTTGCTGCGCCACGACCTCGCGGAGGCGGGCTGGTCCGAGGACAGCGATCCCGCGGGCTCCGAGGACGCCGCCTGGAACGTGCCGTTCCTGGCCTTCGGCGGCTCGGGCCTCGCCATGGTGCTGCACGAGGTGGCGCGCCTGCTGCCCGAGCCGGAGTTCGTCCGGGCCCGGGACGTGCTGCGCGAGCAGGCCGGCCCGTCCTTCATGCTCAACGCCGGGCTCTTCCACGGCCGGGCCGGCGCCCTGCTGGCCCTGCGCCACCTGCACGACGGCTCGGCCGCCACCGACCGGGCCGTCCTGCGCCACCTGGACGCCCTCGGCTGGCACGCGGTGCGCTGTGACGGACACCTGGCCTTCTTCGGCGACCACACCCTGCGCCTGTCCGCCGACCTCGCGACGGGTTCGGCCGGTGTCCTCCTCGCGGTCGAGGCCGCGCTGGGCGATGCTGGCCCCGGTCTGCCGTTCCTCGCGCCGGGCCCCCGATGACCCGCCAGGAGACCCCGATGCGCACCACCACCACGTACCACTTCGTCGTCGCCCCGGACGGCCGCGGCCCCGAGGGTGCGGCGCCGGAGCTGGCGGCCGTGCGGCTGCTCTCGTTACTGCCGGCGGACTGGGGCTACGCCCCCGAGTTCCCCGGCGGGACGGTGTCCCTGCGGCTGACCCCGCCGCCCGGCACCACCGAGGAGGCGGCGCACGCCACCTTCGCCGGCACCCTCACCGACCCGAGCCTGCGGGGCTGGACCTGGGCCAACCAGCCCGCCTGAGGAGCCCGGCGTTAGGGTGCGGGGTCATGGACACCTTCAGAGCCGCCGGGTGGGGGCTGGTCGCCCTGGCGGGTGCCCTCGCCGCCACCGCGGTCGCCGCCCCGCTGTACGAACACCCCGGCGGCCCGGCCCTGCTGGCCGACCTGAACCACCCCGTACTCCTGGCGGGCCTGGCGGTCCTCGCGCTCGCGGGGGCCGCCCTGCTGCGTTCGCGCCGCCCGGACGTGCGCAGGGCGGCCGGGGCGGGGCTGGCCGGGGCGGTGGTCCTCGGGGCGCTCGCCGTCCCCGCGTACGGGGTGGTCACCGACCCGATGCCGATGCTGGAGTGGGACGTCCCCGCACCGGACGGCTCGGCCCGCCGGCTGGTCGTGGAGCAGACCTCGGCGCTGACCGACCCGGTCTGGCGGATCCACATCGACGCGGGGACCTTCCCGACGGCCCGCCGCTGGCCGGTCGCCGAGTACCGGCCCGACCCGGAGTTCGACTTCACCAAGGGCGTACTCGAAGCCAACTGGCCCGACCCGGACCACATCCGCATCATCGACCTCGACCACGGCCACCACGACCTGCGCATCGCCCCCGACGGCCGCCCGCTGGACCGGCTGGACTGGTAGCAGATCGCCGCCCCGGCGGGGCCACAAGGGCGGAGCCCGCCCCAAGAGGCCCCGGGCGGTGGGACGATGGTGTGAGCCGTCGAGGCAGGACGAGGTCAGGTCGAGGTCACCAGGGGGTGCCATGAGCGTTGACGTCCGCGAAAGGCTAGCCGAGCTCGGATTACGGCTGCCGGAGGTGAGCGCCCCCAAGGGGGCCTACGTACCCGCCGTCCGCAGCGGCATCCACGTCTTCGTCGCCGGTCAGATCCCGCTGACGGACGGGGAGCTGACCCTGACCGGCAAGGTCGGCGCCGAGGTGTCCCCGGAGCGGGCCAGGGAGCTGAGCCGGCAGTGCGCGCTGGCGGCACTGGCCGCCGCCGACTCGGTGGCCCCCCTGGAGTCCGTGGTGCGGGTGGTGAAGGTCGTCGGGTACGTGTCCTCCGCGCCGGGGTTCACCCGTCAGGCGGGGGTGGTCGACGGGGCGAGCGAGCTGCTGGTGGAGGTCTTCGGCGAGGCGGGCCGTCACGCGCGCAGCGCCGTGGGGATGGACATCCTGCCCCTGGACGCGCCGGTGGAGATCGAAATCGTCCTGGAGGTCACCGACCGCCCCTGATCCCCGGCGGCCCTACCCGGCCCGGCCCGCCGGGCCATCCGTCCGGCCTCGCCGGGACCGAGTTCGGCCCAGCGGGCCGGCTTTCCGCCGGAGCGGCACCGGTCACCGCCCGGCCGGGGCAAGGGCCGGGGTCAGGAGATCGGGACCGCCGTGCCCGTCACCTCGATGCCGGCCGACGGGTCCGCCGGGACGCCCACCGTGATCAGGCTCGGCCGGCCCATGTCGACGCCCTGGTGGACGGTCAGTACGGCCGGCAGCTCGACCAGGCCCAGGCTCCGCAGGTACCCGCCGAAGGCCGCCGCGGCCGCGCCGGTCGCCGGGTCCTCGACCACCCCGCCGGGCGGGAAGGGGTTGCGGGCGTGGAAGACGTCCGCCGATTCGCGCTGCACCAGGGTGATCGTGGTCCAGCCGCAGCGCGCCATCAGCCCGCTGAGCGCGGGCATGTCGTAGTCCAGGTCGGCGAGCCTCTCCCGGCTCGCCGCCGCGATCACCGGGTGCCAGGCCCCCGCGTACGCCGTCCGGGGCGGCAGTGCCGGATCGAGGTCGGCCGCCGACCAGCGCAGCGCGGCCAGCAGCTCCGCCAGGTCGGCGTCCGCGATGGGCTCCGTACGCGGCTCCACGCTCACCAGGGTCGCGACGACGCCGCCGTCCGGGCCGGCCGAGGTCGTCACCGGGACCGGGCCCGCCTGCGTGTGCAGCAGCAGGTCCCCGACACCGTGCCGCTGGGCGTACGCCACGGCGGTCGCGATGGTGGCGTGCCCGCAGAAGGGCACCTCGGTCTGCGGGCTGAAGTAGCGGATGTCCAGAGCCCCGTCCTGGCGGGGCACGGCGAAGGCCGTTTCCGAGTAGCCGACGTCCGCCGCGACCGCGGCCATCGTCGCCTCGTCGATGCCGGTGGCGTCCAGCACCACACCCGCCGGGTTCCCGCCCAGCGGGTCGGTGCTGAAGGCCACGTAGCGCAAGAGGTCCATCACCCGAACGTAGCGGGCCCGTCACCGATCGTCAAAACCCGTGACGTGTACGGGAGTTGACGTTTTTCGGGACGGCTGCGGGCCCGCACCCCGGGCCCGGTCAGGCCCAGGTGAGCAGCTGCCCGGACGTACCGAGCCCCACCGCGAACCCCAGTGCGATCCTGCGGTCCCCGTGACTGGGCCGGACCGCGTGGAAGAACCGCGGATCGATCAGCAGCGCCTCGCCGACCTCCGGGGCGAGCTCGATCGACTCGGCACCCGCCACCACCGCCTCGTCGAACCCGTACCGGGCCGACAGCCGGTGCGCCTCGTCCTCGGGCTGCCAGCGGTGCCTCCACAGCACCGTCTCACCACCCTCGGGCGGCACGCTGAGGTACAGGTTGAACGCGAACTGCCCGATCAGCGGCTCGTCGAGCAGGTCACCGTCGTACTCGCGCAGTGCATCGTCGAAATGGACCTGGAACCCCTGGTTCGGCTCCCGGGCCACCCCGTCGCCCATCTCCACGCCGCCCCTGCGGCCCACCGCCACCCCGCCCGGCCAGGCCGCGGCGAGCGCCGCCCGGCAGGTGCGGAACGGATCGAACGACAGGCCCAGGCCCTGCCAGGCCTCGTGGTGCCCCTGCAGCGCCTTCCAGTAGGTGTCGGCGACGCCTCCGTCCGCCATGTGGTCGCTGACGCCCACCCCGAACCGCATCACCGGCGGATCGACGCGGGCCTTCCCGTACGAGTCGAACACCTGCTGCCGCAGCGCGCCGAGCACCTCGTCACACCGCTCGCGCGGCAGGAAGGAAGGCACCCGGACCGCCGCGTACCGCCCGGCGGCCAGCCCGGCGAGCAGCTCGTGGGTGAACGCCGGCGCGGTCACGGCGCGGAAGAAGGGATCGTGCGGTGGGGCCGGTAACGCACTCTGAGTGGTTCGCCCTGAGGATTGCCCTGACGTCATTCGATCGCCCCCCGGCGTCGGAAAGACAACAGAAAACAATGGCACCTATCCGGGATGCGTCCCGCTGGTCGCGCGGAACGCGGTCTTCGCGTCGAGCTCCAGTGCCTGCCGTCCGGCCTCCAGCGCTTCCATCGCGATCCGCCGGCCGACCTCCGCCTGCATCTGCTCCAGGTCACTCCCCGGAGCACCCCATCTGAGGGAATGGTCGTCGTTCGAATCGGTCGGGACAGCAGTCATCGGCGGACCTCCGTGCATTTCGGTGTGGGACGCGTCACACAGGGTGAGGCAACGTCAGGCTACGCGCAAGCCCGCACCGGCCGTTGGAGTTCCGCCCAACTCGTATGAAAAGAGGGAGGTTTCAGCCCGGCATCTCCCGCCGGGTCTTCTCCAGCAGATCCCTGGCCTGCACCGACAGCAGTTGCTCCGAAGGCACCACCCGGTTCAGGTCGCGCACCAGGGCCGTCAGCTCGTTCACCGCTTCGGGCGTACGCCCCACGATCCCCAGGAGCACCCACACGAAGGTGAGCCGCAGCCGCATCACCATGTAGGAGTCCGGCGGCTGAGCGGCGTCCCGCAGCGCCTCCCGGATCACCTGCTCCGCCTCCTGCGCCCGGCCCTGCCCCAGCAGCGCGTGTGCCAGCGTCTCCCGCACCCGCAGGATCTCCGGCGTCGACGGCGGCCAGTGGTTGCGCCGACTGATGTCCCGGATCTGCCAGGCCTCCGCCTCCGCCTCCGCATTCCGGCCCTGCGCCCCCATTGCCCGGGCCAGGGTGTGGCGCACCACCAGGGTGTCGTAGTGCTCCGGGCCGCGCACCTCGTTCTCCGCCTCCACGATGGAGCGCAGCATCTCCTCGGCCTCCGCCGCCCGCCCCTGCTCGTTGATCGCGCGGGCCAGCTTGTGCCGGCTGGCCAGGGTGTCGGCGTGGTTCTCGCCCAGGATCCGGGTACGCGCCAGCACCACCCGGGCCAGCAGCCGCTCGGCCTCCGGCAGCTGCTCCCGTTCCAGGTGGATGCGGCCCTGCTCGTGCCGAAGCCCCAGGATCTCCCGGTCGTCGACGTCGAAGCCGAAGGAGGAGCAGCGCTCCACCATCGGGATCACCAGGTCGTGCGCCGGCCCCAGCAGCCCCGTCGCTATCAGGTAGCGGGCGGTCAGCCGCGCAAGCTCCAGCGCATCGGTGCGCACCGTGCGGTCCGACAGCTTCAGGTCCCCCAGCAGGCAGGCCCGCCCCACCTCCAGCGCGTGAGGGGCCAGCGCCGCCCACAGCGGCCAGTTCGCCGGGTGGTCGGGATTGCGCTGGTGGGTGGCCTGGAGCACCATCCGCACCGCCAGCCCGTAGTAGTCCGCGGGCCGGTCCCGCACCTCCCGGTCCTCACGCAGCACCCCGTGCACCACGGGGTGCAGGGTCAGTACGTGGGCCAGGTCGCGCTCGGCGACGCCCTCGCGCTCGTAGAAGTCCACCAGCCCGAACTCCTCCAGGCCCGCGAGCGCCGCGTAGGTGCGCGCCGGGGTGATCCCCGGGAAGAGCGGGGACTGCGAGAGCGGCGGATCGCTGAGCAGGCAGCGGTAGGGGACCGGCGCGATGCTCAGGCAGGCGAACATCTTCAGCAGGGTCGCCGCCTGCGCCCGCTCCTGGCTGCTCAGCAGGTCCATGGCGATCCCGCAGACCTTCTCCACGATCTCCCGGCCCAGCAGCTCGCTCAGGTCGGGGCCCGCCTGGCCCGGGGCGGCGTCGACCCGCGCGGCGACCGCCCGGCCGAACGTCTCGAAGTCCCGGATGTCGCTGTCCAGGGAGATCCGGCTCTCGCTGACCGCCTTGATCACGTCCGCGGCGTGCCGCAGCGCCAGCGGCAGCCCGCCCAGCTGCTGCGACAGCCGGCGCGCCTGCTCGTTCGTACCGCCCAGGCCGCCCGTCCGCTCCAGCAGCATCGACGCCCCGTCCTCCTCGCCGAGCGGGACCACGTGGTGGACGGCGCTGGTCTCGCCCCAGGTCTGCTGGCGGCGCACCCGGCTGGTGACCAGCACCGTTCCCTTCGCGTTCTGCGGGCGGCGCAGCCAGCCGGTGCCGTCCGCGACCTGGCCCTCGGGCGGGCCGAGGCGCTCGGGGTCGTCCGCGTTGTCGAAGATCAGCACCCAGGGGTCGGGGCACGCGTTCAGCAGCGTCCACACCAGGTCCATGGCCGTGCCCCGCAGCCAGGCCCGCTCCACCGTGATCGACGGGGCCCCGAGGTCCCGGGCGATCATCCGCATGCGCAGGCTCAGCTCCGGCATCGACACCCACCACACCCGGTGCCCCGCCCGCTGCGCCCGGTCCGCGACCTCCAGCGCCAGCCGGGTCTTGCCCGACCCGCCCAGCCCGGACAGTACGTGCACCTGCTGGCGGGCCTGCTCCGACAGCAGCGAGGCGACCAGGCTCAGCCGCTCCTGCCCCTTCAACTTGCCCTCCTCCAGCGGCCCGTACGGCGGCGGCGGGAACGGCGTCAGGTCCAGCTCCCCGGCGGCGGGCGGCGGCAGCGAGGGCCGCCCGGCCGCCTCGGCGGGGGAGCGGGGCGAGAGCAGCCCGGACCCGTCAGCGGGCCCCTCCGCCGGCCCGTGCGCCGCCTCCAGCAGCGCGGCGCGGACCGCCTTGTAGGGGGCGGCGGCGCGGTCGGCGGGCTGCACGATGGAGAAGTGGTCGGCGGTGACCACCCCGCCCTTGGGGAAGACCCCGCGCGCGACGACGGGCGGCACGATCTCGTCGGCGGAACCCCCGTACGCGCGCACCGGTATGGGGCACTCCTGGTCGCCGTACGCCCGCCCGTGCACGACGGCGCTGAGGACGGTGCGCTGCGCCTCCGTCACGGCCCGGTCGAAGGGGCGCAGCTGCTGCTCCTGGGGGTTGCGCCAGAGCTTGAGCCACTTGCGGACGGTGAGGAAGAACCCGGACCCGGTGTTGGGGCAGGCGAACATCGTGAAGTGCTTGATGCGGGACAGCTCCCCGCCCTCGCCGTTCCACAACTTCCTTGCCAGGAAGCGCTGTACGACCAGCCCGCCCTGGCTGTGGGTGACCAGCACGATCCGCTCGGCCTCGGCGAGCTCGGTCTCCAGGAAGGTGCCGAGCTGGTCGGCGACGTCGTCGGTCTCCGCGACCCGCCGGTCGGGCCGCAGACGGACGAGCGGGGAGTCGTACTCGAAGCGGTGGACGCTGACCCAGTCGGCCAGCTCGGGGTCGGTGGTGAGGAGGGCGTGGAAGGCCGTCCACACCTTGGCGGAGGAGAACAGACCGTGCACCAGCACGAGGTGGACGCGTGTCCGTACCGCCATCGCGAACCTCCGCAGCCAGAATGTGGGTTGAAGCAGAAGGATTTCGGTCGCAGCTGAAAACTTAGATGAAGAACTACCCGCGTCAATGATGCATGAGGGGCGACCGCAGGATCCATAACAAGACACCCTGTGGCCCGGCGCGCAACAGGCGCGCCGGTCGCGCGCGGGGGCGCGCCGAGCGCGAACCCGGGCGGCGCGAGCGCCCCGGAGGAGGGCGCTCGGCGCGGCCGGGGCGCGTGGGGGCGGCCGGGGGTGGTGGGGGCGGCCGGGGGTGGTGGGGGCGGTTGCTCAGAAGTCGCCGGGCGGGAGGGGGAGGGGCAGGCCGGGCAGGCCGTCGATGCTCTGCGCGATGTGCTCCTTCTTGGCGAAGTACTCGCTCAGCGAGGCGTCGTCCTCGCGCGCGAAACGCCGGCCGTGCAGGTCGCGGTCCTCGTCGTACGACATGAACGGCACCCCGTAACCGCAGGAGTCGCGGACGAGTTCGGCCGTCACCACGATGATCGCGCGCAGGCCGTGCTGGGTGGGGTCGATGTCCGGGAAGTGCGCGAGCAGCTCTTTGAAGCGCGGGTCGTCACGGAAGACGGGCTCGCCGCGGCCGTGCACGCGGACGATGTTGGGCGGACCCTGGAAGGCGCACCACATCACCGTGATCCGGCCGTTCTCCCGCAGGTGCGCGACGGTCTCGGCGGTGCTGCCGGCGAAGTCGAGGTAGGCGATCCGCTGCTCGTCGAGCACCGCGAAGGACCCCTTGAGGCCCTTGGGGGAGAGGTTGACCGTGCCGTCGCCGGCCAGCGGGGCGGTCGCGGTGAAGAAGACCGGCTGCTGCTCTATGAAGGTGCGCAGGCGTCCGTCGATGCGTTCGTAAGTCTTTCCCATGTCTAAGGATTATGTAGGGGAACTATTCGCCTGTCTAACGAAGTTGCCGGGGGTGCTGGCGCTGACCTGGGTGTTCTGCCGGTTGGGGGAGGGGGTGGGGGTGGGGAGCGGTAGCCCCTGGGGCGGTCTCACAGCCGGTTTGGGGGTTTCCCGTCAGTCCCATCGTCCTTCCGTGTCGGGCCGGTCCCTCAAGGGCGCTCCCTTCGGTCGCGTCGCTACGCGATGGCCTTCGGCCACCCTTGACCGACCGTCCCGCCCCGGAAAGCCGAAAGACTGCCGGGAAACCCCCAAAAGAACGGCACGGTCCAGAGGGGAAGGGACGGGTCTCTCAGCGATGAGACGAGGGGCGGGCCCCGGCCCGCCGGGCATCCGGGCCCTTGGAGGCCTGGTCCAGGGTCGGGGGCGCGACTACCTGCACCAAATGTTGACCAGAGCCCCCTGCGGAGCACCCAGGCGCAGCAGATCGCTACGCGCTCCTCATGTATCGGCGTCCGGCGGCCGTCTGGGGCCGATACCCGCAGCAGAGGGCGACGGGGCGGCGCGGCGTTAGCGGATTCCCTCGTCCATCAGGACATAGAGCAGGGGTACCAGGGAGCCGCTGCTGACGATCTCGCGGCGGTCGATCATGCCTCGGATGTCCGTCAGGGGAATCCACTCGATGCGGTCCGACTCGTTCTTCTCGGTCGGCGGTCCCGTGTACGTGGCGCCGTCCGCGCGGAACAGGTGGTGCTGGGAGTCCGTGATGCCGGCCGCCGGCTCGGCGTAGACGAGCGGCTTGACCGGCCCCGGCTGCCAGCCCGTCTCTTCGAGCACCTCGCGGGCGGCGGCCTCGCCCGGCGTCTCGTCCGCCTCGACGAGACCCATCGGGAGTTCCCAGGCCCAGGTGTCGGTGATGAAGCGGTGGCGCCACATCATCAGGACCTCGCGCCGGTCGTTGACCACGGCCGTCACGGCCAGGTTCCGCAGCTTGACCACGTGGTGCTCGAAGCGGCTTCCGTCTGGGGTCTCCACGTCCGCGAACCAGAGGTTGAGCCACTGGTTCTCGTAGATCGGACGTTCTCCGTGGATCTTCCACTGCATGGTCATGGCCCCTCTCGATCAACCTCCAGCATCGCTTATTCGTTTGCAGCCGGTCGGTCAGGCCCGATAGGAAGCTCGCATGCTTAGAGGCGGCAAGGTCGGGCTCAGGGCCCGGCACGAGGACGACATCCCGATCCTGCGGACCGAGCTCTACGACGACGTCGTCAACGGCTCGCGATCCGAAAGCGGGCCGTGGAAGCCGATCACGCCCGGCTCGAAGGACCCCCGGCTCGTCGTGGACGACACGAAGGAGACCAGCGTCCAGTTCTCCGTGGTGGAGCTGGAGGGCGGCACGCTCGTCGGCGCCGCGACGTTCTGGGGCATCGACACCCACAGCCGGTCCGCGCACATCGGGTTGGGACTGCTGCCTGCCGCACGCGGCAAGGGCTACGGGACCGATGTCGTCGCGGCCCTGTGCCACTACGGCTTCGTCGTGCGCGGCTTCCACCGGATGCAGATCGAGACGCTGGCCGACAACGCGGCGATGCTGCGCGCCGCCGAGAGCAACGGTTTCGTGCGCGAGGGCGTGCTGCGCTCCTCGGCGTGGGTGCTGGGGGAGTTCCTGGACGAGGTGATCCTCGGCCTCCTCGCCGAGGACTGGAACCCGAAGGCCTAGCCCCGGCGGTCATGGGGAACTGGGAGATCCGGCCCGCTTCGGTGGCGGACGTCGAGGCGGTGGCCGAGTTGCGGGCCGTGGTGCTGCGGGCGGATCTGGAACGGCTCGGGCGGTACGACGAGCAGCGGGTGCGACAGCGGCTGCGAGACGGTTTCGCTCCGGAGCACACCTGGGTGATCGAGGTGGGCGGCGCGTTCGCGGGCTGCGTGTCGCTGCGCCCGGCCGGGGATGCCCGCTGGCTGGAGCACTTCTACCTGGCCCCGGTCCTCCAGGGCAGGGGCATCGGCGCGGCCGTGCTGGGCGGGCTGCTGGAGCATTGCGACCGGGACGGCACCCGGGTCCGGCTGAACGTGTTGCAGGGCAGTCCGGCCCGGCGACTGTACGAGCGGCACGGGTTCATGCTCGACGCCGAGGATCCGATAGACGTGTTCATGGTGCGCGAGCCCCGGCTTTCGGATTTCCCCGGACACCAGCCCGGTCAGGCCGTCGGCCAACCGTCCAGCGATACGGCTGCGCCGTCGTTGAGGTAGTGGCGCAGGGCGGTGGTGGAGACGAGGGCCGACCCCGAAGGCAACGAGTTCTGTGTTCTTCGCAGCGAGTCCGACCGAGCCGCGATGGGTTCCTGGCGCCTGCACGCCACCAGCCCCGGACGGCCGTCAGCCGCCGAGGCAAGAGGAGCGCGTAGCGATCTGCCGCGCCCGTCGGCTTCCCGCAGCGCTCTGATCAGCATGTGGTGCGGGCATCGGCCCCGGACGGTCGCCGGACGCTGAAATCCGAGGAGCGCGTAGCGATCTGCTGCGCCTGGGTGCTCCGAAAGGGGCTCTGATCGTCATTTGGTGCGGGTAGTCGGGCCCCTGGCCCGGAATCTCGAACGCTGAGGGCCCGGATGCCCGGCGGGCCGGGGCCCGGCCCCTCGCCTCATCGCTGAGAGACCCGTCCCTCCCACCATCGACCGTGCCGTTCTTTTGGGGGTTTCCCGGCAGTCTTTCGGCTTTCCGGGGCGGGTCGGTCGGTCAAGGGTGGCCGAAGGCCATCGCGTAGCGACGCGACCGAAGGGAGCGCCCTTGAGGGACCGGCCCGAACCGGAAGGACGATGGGACTGACGGGAAACCCCCAAACCGGCTGTGAGACCGCCCAGGGGGCTACCGCCCCCCTACCCCCCCGCCCCCTCTACCCCCGCCCCAGCAGTACCGTGCCCGAGGAGCAGAACCAGCCTCCCGTGCCCGAGGCCAGGGCCACCTCCGGGAGGCGGCCTCCCGGCTTCGTGACCTGGCCCGGGCCCGCTTCGCCGCGGAGTTGGCGGACGGCTTCGACCAGGAGGAAGAGGCCGCGCATGCCCGGGTGGCAGGCGGAGAGGCCGCCGCCGTCGGTGTTGACCGGGAGTTCGCCCTCTCGCAGCAGGCGGCCCTTCTCGACGAAGGCTCCGCCTTCGCCCTTGGCGCAGAAGCCGAGGTCCTCCAGCGTCACCAGGGTCATGTAGGTGAAGGCGTCGTAGATCTCCGCGAGGTCCACGTCCGCCGGGGTGAGGCCCGCGCGGGCGAAGGCCTGGCGGCCCGAGGCGGCCGCGGGGGAGACGGTGAAGTCCTCCCACTCCGACATGGTGGTGTGGGACACCGACGTTCCCGTGCCCAGGATCCAGACCGGGGACTTCGCCGTGTCCGGTACGTAGTCCTCAGCGGCCAGCAGGACGGCGCAGCCGCCGTCCGAGCGGATGCAGCAGTGGAGCTTGGTGAAGGGGTCGGCGACGGGGTCGGACGTGAGGACGTCCTCCACCGTGACGGGGTCCCGGAACATCGCGTCCGGGTTCGTCGCGGCGTTCGCCCTCGCCTGTACGGCCACCGAGGCGAGCTGTTCCAGCGTCGTGCCGTACTCGTGCATGTGCCGTCGCGCGGCCATCGCGTACTTGGACACGAGCGTGTGTCCGTACGGCACCTCGAACTGGAGCGGCCCCCGCGCCCCGAACGACAGGTTCGACGTGCGCCGCCGGGCCTTGATGTCGGCGCGGGCCGTGGAGCCGTAGACCAGCAGGACGGCGTTGGCGTGGCCGGCGGCGATGGCGTCGGCGGCGTGGGCGGCCATGACCTCCCACGTGGAGCCGCCGACGGAGGTGGAGTCGACCCAGGTGGGGCGCAGTCCGAGGTACTCGGCCACCTCCACCGGGGCGAGTACGCCGAGCCCCGCCGAGGCGAAGCCGTCGATGACGGAGCGGTCCAGGCCGGAGTCGGCCAGCGCCCGGCGGGCGGCCTGTGCGTGCAGGGCGTAGGGGGTCGGGCCGTCGACCCGGCCGCAGTCCGAGAGGGCGGCGCCGACCACCGCGACCCGGCGGCGGGGCGTGGCGGGGGAGACGGGCGCAGAAAGGGGTCCAGGCATGGGGGGACGGTACAGCTGACGTACCGTCAGATGCTAGACCGCGGCCGTCGCCGCCCGCCCGCCCGCGCCGGGCAAAGGGCCGCTTCCGCCCCCTGTGCATCTCATTCCCGCCGCCCTAACATGACGCCCCGTCAGATACGCCCCCGGCTACCGCTGGGAGGTGCCCCCGGGAGGAGCCCGACGATGGATGCCGCCTTCACCGCGGAGCAGGACGAGATGCGCCGTACCCTGCGCGAGATCCTGGGCAAACGCTGCGGACCGGACGAGGTCAAAGCCGCCGTCCGGACCGCCGCGGGACACGACCGCGAGCTGTGGCAGCAGCTCTCCCGGCAGCTGGGCCTGCCGGGCATCGCCGTCGCCGAGGAGTACGGCGGCGTCGGCTGCGCCCCCGGAGATCTCGCGCTGGCCTGCGAGGAGACCGGGCGGGCGCTGCTGCCCTCCCCCCTCCTCGCCACCGCCGTCCTCGCCGCCCCGCTGGTCGCCGCCCTCGGCACCGCCGGGCAGCGTTCCGCGCTGCTGCCGGCGCTCGCCGCCGGGGACCTGACCGCCGCACTCGCCGTCCCCGGCCCCGCCCTGGCCGCCGCACTCGCCCTGACCGGCGACAACACCCCCGGCGACTGGTCGGGCGGGGGCCGCGCCGGCGGGGTCCAGGCGCGCCGCGCCGACGACGGGTGGCGGCTGTACGGGGAGGTGTCACAGGTGCTCGACGGGCACAGCGCCGGCCTGCTCCTCGTCGCGGCGCACACCGGCGGCTTCGCCCGCGGCCGTACCGTGCTGTTCCTCGTGCGGGAGGACGCGCCCGGCCTCGTACGGGACCGGCAGACCACCCTCGACGAGACCCGCCCGCAGGGCCGGATCCAGCTCCGGGACGTGGCGGCGGAATCGCTGGGCCGTGACGACGGCGTCGACCCGCTCCCCGCCCTCGCCGCCACCGGCCGCGGCGCGGCCGCCGTCCTGGCCGCCGAGGCGGTCGGCGCGGCCGACCGGGCGCTCACCCGCACCGTGGAGTACGTGCGCCGGCGCGAGCAGTTCGGCCGGGCCGTCGGCTCCTTCCAGGCGGTCAAGCACCGCCTGGCCGACCTCTACGTACAGGTCCAGGCGGCCCGTTCGGCCGCCTACTACGCCGCCTGGGACCCGGGCCAGGGCGGTCTCGCCCTCGCCCAGGCCCTGGAGGCCCTGCGCACCACCGCCGGGGAGGCGATCCAGCTGCACGGCGGCATCGGCTTCACGTGGGAGCACGACGCCCACCTCTACTTCAAGCGGGCGGCCGCCGACGAACTGCTCTTCGGCCCCGTCCACCGCCTGCGCGCGCACGCCGCGCACCACGCAGGACTCTTCGACCCGTCCGCGACCCCAGAGAGGGCGGCCGTCTGATGGCTCCCACCGCTCCCGGCGTCAAGTTGATGCAGAAGATCTCCTCGACCCTCCTCTTCGCCAGGATCGCACCGCACTTCATCCCCGCCATGGACAAGGCCGTGCACCGCCTGACCCGGGGAAAGGTGCTGCTCAGCGCCCGGATGCTGCCGGGCGTGATCCTCACCGCCAAGGGCGCGAAGACGGGTGAGCCGCGCACCACGCCGCTCGCGTGCATGCCGGAGGACGGAGGCGTGAGCTGGCTGCTGATCGGCTCCAACTTCGGCCGCCCCGGCCACCCGGCCTGGACCGGGAACCTGCTCAGGCATCCGGACGCGGACGTGAGCTGGCAGGGGCAGGACATCGCGGTACGGGCCCGGCTGCTGGAGGGGGCCGAGCGGGCGGCGGCGTGGCAGGCGGTACTGAGGTTCTGGCCGCCGTACGCGACGTACCAGGCGCGCATCGAGCGCGAGATCAGGCTGTTCCGCCTTGAGCGGCGCTGACCGCGGACCTGATCAGGGGTGCGGGAAAACCCGGGGCGGACCCTCCAGGGGGCCCGCCGTCACCTGGTCGGCTTCTTGCCGGTGATGCCCAGGTGCACGAGCAGGGCCAGGTTCGGCTTGAGCTCGGCCTGCTTGACGCCCCAGGTCTGGAAGCCCTTCTGGTGCGAGGCGACCGCGGCCAGCATCGCGACGAGTGAGCCCGCCATCGCGGCCGGGCTGAGGTCCTTGTCGACCTTGCCCTTGGCCTGGAGCTCCTTCATCGACTCCGTAAGGGAGTTGGTGACGGAGTTCAGGATCTTCATGCGGATCTTGTAGAACCGCTTGTCGCCCTCGGCGGCACCGAGGTCGACGACCCGCAGGATCGCGTCGTTGCGGCGCCAGAACTCCAGGAATCCCTCGACGAGTTCCTCGGCCGCGGCCCAGCCGGCCTTGCCGACCCAGTTCCGGCCCTCGACGAGCGCGGTCAACTGCGCGCCCTCCGTGGCCATTTGCTCGGCGATCTCCAGGACGGCGCCTTCGACGTCCGGGAAGTACTGGTAGAAGGTCGCGGGGGAGGTACCGGCCTTGCGCGCGACGTCGATCACCTTGACGTCGCGGTACGGCGAGGAGCTGAGCATCTCGCTGAGGCAGTCGAGCAGCTTCTGCCGCGTCGCCTGGCCGCGCCGGCCGGCGACACGCCCGTCGACGGTGCGTACTTGTCCTGTCATGCCGTCAGCTTACCGAGGGGGGATCGGCGCGCTATTCGGCCGCCTGCAAATGGGGTTACCCGGCCGTCGACCTGCCCGGGAGGCCCTCCGGACGGGGCCCGGCGGCGGATTCCGGCCGCCCTTCCGCCCGGGAGGACCCCGTACGTACCGGACCGTATCCCCCGAATAGTCTTATCAACAGGCTGTGGACAAGTTTTCGGGCGGACCATGGTTCACGGGCATGAAACGCCCGCTGTCCGGACAAGCCACCCAAGCTACCGCGTACGCCCCGCACGACCGGCACCACCCGTACCACCCGCACCACCCGCACGACGGAAGGAACCCGCCCCATGGCCGCAGCCGCATTCGCGGAAGGCTCGCCCTGCTGGGTCGACGCCTCCCTCCCGGACGTCGAGGCGGGCAAGCGCTTCTACGGCGAGCTCTTCGGGTGGACCTTCGCCGACAGCGCCGGCGCCGAGTACGGCGGCTACACCCAGGCCTACAGCCGGGGCCGCAACGTAGCCGCCCTCGCCCCCAAGCCCGACGGCCGCATGCCCACCGTCTGGGGCGTGTACCTGTACACATCCGACGCCTACGCCTGCGCGGCCCGCATCCGCGCAGCGGGCGGCCAGATGGTGATGGACCCGCAGCCGGTCGGCCCGTACGGCACCGCCGCGATGGCCGCCGACCCCGGCGGGGCCGTCTTCGGCCTGTGGCAGCCCGGCACCCATCACGGGTTCGACGCCCAGGACGAGCCGGACACGTACTGCTGGGCGGAGGTCTACACGCGCGCCCGCGACGCCGTCGACGTCTTCTACGCCAACGTCTTCGGCTACGTCCCCCAGGACCAGGACGACTCCGAGACCGGCGTCGAGTACCGCGTCTGGTCCCCGCCCGGCAGCGCGCCCGGCCCCGACACGGCCGTCCTGGGGCGCAGCCTGATCACCGACGCCTTCCCGGAGATCATGCCGGCGCACTTCCTCGTCTACTTCGCCGTCCCCGACTGCGACCGCGCCGTCGCCACGGTGCAGCGGCTCGGCGGACGCGTCACGGCCGATCCGTTCGACACGCCGTACGGGCGGATCGCGGTCGTCGCGGACAATCAAGGGGCTGTGTTCGCGCTGCTGTCGGAGCCGCGGCCCAACGCACACCCCTGGCCGGGGCCGGAGCAGGCGCGGGCCTGACAGAATCGGGTCGTACCGGTGCGCGCGCCCTTGGCACGCGCGCGCGGGTGGAAGCGGGTCCGGCAGGGGCCCGTACGGGGAGGTAGTGGAGGCGAGTGGTGGAGCAGCTGACGCAGCACGACCCGAGACGGATCGGCCCCTTCGAGGTGCTGGGACGGCTCGGCGCCGGCGGCATGGGGCTGGTCTATCTCGCACGGTCGGCGTCCGGACGCCGGGTCGCGATCAAGACGGTGCGGACGGAACTCGCCGAGGACCAGCTGTTCCGGGTGCGGTTCACCCGCGAGGTGGAGGCGGCGCGCGCCGTCTCCGGCTTCTACACGGCGGCCGTCGTCGACGCCGACCCGCGCGCGGCGGTGCCGTGGCTGGCGACCGCGTACGTCCCGGCGCCCTCGCTGGAGGAGATCGTCAACGAGTGCGGGCCGATGCCCGCGCAGGCCGTGCGGTGGCTCGCGGCCGGCATCGCGGAGGCGCTGCAGTCCATCCACGGCGCGGGGCTGGTCCACCGCGACCTGAAGCCGTCCAACGTGCTGGTCGTCGAGGACGGCCCCCGCGTGATCGACTTCGGCATCGCGAGCGGGGTGTCCAACACCCGGCTGACGATGACGAACGTCGCCGTCGGCACCCCGGCCTACATGTCGCCCGAGCAGGCGAAGGACTCGCGCAGCGTCAAGGGCGCCAGCGACGTCTTCTCGCTCGGCTCGACCCTCGTCTTCGCCGCGACCGGGCACCCGCCGTACCACGGTGCGAACCCGGTCGAGACGGTGTTCATGCTGCTGCGCGAGGGCCCCGACCTGGAGGGCCTGCCGGACGAGCTGCGGCCGCTGATCGACTCCTGCATGCAGATGGACGCCACCCAGCGCCCGACCCCCGCCGACCTCCAGGCGCAGCTGGCCCCGCACCTGTTCGACGGCGGCGACGACAGCGGGACGGCCTCGGCGTGGCTGCCGGAGCGGGCCGTCGCGATGATCGAGACCCGGCGCGCGGGCAACCGTACGGGGACCACCCCGGCCCCCGTGAGCCCCTCGGCGCCGCCCCCCGGCCCGTCCACGCACCGCAGGCCCCCGCGCGGCGCCGCCGACCCGTGGGTGGACCCGCGTACCGGGCAGGCCGTGCCGCCGCGCCCGGACCGGCCGCCGCTGACCCCGCCGCCGGGTCCGGCTCCCGTCCCGGCCCCGGTGCAGGGGCCCGCCCCGGTGCCGGTGTCGTCGATGCCCGGCATGCCCGTACGGCTCGGCGGCTCGCCGGTGCCGATCGGGCCCGGGCCGCGCGCGACGGCCTCCGCCCCGGCGGGGCACGCCGCGGCGGACTCGGCGACCGGCTGGGTGCGCCCGCCGGCCGGCACCCCGGCGTCGGCCGCGGCCCCGGTGGCGACCCCGTCCGTACCGGCTCCCGGGCCGTCCCCGGACAGCGGGCGCTGGCGGCCGTGGCGCTTCCGCATGTCCAACGAGGTCTGGGGCACCCCGACCGTCGCGGGGGACCTGCTGTACGTGACCTCGTTCGAGGTGCACGCCCTGGACGTCGGCAGCGGCCGGCGCCAGTTCAAGACGCGGGACGTGGCCTGGTCCATGGCCGTCGCCGACGGCCGCATCCACGCCTCCGACGGCCCTTCGCTGTTCGCCCTCGACGCCAAGGACGGCTCCGAGCGGTGGCGGCTGAACGCCGACGCCTGGGTGTACGCCCTGCGCGCCGAGCGCAGCACCGTCATCACCGCCACGCGCGGCGGCGGGGTCCAGGGCTGGGAGGCGTCCAACGGCCACAAGCTGTGGGAGCTGAGCGGCGCCCAGTCCGACTTCGAGACCCCGGAGGCGGCCCCCGTCCTCCACGAGGGCACGGTGTACGTCTGGCAGGACGCCCGGCTGCGCGCGCTGGACGCCCGCTCCGGCCAGGAGGCCTGGTCGTACCCGGTCGGCGACGCGGCGTCCTGCGGCAACGTCCCGGTCCGCGTCACCCCCGCCCCCGACGGCAACGTCTACGTCGCCGCCGGCACCCGCGTGCTCTGCGTCGACCGGGCCTCGGGCCGGGTCCGCTGGCACTTCGAGGCCCCGGCGGTCTTCCTGGCCCCGCCCGCCTTCGCCCCCGGCCCGGCGGTCACGGGCGGCGGGGTCTACCTCGCCGACTACCTGGGCACCGTGTACGCCCTGGACGCGGCCACCGGCAAGGACCGCTGGCGCATCGCCACCGAGCCGCGCCCGGCGTCGGACCCGGTGCTCGTCGCGAACGGCAGCGTCCACCTGGGCGCGGGCAGCGCCCTGTACACGCTGGACGCGGTGACCGGCACCCCGAAGTGGCGGTTCGCGGCGGGCGGCGAGATCACCGGCCCCCCGGTGGTCGCGGACGGCCGGGTCCACTTCGGCTCCGCCGACCACTGCCTGTACACCCTGGACGCGGCGGGCGGCCAGCTCCGCTGGAAGCTGGCGACGGGCGGCGAGATCACCGGCGCCCCGGTGGCGGAGGCCGGCGTGGTGTACGCGTGCAGCAAGGACCGCTGCGTCTACGCCCTGGACGCGGCGAAGGGCACTGGCACCCGCACGGGCGGCTGACCTGCGCGGACGAAGGCCCCCGCCGTCCGCGGCGGGGGCCTTCGCGACGCGCCACGAGGCCCGTCGGCGGCCCCTCCGGGTCGCGGTTGGCACCGGGAGTGACAGGATGGGACCCATGAGCAACGTTTTCTTCGACATCACCATCGACGGTGCGCCCGCCGGCCGCATCGTCTTCAGCCTCTTCGACAAGGTCGTCCCGAAGACGGCCCAGAACTTCCGCGAGCTGGCCACCGGCCAGAACGGTTTCGGCTACGCCGGTTCCGGCTTCCACCGCGTCATCCCGCAGTTCATGCTGCAGGGCGGTGACTTCACCAACCACAACGGCACCGGTGGCAAGAGCATCTACGGCGCGAAGTTCGAGGACGAGAACTTCGACCTGAAGCACGACCGCCCGTACCTGCTGTCGATGGCGAACGCCGGCCGCAACACCAACGGCTCGCAGTTCTTCATCACCACCGTCGTCACCTCGTGGCTCGACGGCAAGCACGTCGTCTTCGGCGAGGTCGTCGAGGGCCAGGACATCGTCGACAAGATCGAGTCCCTGGGCTCCCCGTCCGGCGCCACCAAGGCCAAGATCGAGATCGCCGCTTCCGGCACCGTCGAGGCCTGATCCACAGCACGTGCCGGTCGGCCCCGCTCCCCTCTCCGGGGTGCGGGGCCGCCGCCGTTTCAGTGGTCCTGTGACGGGGTCGGAGCCCAGTGCTGGGGATCCACCGGGTCGATCGTGTCGCGCGGGAGCTCGCGCCGCGAGCGGCGGGGGCGGCCGCGCATGACCGCCGCCGCGAGCAGCAGCAGGGCGCCCGCACCGAAGGCGGTGGCGACGCCGGAGCCGATGCCGGTGCCCTCGACCCCGACCGACAGGCCCCCGGCCGCCTGGCCCTGGCGGACCATCCACAGCACCGCGAAGCCCAGTACGACGACCCCCGCGAGCGCCATCAGCAGCCGCGAGCGCCGCACGATCGCGAACAGCGTCAGCAGCGCCGCGAACAGGCACGGCAGCAGCAGCGAGCCCAGCGGGGCGGCCCCGTCGTCGGTGATGCCGGAGCCGGCGAACAGCTCCTCGATCCGGTAGTCGCGGCCGGGGCGGTCGTCGTACCAGGCGCGGAAGGGGCTCCAGACGGCGGCCGTGGCGCCGATCAGACCCATGAGCGAGCCGATTGCGTTGCGGATCATGCCCGGTCCTCCGGGGTAGCGGTCGTGATCCCGACGCTATGTCCGGAGCCGCGCAGCCGCACGTCAGGCGCGTCAGGACGTGGTGCGGGCGGATTCCACGCGGGCGCGCAGGGCGTCGTTCATCGCGGTGAAGTTGCGCGCGGTCCCGTCGAGGAGCTTGCCGAGGAAGGGGACCAGCGGGCCGCGGAAGCGCTCCCCGTGCTCCAGCCGGGTGGTGCGGTTCGGGCCCTCGGACAGGCGCAGGTAGTGCTCGCCGTCGAAGAGGCCGCGTACGAGGAAGTGCCCGGTCCAGCGCAGTTCGCTGCCGGGGACGGCCACCTGGACGGTCGGTCGGAAGGTCCTGGGCTTCCCGGACTCCGGGTGCATCGTCAGGGTCAGCCGCTCCCCGGGCACCGCCTCGCCGGCGGCCTCCCGGATGAACGGGTTCCACGTGCAGTAGCGGGGGAGGTCGGTGAGGACCGTCCAGACCTCTTCGGGGGTCGCGTCGATGCTGATCTCGGTGGAGATGGTGCGCACTGTGCCGTGCTCCTCATGGGTGGTCCGATGCCACCGAAGGGACGCGGAGTGGTGCGGTTCGCCGCCGGGTTCGGTGCTCGGGATGCAACCACGGTTTAGACCGGCAAAGCGCGGCGCGGGGGGTGTCTTCGCTGGTGGCGGAGAGAGTGGAGGAGTGCGTTCCGGGTGTGGGGTGGTGAATGCCGACACGTCGGGCGGCGCCGGAGCGGCGTCCGCCCGCCCCCGCCGCCCGCCCCCGCCGCCCGTCAGCGCAGCCGGAACTCCGCCCCCGGCGGGCGGGACGCGAACAGCTCCGCCTGCCGCTCCGGCGGGAGGTTCCCCAGGGCGATCAGCGCCGGCGCCTGGTCCAGCGCCTGCTGGAGCGCGGCCCGCTTCGCCGACCACAGGGCCCGCACCGTGCCCTGCACCGCCTCCGTCGGGAACCCGGCCAGGGTCCGCGCCGAGCGCAGCGCCGCCTCCAGCAGCTCCCCGGGCTCCGCCAGCTCCGAGACCAGCCCGATCTCGTACGCCCGCCGCGCGGAGAGCCGTTCGGCCGTCCCCATCAGGGACATCCGGGCCGCCTCCCCGAAGGGCATCCGCTGCGCCATGTACACGGCCTCGTAGGCGCTGACCATCCCGTACGAGGTGTGCGGGTCGAAGTACGTCGCGCCGGTGGACGAGACGATGAACTCCGCCTCGCCCAGCAGGTAGAACGCCCCGCCGCAGGCCATGCCGTTGACGGCGGCGACCACCGGCTTCCACAGGTCGTTGGCCTTCGGGCCGATCGCGATCAACGGGTCGTCGGCCGAGTACGGGGACTGCGGCTGGGGCACCTGCGCCGACCGGTCGATCCCCGTGCAGAAAGCGGCGGTGCCCGCGCCCGTCAGCACCACCGCCCGCACGTCCCCGTCGAAGCGCAGCTCCCGCCACACCCCGGCCAGGGCGGCGGCCGTCTCCAGGTCGATCGCGTTGTGCCGGCGCTCCCGGTCCAGGGTGACGACGGCGACCCCGGCGGCCTTGTCCCGCTCCACGCGCAGGGTCATGCCTTCTCCAGGACCCAGCGCGGCACGCTCATCCCGCCGACCTCGGTGAAGACCGCCTGCACCCGGGCGCCGATGCGCAGCCGCGCCGGGTCCACGGAGTTCAGCGGGGCGTCGGCGGAGGCGACCAGGTTCCCGGCGAGCCGGATCCGCGGGGCGTCCGCCAGCTCGACGAGGATGACGTTGTACGGGGCCTGCGCGGCGTACGCGGGCAGCAGCGGCGGGTGCGGCCGGACCCAGGACCAGATCCGGCCGCGGCCGCTCATCGGGCGCCACTCGCTGTCGAAGGACTGGCAGTGCGGGCAGCAGGGCCGGGGCGGGAAGCGCAGCCGGCCGCAGGCGGTGCAGGCCTGGACGCGGAGTTCGCCCCGGGCGGCGTACTCCCAGAAGGGGGCGCCGTCCTCGTCGGGGACGGGGAGCAGCAGGGATTCCTCGGCGGTGGTCATCGGTCGGCTCCTCACGCGCGCAGCAGGATCGCGGACGTCGGGACGCCCTCGCCCGCCGTCACCAGGCAGGTGGCGGCGTCCGGCACCTGGGCGGTGGAGGTGCCGCGCAGCTGCTTGACGCCCTCGTTGATCAGGTTGAACCCGTGGACGTAGGCCTCGCTCAGCCCGCCGCCCCCGGTGTTGATGGGCAGCCGGCCGCCCGTCTCCAGCGCCCCGCCCTCGGTGAAGGCGGCGCCCTCGCCGCGCCCGCAGAAGCCGTAGCCCTCCAGGGAGAGCGGGATGAGGGGGGTGAAGGCGTCGTAGATCTGGGCGACGTCCACGTCGGCCGGGCCGAAGTCGGCCTGCTTCCACAGGTGCCGGGCGGCGGTCCAGGCGGGGCCGGACAGCGGGTCGTCGTTCCAGTAGTTGACCATCCCGTGGTGCTGGGCGGGCAGCCCCTGGGCGGCGGAGTGCACGTAGACGGGCTTCTGCCGGCAGTCCCGGGCGCGCTCGGCGGAGACGATCACGCAGGCGAGGGCGCCGTCCGTCTCCAGGCAGTTGTCGAAGAGGCAGAGCGGGTCGCTGATCATGCGGGAGCTCATGTACATCTCGCGGGTCAGCGGGCGTTCGTACATCACCGCCGCCGGGTTCTCGTTGGCCCGGTTGCGGCAGGCCATCGCGACGTTGAACAGGTGGTCGCGGGTGGCCCCGTACTCGTGCATGTAGCGGCGCGCCAGCATGCCGATCTCGTCGGCGGGGCGCAGCAGTCCGAAGGGGCGGGTCCACTGGCCGGGGGTGGGCAGCTGGACGGCGGTGTTCTTCCAGGGTCTGGGGCCGGAGCCGCGTTTGCGGGAGCGCCAGGCGACGCCCACGGTGGCCTGGCCGGTGGCTATGGCGGCGGCGAGGTGGCCGACGGTGGCGCAGGAACCGCCGCCGCCGTAGCCGATCTTGGAGAAGAAGGTGACGTCGCCGGCGCCGATGGCCTTGGCGACCTCGACCTCGTCGGTCTCCTCCATCGTGTAAGAGGCGAAGGCGTCGACCTCGGCGGGTGCGACGCCCGCGTCGGCCAGGGCGGCGAGGATCGCCCGGCAGGCCAGTTCCTTCTCGGTCGCCGGCAGCCGTTTGGCAAAGGCGGTCTGGCCGATGCCGACGATTGCCGTAGCGTCCTTGAGAGTTGCCGCCATCGCCACCTCCGGGTGCACCAGTACTGACAGCCGCGAAGGCTACAGCTAATCTGACGGATAGTCAGCTACTGGGATCCTGGGAGGGGCGGGCGGATGCACGAGGGCGCGGGCGCGGACGGCATCGAACAGGAATCCGGAGCGGGCGCCGGCGGCACGGGAACGGCCCCGGCCGCCACCCCCGACCCCCGGGGCGACCTGCGCTGGCGCACCGTCGCCGCCCTCGTGCGGGACGCCGCCGAGCGGTACGGCGACCGCGAGGCCGTCGTCGACGGGCGGACCCGGATCACCTACGCCGAACTCGGCTCCCGCGTCGAACGGGCCGCCGCCGCCTGCCTCGCCGCCGGCGTCGAGGCGGGTGACCGGGTCGCCGTCTGGGCGCCCAACACCGCCGAATGGATCGTCTCCGCCCTCGGCGCCGTCTCCGCGGGAGCCGTACTCGTCCCCCTCAACACCCGCTTCAAGGGCGCCGAAGCCGCCTACGTCCTCGCGCGCAGCCGGGCCCGCCTGCTCTTCGTCACCGGCACCTTCCTCGGCGCCTCCTACGTCGCCTCGCTGCGCCGCGCCACCGCCGACGGGCCCGGCACCGGCCCCCTCCCCGGCCTGCCCCACCTCGAACAGGTCGTCGTCCTCGCCGACGACGCCCCCGAGGCCTTCCGCACCTGGAAGGACTTCCTCGCCGGCGGGGACGCGGTACCCGCCGCGGCGGTCCGCGAACGCGCCGACGCGATACGCCCCGACACCCCCTCCGACATCATCTTCACCTCCGGCACCACCGGCAGCCCCAAGGGCGCCGTCATCACCCACGCCCAGACCCTGCGCTGCTACGCCGTGTGGAGCGAGCTCGCCGGACTGCGCGAGGGCGACCGCTACCTCATCGTGAACCCCTTCTTCCACACCTTCGGCTACAAGGCCGGGATCATCGCCTGCCTGATGCGCGGCGCCACGATGGTCCCCCAGCCCGTCTTCAGCGTGGACACCGTCCTCGCCAACATCGCCGCCGAGCGGATCTCCGTACTCCCCGGCCCGCCCACCCTGCACCAGTCCCTCCTCGACCACCCCCAGCGCGACCACCACGACCTGTCCGCGCTGCGCCTGGTCGTCACCGGCGCCGCCGTCGTCCCCCTCCGGCTCGTCGAACGGCTCCGCACCGAACTGCGCATCGCGACCGTCCTCACCGCGTACGGGCTCTCCGAGGCCGGCGGCATCGTCACCATGTGCCGCCGCGACGACCCCGCCGAGACCGTCGCCGCCACCTCCGGGCGGGCCATCCCCGACACCGAGGTACGCGTCACCGGCCCGGACGGCACCGCCCTCCCGGCCGGGGAAGCGGGCGAGGTCCTGGTCCGCGGCCACCACGTCATGCGCGGCTACTTCGAGGACCCCGAGGGCACGGCCGCCGCCATCACCCCCGAAGGCTGGCTGCGCACCGGCGACGTCGGCGTCCTGGACCCGGCGGGCAACCTGCGCATCACCGACCGGATCAAGGACATGTTCATCGTCGGCGGCTTCAACGCCTACCCCGCCGAGATCGAGCAACTCCTCGGCCTCCACCCGGACATCGCCGACGTCGCGGTCGTCGGCGTCCCCGACCCCCGGCTCGGCGAGGTCGGCAAGGCGTACGCGGTCCGCCGCCCGGGCTCCACCCTCACCGCCGACGACCTGATCGCCTGGTCCAGGCGGGAGATGGCCAACTACAAGGTCCCGCGGGAGGTCGAGTTCGTCCCCGCCCTCCCGCGCAACGCGAGCGGGAAGGTCCTCAAGACGGAACTCAGGAAGCCCTGAGACGCCCCGCCGGCGCCAGCGCCGCGCAGAACAGCGGCGCGCCGAGCGGGATCAGGTCGAGGCCCGCGGCCATGACGGCCGTCCCCAGCACCAGCAGGACCGGCCGCCACGCGCCGATCCGGCGGCGTACGGCCAGCAGCACCGTGAGCCAGACCAGGCCGACGTAGAAGAGCATCGGCCCCACCGAGTACACCGCGGGCTCCACGCCCGGCACGGACTGGATCCGCTCGAACAGCTCGTCCATGCCCGGTCGGTCGGCGGCCCGGAAGCCCGTCCAGAGGTCCACGGCCCCCTGGGCGGCGGCCGCCGCCACCCCCGCCAGCCCGAGCAGTGCGGCGGCGGCCGCGCCCTTCGAACCCGGTCCGGCGAGCCGGCGCAGTCCGAGGAAGACGGCGGAGAAGAGCAGCACCCCGGCGGTCATGGCGAGGTGCCCCACCGTCCAGGCGGCCCCGGGCCCGTGGTCCGGGTCGGTGAGCCGGATCGCCCCGTACGCCAGCAGGCACAGCGGCGCGGCGACGAAGGCGGCCCGGGTGAAGGGCCCGTACGGGGCCGGTGCCGGCGCGGTGGCGGTGTGCTGCGTGAGGGTCTGCCGGGTTCCCCGGGATCGATTGGTCATGTCCCGATCATTTCCGCCGGGGCCCGGCCCCGGATCCGGCATCACCCCCAGCCCACCCCGACTCCCACCCCGACACGCCCCGGGTGCGTCCCTGACGGCCCGCCGCGCCCGCCGCGTTAGCCTGCACGGGTGAGCTCGCAAGAAGCAGGTGTTCGATTCCGCTGGGGCGTCAGGGTCTGGATGGGGGCCGCTGCCGCCCTCGCCCTCGTCCTCACCGCCGTCGTCCTGCTGCCCGGCACACCCCCCGGAGACGGCCGGCCGGGAGCCGGCGGGCCCGCCGCGAAGAAGGCGCCCGGGCTGACCGCCGCCGTGTCCGCGCCCTTCAGCGCCTTCACCGAGGGCTACGACTGCTACCGCATCCCCACCCTCATCACCACCAAGGACGGCACCCTGCTGGCCATCGCCGAGGCCCGCACCGCCAGCTGCAACGACATCGGCGACATCGACATCGTCCTCAAGCGCTCCACCGACGAGGGCCGCACCTGGGGCCCCATGCAGGTCGTCCGCGGTGCCGGCGACCCCGGCGCCTACGGCAACCCCGTCCCCGTCGTCGACTCCGCCTCCGGACGCATCACCCTGCTCCACGCCTACAGCACCTGGACCCCCGGCGCCGACGGCGACCGCGTACGCGGCCCCCGCGAACTGCGCCTGGCCCACAGCACCGAAGACGGCGCAGGCTGGACCACCGACCCCGCCCCGCAGCCCCAGCTCAAGGGCGCCGACTGGGCCTGGGTCTCCGTCGGACCCGGCCACGGCATCCAGCTCACCCCGACCCGCCCCGACCGCCCCGGCCGGCTCGTCGTCAGCGCCGACTACCGCACCGAGTCCAACGAATCCGGCGCCCAGCTCCTCTACAGCGACGACGGCGGCCTCACCTGGCGGCCCGGAGCCCGCTGGGGCGCCCCCGAAGGCACCCCCGCCCCCAACGAACCCGCCCTCACCCAGCTGCCCGACGGCCGGATCTACGTGAACGCCCGCTCCACCGCCACCTGCGGCACCCCCGACCACCGCGTCGCGGCGATCGTCGAGGACGCCGCCGCGCCCGCCGTCCCGGACCCCGGCTTCGTCCCCGTCACCGACCTCCCGGCCCCGCCCGCCTCCGGATCCGTACTCCAGCTGCCCGGCGGCCCCCTGCTGCTGTCGGCGCCCAGCCGGCCCGGCGCCGAGTTCTCCGACCGCTGGACCCTGGCCGTGCGCACCTCGAAGGACGAGGGCCGCACCTGGTCCAAGGGCGGCGCCGTCGTCCTGCGCGAGCGCGCCGGCTACTCCGACATGGCGGTCCTGCCCGGCGGCCGGGTCGGCATGCTCTACGAGACCGCCAACGGCACCCCGCACGGCTACGTCAAGTTCACCGCCTTCGGCCCCCACGAGCTCCAGGCCGCCACCGAGGACCTCACCCCGCGCCACACCGCCGACGCCACCCCGTTCCACAACCACGCCGTCGTGCACGGCGCCCCCAGGCCCGGCAACCGCCCCCACGGCGGCAAGACCATGCGCTTCGACGGTAAGGACGACTTCCTGCGCCTGATCAACTGCCCCGACGAACTCCGCATCGGCGACGGCGACTTCGCCGTCACCACCTGGGTCAAGTACAAGACCCGGGGCCAGGACCGCGACAGCGGCCAGCGCCAGCCCCTCGTCTGGGCCTACGGCCAGGGCCCGGCCGCCAAACAGCTCCGCATCGAGGCCGACCCCGCCACCGGCCGCCTCGAAGCCACCGTCAACGCCGGCACCGGCCCGGCCTCGCTCACCGCCCCCACCCGCACCGACGACGACGCCTGGCACCACGTGGTGCTCCAGCGCAAGGGCACCCGCCTCGAACTCTCCGTCGACGGCGCCCCGCCCGCCACCACCGGACTCACCCCCGACCGGATGGACTTCCGCCCCGCCGGAGCCTTCACCGTCCACCTCGGCACGCAGCCCGACTACAAGGCCTTCTACGCGGGCGCCCTGGACGACGTACGCGTCTACGGCCGGGCCCTCTCCAACAACGACCTGGCCCGCCTCCGCGCCGGCAACGACGTCACCGACCAGGAACGCGTCCACCTGCCCTTCGACCGCACCTGGTGATCAGGCGGCCTTCCGGGCCAGCAGCAGCCGCCAGTGCGGGGAGCCGTCCCCGCGGTACCCGAAGTGGTCCAGCGGGACCGTCTCCACCCGGAAGCCCGCGGCCTCCAGGTCGGCGCGGACCGGGCCGAAGGGGAAGGTGCGGTAGTACATCACGAACGGCGGCCGCCACACCGCGTTGCGGACCCGCATCGCCGCGTCGAAGCCCGCCACCGCCCACCTCAGCGGGGAGGCGAGCGGGATCGGGGCGCCGACCGGGAAGGCGAAGACACCGCCCGGCCGCAGCGCCCGGTGCACCCCGGCGAACAGGGCCGGCCGCTCCGACGGCAGGAAGTGGCCGAAGGCGCCGAAGCTCACCGCGAGGTCGTACGAGTCCCCGAGCGCGTCCGGCAGCGCCAGCGCGTCGGCCCGTACGAAGTCCACTCCCTCGGGATGCGCCCGCGCGGCCTCCGCCAGCATGCCCGCGCTGAGGTCCACCCCGGTCACCCGGTCCCGGCACAGCCGGCGCAGCATCCCCAGCCCCGCGCCCGTACCGCAGCACACGTCCAGCCCCGACCCGAAGGACCCCTCCCGCGCGGCGAGGGCCTCCTCGACGGCGTCGAGCATCCGGTCGGGGGTCCGGAAGGGGGTCCGGTCGAACTTGGGCGCGAGCAGGTCGTAGCCGTGCTCGACGGACGAGAGGGCCTGGACGGCCAGTTCGCGCAGACTGGGTCCCTGAGAAGTGAACACGGTCACACCCTACGGCGTACCGGACGCGGAAAGGCGGCGGCCGCGGTGGTCCCCCTCCGGCCACCGCGGCCGGGGGGGGCGTGTCTCCCGGTGGGAAGGGATAAAGTCCCCCCGAGCCCCC
>NZ_JBVJWV010000012.1:132418-179858 GCF_055602105.1 Streptomyces sp. NPDC037421
GGCCTCCGCCAGTGCCCGGCACACCTCGACGGTGTCGCGCACGAATACGGCCGGCACCTCCGGGCCTACCCCCCCCCCCACCCCACCCCCCTCCCCCCCCCCCCCTCCCCCCCCCCCCCCCCCCCCCCCCCCCCCCCGCGCTCGTTCCCCCGTGCGGACGGCCCCGAATTCCCCCGAATCCCCCGTGGGCCGTCCGTCCTTGCGTTCTTCCCCCGTACGCCCCCCGAGCGGTTCCCCCGTACGTCCCCCGTACGACCGCTCAAGGGCCCCCGTACGCTTCCCCCCGTACGTGTCCCCCGTACGCCGTGCCGTGCTCCCGGTGTTACGGGCGCGGGCCGGACGCGTGGTTGTCGAGCGAGACGATCTCCTCGCCGGAAGCGTGGTTGTCGTCCGGAGTCTCCCCGGGCTTGACCACCGGCGGTTCCGCGGGAAGCCCCCGCGGGTCGATCTCGGCGCCCGAAGCGTGGTTGTCGAACGGTCTGATGTCCCCGTCGAGCGGCAGGCTGTTCTCGTTCGTCGTCATCTCGGCTCTCCTGATCCTGAGTCGGGCCCGTGGTGGGTCGGTCCCGTTCGGCGGTTCCCCCGTGGACCGCCGAACGGGTAGTCCTCCAACCGGCCCGGTTGCCCCCCGAAGCGCCGGGTCGATGTACCTATCGTGGCGCGCGGCGATAAACGAACGATGAACGTCCACGTCCATCGCCGGACGGGCCGCCGGCCGCCCGGAACGGAGCAGGTCAGGCGGCCAGTTCCGATGCCAGCAGGGCCCGCACCTCGCCCAGTTCGGCCGACCCGAGCTGCGCGAAGACCGTCTCCGCGTCCCGCCAGCACGCCCGCGCCCGGTCCGGCTGGCCCAGCCGCCGCAGCGCCTTGCCCAGGACCGTCAGCACGGTGGCCCGGCGCCACTCCCCGCCGATGCCGCGCAGCGCGATCGCCTGCTCGGCGTGCTTGGCGGCCAGCGTGGGCCGCTGCGCCGCCAGGTGGGCCTCGGCGAGCCGGAAGTGCGTGACGCCCTCCCACAGCGGCTGCCGGTTGTCGTGGAACAGCGACAGGGCCTCGCCGAGCTGCGCCAGCGCCTCACCGAGCCGGCCGGCCTGGGTGAGGGCGATGCCGAGCGCGTAGCGGCCGTTGGCCAGGCGCAGCGTCAGCCCCATCCGGTCGTAGACGGCGATGCCCTGCCGGGCCAGGTCGATGGCGCTGCCGAGGCGGCCCAGGCCGACGTGGATGCGGGAGAGGTTGCACAGGGCGCTCGCCTCGCCGATGTGGTTGTCGTCGGCGCGGAAGCTCTCTATGGCCTCCAGCAGGTAGCGCTCGCCGTCCTCGTAGCGCTTCTCGTAGAGGGCGATGATCCCCCGGTCGTTGGGCGCCCAGCAGCTGGGCAGCGGGTCGCCCGCCTCGCGGGCCAGCTCCATGGCCTGGCGGGCCTGGTCGTCGGCCTCGGCGAAGCGGCCGGCGAACAGGTGGACCATGGTCAGGGTGGTGCGCGCCCGGCCCTCGGCGCGCGGGTCCCGTGCGGCGCGGGCGGCCTCGCACAGGGTCAGCGCGGCGGACTCGTACTGCTTGGAGTTGGCGCCGGACTCGGAGAGGTCCTTGGCCGCCCACAGCAGGTCCACGGCCCGGCGCAGGGCGCCCGGCCGGCCGGCGGACTGGCGTACGCAGGCGAGCAGCGGGTCGGCCTCGGCGAAGAGCCAGTCCAGGGCGGCGCGGGGGTCGGAGAGGACCAGGCCGGGGTGGCGGGTGGCGCTGAGGTGGGCGGGGAGCCGGTCCCCGGGGCGCTCCACGGAGTACACGCGGGCGGCGGTGGCGAGGTAGAAGTCGAGGAGCCGGTCGAGGGCGTCCGCACGGCCGGCGGGCTGTTCGTCGCGTTCGGCGCACGCACGCGCGTAGAGGCGTACGAGGTCGTGGAAGCGGTAGCGGCCGGGGGCGGCGGATTCCAGCAGGGAGCAGTCGACTAAAGCCTCCAGGAGGTCCTCGGTGTCGTGCTCCGGGAGGTCGAGCACGGCGGCCGCGGCGGCGAGGGAGACGTCGGGGCCGTCGGCGAGTCCGAGGAGGCGGAAGGCGCGCTGCTGGGCGGGTTCCAGCTGGCCGTAGCCGAGCTCGAAGGTGGCCTTGACGGCGAGGTCGCCGGCCTGGAGCTCGTCGAGGCGGCGGCGCTCGTCGGCGAGCTTGGCGGCGAGGACGGAGACGGTCCAGGTGCGGCGGGCGGCGAGCCGGGACGCGGCGATGCGGATGGCGAGCGGCAGGAAGCCGCAGGCGCCGACGACGTCGAGGGCGGCCTGCCGTTCGGCGCCGACGCGTTCGGCGCCGACGATGCGGGTGAACAGCTGTAGGGCCTCCTCGGGGCTCATCACGTCGAGGTCGACGAGATGGGCCCCGGCGAGGCCCGACATCCGGACCCGGCTGGTGACGAGGGCGGCGCAGCCGGCGGTGCCGGGCAGCAGCGGCCGGACCTGGGCGGCGTCCCGGGCGTTGTCGAGCAGGACCAGGACGCGGCGGCCGTCGAGGATCGACCGGTAGAGCGCGGCCCGGTCGGCGGGGGAGTCGGGGATGGAGCTGTCGGGGGTGCCGAGGGCCCGCAGGAAGGAGCCGAGGACGGCTTCGGGGAGGGCGGGCCGGGGTTCGGTGCCCTGGAGGTCGACGTAGAGCTGCCCGTCGGGGAAGTGCGGCCGGGCGGCGTGGGCGACGTGCACGGCGAGGGTGGTCTTCCCGACGCCGCCGATGCCGGCCAGCGCGGAGACGGCCATGACCTGCCCGTCGGCGCCGGCGAGGATCTCCCCGAGTTCGGCGACGAAGGGGGCGCGGCCGGTGAAGTCGGGGACGGTGGCGGGCAATTGGGCGGGCCTCACGGGTACGGGCGCGGCGCTGGGGGCGGGGTCCTCGGCGCGGGCGAGCTCGGCGTCGGCGTTCAGGATCCGCTGCTGGAGCGCGGACAGCTCGGGGCGCGGGTCGACGCCGAGCTCCTCGGCGAGGAGCCGGCGGGTGTCCGCGTACACGGCGAGGGCCTCGGCCTGCCGGCCGCTGCGGTAGAGGGCGAGCATCAGCAGCTCGCGCAGCCGCTCCTGGAGGGGGTGGGCGGCGGTGAGGGCGGTGAGCTCGGAGACGGCCTCGGCGTGGTGGCCGACTTCGAGGTCGAGGTCGAGGCGGGTCTCCAGCAGCTGGAGGCGCCATTCGGACAGGCGGGTGCGCTCGGTCTCGGCGTGCGGGCCGGGGACCCCGGCGAGGGGTTCGCCGTCCCACATCTCCAGGGCGCGGGCCAGCAGCGTACGGGCGAGGGCGCGGTCGCCGGCGGCGCGGGCCTTCTCGGCGTCGGCGGCCAGGCTGCGGGCGATGCCGAGGTCCAGGGCCTCCTGGTGGCGCAGCCGGATGGCGTAGCCGCCGGCGTCGCTGACGAGCAGTCCGGGTTCGAGCACCTTGCGCAGCCGGGAGGCGTAGGTGCGGATGGTGGCGAGGGCCTGCTGCGGGGGGTCCTCGCCCCAGATGGCGTCGATCAGCTCGGGCGCGGTGGCGGTGCGGCCGTCGCGCAGCAGCAGTACGGCGAGCAGGGCGCGCTGCTGGGGGCTGCCGGAGGGCAGTGCCTCGGCGCCGCGCCAGGCGCGGACGGGGCCGAGGACGGCGAAGCGGTCGTCGGCGGGGGCGGGGGTTCCGGGGGCGTCGGGGGGTGCGGGCGCGGGGGAGTCCGGCGCGGTGCCGTTGTCGGTGCCGCTGCGGGACCGGGCCGCTCCGGGGCTGTTCCGCTGGTGCGGGATGGGCGGTACGCCGTCCATCTGTCGTCCCCCCTGCCTTCCGTCGGTTTAAGGGTCAGTCTGCCCTGTGTTGCACGTACAAGTCAGCCCGCAGCGGAGCCAACCACTCCTGGCCGAAGCGCGACCACGGCGGGACTGCGGCGGGAATAGCTGACGGTTCGTCAGTTCAGCGCTACGGTAGAGCGCATGGAGACCTTCCCAAAGATCATCTCGGTGGACGACCACACGGTTGAGCCCCCCAACGTCTGGCGGGATCGGCTCCCGTCCAAGTACCGCGACACCGGCCCCCGGATCGTCCGCGCCCCCCTCAAGGAAATGACCTTCCTCGGCGGCAAGTTCGCGCCCGTCATGGGCGCCAAGGGCGACGAGGGCCCGGTCGGCGACTGGTGGGTGTACGAGGACCTGCACCGGCCGCTCACCCGCCTCGACACCGCGGTGGGGTACGACCGTGACGAGATCAAACTGGAAGTCATCACCTACGAGCAGATGCGCCCGGGCTCCTTCTCGGTTCCCGAGCGCCTCGCCGACATGGACGTCAACCACGTCCAGTCCGCCCTCTGCTTCCCCACCTTCCCCCGCTTCTGCGGCCAGACCTTCACCGAGGCCAAGGACCGCGAGCTCGGGCTGCTCGGCGTGCGCGCGTACAACGACTGGATGGTGGAGGAGTGGTGCGGGCCCGAAGCGCGGGGCCGCCTCGTTCCGCTGACCCTGATCCCGCTGTGGGACGCACGCCTCGCCGCGGAGGAAGTGCGCAGGAACGCCGCCCGGGGCGTGCGCGCCGTCGCCTTCTCCGAGATACCGCCGCACCTGGGGCTGCCGTCGATCCACACGGACGAGTGGGACCCGTTCCTGCGGGCGTGCGACGAGACCGGCACGGTCATCGCCATGCACATCGGCTCCTCGTCGCGCATGCCCTCCACCTCGGCGGACGCCCCGCCGGCCGTGGGCTCCACCATCACCTTCGCCAACTGCTGCTTCTCGATGGTGGACTGGCTGATGAGCGGCAAGTTCGAGCGCTTCCCGAACCTGAAGATCATGTACGCCGAGGGCCAGATCGGGTGGATCCCCTACATCCTGGAGCGCGCGAACGTGGTCTGGGAGGAGAACCGCGGCTGGGGCGGCGTCGCCGACAAGGTCCACCGCCCGCCGTCCGAGCTCTTCGCGGAGCACGTCTACGGCTGCTTCTTCGACGACGCCTTCGGGCTGCGCAACCTGGACGCCATCGGAGTGGGCAACGTCCTCTACGAGACGGACTACCCGCACTCGGACTCCACCTGGCCGAAGTCGAGGGAGGTCGGCGAGGCCCAGATGGGCCACCTGGACCCGGAGGTGGTGGACCGCATCGTGCGCGGCAACGCGATCGACCTGCTGGGGCTCACGGCGGACGGGCTCTGGGCGGGGGCCTGAGGGAACGGAAGGGGGGGGGGGGGGGGGGGGGGGGGCCCCCCCCCCCCCCCCCCCCCCCCCCCCTTCCGTTCCGGCGACGCGCGGGTCAGGCGGTGGCGCGGGCGGCCGTCACCGCCGGGCGGACGTGGGTCAGGAGCAGCTCCAGGAAGCGCTCCGGGTGGCGCAGCGCCGCGAAGTGGCTCGCGTCCTCGATCAGCTCGAACGCCTTCACCGGCGCCTCGACCGCGTCGAAGTACGCCTTCGCCCGCGCCGTCGGGGTGATCACGTCCCGGGCACCCTGGAAGACGAAGAACGGCATCTCGAACCGCGTCCCGTCGGCCCAGACGTCGATGTCGTGGGAGCCGGGGGTGACGGACTCCGAGAAGCCCTGGGCCTTGAAGTACGCCGCGATCCGCTTGAGGGAGTACAGCGGGGACAGCCACATCGAACCCAGGATCACCTTCTTCACGGTGTCCAGCGTCAGCGGGTCGCTGCCCGCGCACAGCTTGTCGTACGCGGTCCGCTGCTTCGGGGTCCACCGGCGCGGGTCCGGGCCCATCGCCTCCACCGTCGCCACGCCCTTGGCCTTGCCGGCCGCCCGGAGCCGGTCGAGGGTGGCGTCGTAGGCGGAGGTGTCGCGGCCCGCCTCCAGGACGTTCTGGTCGGTGCCGACGTACGCCGAGTAGAGCTCGGGGTGGTTGCGGGCCAGGCGGAGCCCGAAGACCGTGCCGAAGGAACTCGGCATGAGGATGACGCGGTCGACGCCGAGGCGCTCGCGGACGTGATGGGTGACCTCCAGGGCGTCGGCGTAGAGCCGCTCGAAGGTCGTCTCCCCGCCCTGGGCGGCCGCGCCGCCGTTGGCGAAGGTCAGGCCGGCGCCGCGCATGTCCCACCGGACGAGGGTGAAGTGCCGCTCCCAGGGCCGGGTACGGGCCCCGTAGGGGGAGTTGGCCGCACCGGGACCGCCGTGGATCTCCAGCAGCACCGGGTTCGCCCGGTCCTCGCCCCGGACCGAGATCCACTGGTCGATCCCGCCGATGCGGACGAACCCCTGCTCGTCGACGCCGTTCGGCGTCCCGATCCGCATCAGGCGCGCGTTGGCGGCCCGGCGGAGGGCGCGGTGGGCGAGGAGGGCGGCGACGGGCGCGGTGAGGGCGGCGGCGGTGATGGCGGCGGTGATGGTGGCGGTGGCGGTGGTGGTGGCGTCGAGCATTACTGTTTCCCCCGGACGCTGTTTGGCTGTTGGGGGGGAGCATACGTGAAAACGGGGGGTTGTAAAGGGTGTTGGGGGCGGTTGGGCGGGGGTGGGGGCGGGGCGGGGGTGGGGGCGGGCTCCCCTTGGCCCGTCTCAGGGAGGGCTTGGGGGCTTCCCGTCAGTCCCATCGTCCTTCCGGTTCGGGCCGGTCCCTCAAGGGCGCTCCCTTCGGTCGCGTCACTGCGTGATCGCCTTCGGCGACCCTTGACCGACCGTCCCGCCCCGGAAAGCCGAAAGACTGCCGGGAAACCCCCAAAAGAACGGCACGGTCGATGGTGGGAGGGACGGGTCTCTCAGCGATGAGGCGAGGGGACGGGCCATGCCCCGCCGGGCATCCGGGCCCTCAGCAGCCGAGATCCCGGGCCGGGGCGCGACTACCCGCACCAAATGACGATCAGAGCCCCTTGCGGAGCGCCCAGGCGCAGCAGATCGCTACGCGCTCCTCGGATTTCAGCGTCCGGCGGCCGTCCGGGGCCGATGCCCGCACCAGATGCTGATCAGAGCGCTGCGGGAAGCCGACGGGCGCGACGGATCGCTACGCGCTCCTCTTGTCTCGGCGGCTGGCGGCCGTCCGGGGCTGATACCCGCACTGGAGGGCGGGTGGAGCGGGGCGGGAAGCGGGTGGGCGCGACGGATCGCCATAGGGTGCCTTGTCGTGGACAGCGAAATGGGTGGGGAAATGGGTGGGGAGACGTTGGCCAGTACCGCCGGATACGCCGAGGCGGCCGAGGCGTTGGCCGAGCAGTACGAGAGCGTGACCTTCGCCGAGGTTCACCGTGAGGTCCTGCACCTGTTTCCCTCCCGGCCGAGCTCGATCCTGGACGTCGGGGCGGGGAGCGGGCGTGACGCGGCGGCTCTGGCCGCCCAGGGACACCGTGTCGTCGCCGCAGAACCGACGGCTGAGCTGCGCGAGTTGGGCCGGGGAATCCACGCGGGCCGGGAGATCGAGTGGGTTGATGACGCACTCCCCGAGCTGTCCGGCCTGGAGGGGCGCCGCTTCGACCTCGTCCTGTTGACGGCCGTCTGGATGCATCTCGACGAAGGGGAGCGTGTCTCCGCCATGGCCCGGCTGGCCGCCCTGCTTGAGCGCGAGGGCCGGGTCGTACTCTCCCTGCGCCACGGGCCGGTCCCGGCCGGCCGTCGGATGTTCGCCGTCTCCGCGAGGGAGACAATCGACCTCGCCGACAGGTACGGGCTGTCCGTCGTGCACCTGGCCGAGCGGGAGGACCCGCACGGACGCCCCGGGGTGTCCTGGACCTATCTCGGCTTCCGGGCCTGACGGTCAGGTCCAGCCCGTGGCGGCGCGGATCAGGTCGCGCTCCTCGGGTGTGGGGAGGCGGAACTCCAGGCGGTCGCCGTACCAGTCGAGGATTCCTTGGCGGAGCTCGGCGGCCATGTCGTCCAGCTCGTTGGTCTCGAACATGTCGTTCGCGTCCGCCGGACGGCCCGGTGCCGACGTCTGGAAGCGGATGACCTGGATGTGGTCGAAGACCTCCCCGCCCCGGTCGTAGCTGAGCTCCCCCGCAGTGATGCGCAGGTAGAACACCACCCCCTCGGCGTCCTCACCGATGCCCAGGACACCGTCCAGATCCGCGTACTTCCCGCTCACGTGCCCATTGTCCTCCAGTGCGGGTATCAGCCCCGGACGGTCGCCGGACGCCGAGACGGGAGGAGCGCGTAGCGATCTGCCGCGCCCGTCCGCTTCCCACAGCGCTCTGATCAACATTTGATGCGGGTATCAGCCCCGGACGGTCGTCGGACGCTGAGACGGGAGGAGCGCGTAGCGATCCGTCGCGCCCGTCCGCTTCCCACAGCGCTCTGATCAGCATGTGGTGCGGGCATCGGCCCCGGACGGTCGCCGGACGCTGAAATCCGAGGAGCGCGTAGCGATCTGCTGCGCCTGGGCGCTCCCCGGGCCGCTCTGGTCGACATGTGGTGCGGGTAGCCGCGCCCCTGGTTCGGAATCTCGAACGCTGAGGGCCCGGATGCCCGGCGGGCCGGGGCCCGTCCCCTCGCCTCATCGCTGAGAGACCCGTCCCTCCCACCATCGACCGTGCCGTTCTTTTGGGGGTTTCCCGGCAGTCTTTCGGCTTTCCGGGGCGGGACGGTCGGTCAAGGGTGGCCGAAGGCCATCGCGTAGCGACGCGACGAAGGAGCGCCCTTGAGGGACCGGCCCGACACGGAAGGACGATGGGACTGACGGGAAACCCCCGAACCCTCCCTGATTCGGCCAGGCTGATTCCCGCCAACCCGACCCCGCCCAGCCCTCGGGCCTTGCACCTTGGCATGTCCGCGGGGCATGCTCGCCAGGGCAAGCGGGAGGGATCATGGCGGTGGACAAGCGGTCCGTGGTGACGGCGGTGCTGTGCGCGCTGGCGGCGCTGGGTGCCTCTGCGGCGGTGGCCGAGTTGGTGCCGCCCCCCGAAGGGGCTGCTCCGGTGCGGGCCAAGTCCGCCCTGCCCTCGGCGTCGCCGACCGGGCCGTCGCGGGCGCAGGTGTCCAAGCCGCAGCTCGCCACGCCTCCGCCGGCCGCCGCGAGCCCCCAGCCCGGCGGGCCCGTCGCGTTCACCGGGGCCCTCTTCACCGGAGGCCTGGACGGGGAGCACTTCTGCACCGCCACCGTCGTGCGCAGCCCCGGCAAGAACATGATCGTCACCGCCGGCCACTGCCTGATGGAGGGCAAGCAGACCGGCGGCAAGGGCGCCGTGTTCGCACCCGGGTACGTGAACGGCACGGCCCCGTACGGGGTGTGGAAGATCGAGGAGGTCTTCGAGGACGAGCGCTGGGCCGAGGGCACCGACGACGACTATGACCTCGCCTTCGCCCGCCTCGCCCCCGACGACAAGGGCCGCACCGTCGAGGCCGTCACCGGCGCCGCGCCCCTGGACACCTCCGGCCGCGCGGGCGAGGAGGTCACGGTGACGGGTTACCCCGCCGACCGCAAGGTTCCGCGTACCTGCACGGCGGTCGCCGTACGCACCGGCGAGCGGCAGCAGCGCTTCGACTGCTCCGACTTCCCGGGCGGTACCAGCGGAAGTGCCTGGATCGGCCGCGACGGGAAGATCATCGGCATCCTGACCGGCGGGGACACGGACGACGTCTCCACGAGCACGGTCCTCGGCGACTACGCCGCCAAGCTCTACGCGCGGGCCACCGGGCAGCGCTGATCCGGGGCCGATCAGGGGAAGCGCCGACGCAGTCGGCGCGCCGTCCCCACGTCCGGCGTGACCGTCTCGGGATCCTGTCCGCGGCGGTGCCGGGCCCGTCCGGCCCGCCCGGACGAAAGGCAGCACCTTGAAGCTCCCCCGGAAGCTCGCGACGATCGGCAGCGCCGCCCTGGCGGCAGTACTTCTCGGCGGTGGCAGTGCCCACGCGGACGGAGAGAGCCTGCTCTCCCTCCTCGGCAATCCGTCGGTCGTCCTCGCCTGCTTCCCCTCGGGCCAGGTCGGGCAGGGCAACACCTTCACCGGCACCCAGAACGTCAACTGTGGTCAGTCCGCGTCGACTTCGACGAGCAACTCCGGAATCGCCGGCTACGAGGTGGTCACCGGCGGGTTCGTTTCCGGCCCGAACTGGCTCAACAGGGCGGTGATCGATTGCCCTGCCGGCAAGCGGGTGCTCGGCGGCGGGGTGACGGTGACCAGCGGTGACCCCATCTACCTGGACGTGCGCGAGTCCGGTCCCTCGGCGGACGGCACGTCGTGGCACGTCACCGCAGAGAACGCCACGGAGAACAACGTCAGGGGTGACTTCTACGCCATCTGCGCCGACGTCAGCTCCTGAGGTCCCGGTCCGTCTCCCCGCCCAGGATCTCGCGCGCCAGGGCGAGCAGGTCCGGTACGGCCGGGTGGACCGGGCCCTCGCGCCAGGCGAGGGCGACGGGGACCGGCGGGGCGTCGGCCAGGGGGCGGTAGACCAGCGACGGGTGCGCGTGGTTGCTGGGGGTCGCCGATGTGGTGACGCCCAGGGCGCGGCCGGCGGCGATGGCCATGAGCCACTCGTCGGTGTTGGCCACCTCGATCACCGGCGCGGGCCGGCCCGTCGCGGGCCACAGGTCCAGGGTCGTGGTGCCGGAGACGGTGTTCAGGACGATGGGGCGGGCCGCGAGGTCCGCCAGGGTGACGCGGGGGAGTGCGGCCAGCGGGCTGCCCGCCGGGATGACCGCCACCCGCTCCTCCGTCAGCAGCAGTGCCGTGCGCAGCCCGGGCGCGGTGACGGCGCCGCGCAGCAGGGCCGCGTCGACCTTGCCCTGCGTGAGGCCGGCCGTGGGGTCGTCGACGCGGAGCAGCTCCAGCGGGACGTCCGGGCGGGACTCGTCCCAGCGGCGCAGCAGCGGGATGGTGTGGTCGCCGAGCGCCGCCCAGGTGTGGCCCAGGCGCAGCGGCCAGCTCCGCAGTCCGCCGGGGTCGAGGGCGGCGTCCACGGCGGCGACGGCGGCGCGGGCCTTGTCGCGGAACGTACGGCCCTGCGCGGTCAGCTCCAGGTGGTGCGTGGAGCGGTCGACGAGGCGGGTGCCGAGGTGGTCCTCCAGCCGGCGCAGGGTGCGGGACAGCGCGGGCTGGCTCAGGTGGAGGCGGGCGGCGGCGCGGGTGATGTTGCCCTCGTCGGCGATGGCGAGGAAGGCGCGCAGGTGCCGCAGCTCGATGGTCATGCCTGGGGAGCATAACCGGGTGCCATTCGGCATTTCACACGGCACGGCCCGGTTCCTAGCGTGAATCCCATGACCTCCACGACCTCCACGACCTCCGCCATGACGTCTTCCCCCACCACCTCGGCGCGCCTGCTCCGCCACCCCGCCGGCCGCGGCACCCTCGGCGGTGTCGGGCTGGTGCTGGCCGGGACGCTGTCGGTCCAGTTCGGGTCGGCCTTCGCCGCGCTGCTGTTCCCCCGGGCCGGGGCCCTGGGGACGGTCGCGCTGCGGGTGGCCTTCGCCGCGGTGCTGCTGTTCGCCGTCGCCCGGCCCCGGCTGCGCGGGTACGCGCGCGGCGACTGGGCGGTGGCCGTCGGCTTCGGCCTGGCCCTCGGCGGGATGAACCTGCTCTTCTACCAGGCCATCGACCGCATCCCGCTGGGCGCGGCGGTGACCTTCGAGGTGCTCGGGCCGCTGCTGCTGTCGGTGGTGGTCTCGCGGCGCGCGGCGAGCATGCTGTGGGCCGCGCTCGCGCTGGCCGGGGTGTTCCTGCTGGGCCGGGGCGGCTTCGCCGGACTGGGCGCGTCGGGCGTGGCGTTCGCGCTGGGCGCCGGCGCGATGTGGGCGGCGTACATCGTCTTCAACGCCCGGGCGGGCGCCCGTTTCCCGCGCCTGGACGGCCTCGCGATCGCGATGGCCGTAGCCGCCCTGGTCAGCCTGCCGCTCGGCATCGGGTCGGCGGGCACGACCCTGCTGGAGCCGGGCGTGCTGGCCCTGGGCCTGGCGATCGCGGTGATGAGCTCGGGGGTGCCGTACACCCTGGAGCTGCTCGCCCTGCGCAGGCTGCCCGCGGCCACCTTCGCGGTACTGGCCAGTCTGTCCCCGGCCGTCGCGGCGGCGGCCGGCTACCTGGTGCTGGACCAGGGGCTCTCGCCCGTCCAGTGCGCGGCGATCGGGCTCGTCGTCGTGGCGAGCGCGGGCGCGGTGCGTACGGGCGGGCGCGACCGCTGAGGACCGGGGGCGCCGGGGCGCCGGGGTCAGGCGAGCAGCCCCAGGTGGACCGGCTCGGCGGGGGTGCGGGCGAGGAGGTCCGGCAGGCGCGGGGGCCAGAGGGGTTCGCCGAGGCCGGCCAGGCGCTCCGGGGAGAGCCACTGCCAGTGGATGCCGGGTTCTTCGAGCACCGGCTCGCGGCGGGGGCCGGTGGTGACGTAGATGTGCTCGTGCTGGCGGACCGGGATGCCCTGGTGGGTGAAGTCGTGCTCCCAGGTGCACAGCAGCCGTTGCGGCTCCAGGTCGGTCCAGCCGGTCTCCTCGCGCAGCTCGCGCCGCACGCACTCCTCCGGGGTCTCGCCCGGGTCGATCCCGCCGCCCGGGGGCAGCCAGTGGATCCCGACTTCTACGTTGTTCTCGCGGAACAGGAACACCGATCCGCTGGGGGAGAGGACGACAATGCGGGCTGCCTGACGCGGAGTTCTCATCAGATCAGGGTAAGTCGGGCGGTACCGGGACGGGAGGGGTCGGTTGCACCCCGCGGGCTGCGACCGACCCCTCCCTACGCCGCCTGGAGCGCCAGGGTCGGGCTCAGGCGGGCCGCGCGGACCGCCGGGTAGAGGCCCGCCAGGGTGCCGATGGCCAGGGTGGCCGCGAAGCCGCCGCTGACCGCCCACGGCGGGACCACCCAGGGCAGGTCGCCGGCCCGGGCGTAGACCCCCGTGGCGGCCCCGCCCAGGGCGATGCCCGCCAGGCCCCCGAGGCCGGACAGCAGCAGGGACTCGGTGACGAACTGGATCCGGATCTGCCCCTTCGTGGCGCCGAGCGAGCGGCGCAGGCCGATCTCGTGGCGGCGTTCCAGCACCGAGATGATCATGGTGTTGGCGACGCCGACCCCGCCCACCAGGAGGGCGATGCCGCCCAGGCCGAGCAGGAGGGTGCTGAACGCGCCCTCCGTGGCCGCCTTCGCCTGGAGCGCGGCCGAGGGGTCGGTCACCGACACCGCGCTCGGGGTGCGGGGGTTGGCCGTCTGCGCGATCAGGGAGCGGACGGCGGCCACCCGGTCGTCCGCCGAGCGTTCGTAGACCGCCGTCGGGTGGCCGTCGAAGCCCAGCAGCCGTTCGGCCGCCTCCCAGCCGACCAGGGCCGAGCGTTCGATCTCCGGGGCCAGCGGGACGGGCGCGAGGATGCCGACGACCGTGAAGTGGCGTCCGCCGATGAACACTTGCTGCCCCGGCTCCGTGATGCCCAGCCGGCGCGCCGAGACGTGCCCGAGCACCACCGACGGGTAGCGGGCGGTGGCCGCGTTCAGCCAGCCGCCCCGGGCCACGGAGGCCCGCAGGGTGCCCAGCAGGTCGTCCTTGGCGGCCTTCAGCGCGATGCCGCCGGTCTCCTCCCGCGGGATGTTCTCCGAGCGGCGGACGGACTCCCCGACATCGCCGGTGGTCCCGACCGACTCGACCCCCGCGATGCGCGAGACCATCCCGGGGGCCTCCTTCGGGAGCTTCGTGTCCTGGCCCGAGAACATGGCGGGGGCCGGGGTGGCCACCAGCATGTTCGTGCCCAGCTCGTCGAGTTCCCGCAGCAGCTTGGCCTGGCTGGAGGAGGAGATGCCGACCACCGCGATCATCGTCGCGATGCCGATCGCGATGCCGAGCGCCGACAGGAACACCCGCACCGGGCGCGAGCGCAGCCCCGCCGACCCGGCGTGCAGGACGTCGCGCGGAGTGAGCCTGGGCGGCCGGAGCCGCGTACGGGTCCTCGTACGGTCCCGCGTACGGGTCTTCGTACGGCCGCCCATCACGCGGCCCCCGCCGGGCCCGTGTCCTCGACGACCTCGCCGTCGAGGATGCGCACCTGCCGGGGCAGGCTCGACGCGATCTCGCTGTCGTGGGTGATCACGGCGATGGTGGCCCCGTCCTCGTTCAGCTCGTGCAGCAGCTCCATCACCGACCGGCCCGACGCCGTGTCCAGCGCCCCCGTCGGCTCGTCGGCGAGCAGCAGGTCCGGTTCCCCCGCCACCGCGCGGGCGATGGCCACCCGCTGTTTCTGCCCGCCCGACAGCTCGTTGGGCCGGTGGTCCATCCGGTCGCCGAGTCCGACCCGCTCCAGCGCCCGCGCCGCCCGGCGGCCGCGCTCGGCCCGGGGGAGCCCGGAGTACAGCAGTCCCTCGGCGACGTTCGCCCGGGCGCTGAGGCCCGGCACCAGGTGGAAGGACTGGAACACGAAGCCGATGTGGCGCGAGCGCAGCGCCGACAGCGAACGGTCGGACAGCGCCGCGACGTCGTGGCCGGCGATCCGCACGGTGCCCGCGCTCGGCCGGTCCAGGGTGCCGACGATGTGCAGCAGGGTGGACTTGCCGGACCCCGACGGGCCGACGATGGCGAGGAGTTCCCCGCTCAGGACGGTCAGGCCGACCCCGCGCAGGGCCGTGACCCCGCCCGGGTACTCCTTGGTGACCCCGGCCAGTTCGACCACCGGGTGCGCGTGCCGCCTCACAGCTTGGGCACCCCCACCCGCATGCCCTCCGCGAGGCCGCCTCCGCTGACCTCGACGCGGCCCTTGCCGAACATGCCGAGCTCGACCTCGACCTCGCGGGCCCTGCCGTTCTCGACGACCTGGACGCCGAAGCCGCCGCCGGGGAGCGCGAGCAGCGCGTTCACCGGTACGGAGAGCACGCCGGTGCGGGTCTCGCCGGTCAGCTCCACCGACACGGGGGACTGTTCGGGGCCCTTGACCGAGCCGGGGTCGTCGAAGGTGACGCTCACGTCCACCTTGGCCTTCTTGTCGCCGCCGCTCCCGCCGCCTCCGCCCCCGCCGCTGCCTCCTGACCCGCCGGAGGAGCCCCCGCCGGAAGACCCCCCGTTCTGCTCGTCCGTGCCCGCCGTGCCGCCCACCGAGTCGACCTTCCCGGCCGCGCTGCCGCCGCCCGGCAGCCGTACCGTCACCCTGTCCCCGGCCTTGGCGGCGCCCGCCTTCGCCGCGTCCAGCTGGAAGCGGACGATCCGCTCGGTGCCGGTCACCGTCAGCACCGGCTTGCCCGGCCCCGGCTCGTCGCCGAGCGCCGCCTCCGTCCGCTTCACCCGCTGCGGGCCCGGGGCGAAGGCGATGTCCTCCCGCGCCACCTCGCCCGTCTCCGGCGCCTTGTGCGCCTTCTGCCAGCGCTTGACCGCCGCCGCCGTACCGGCCGTGAAGGTGCCGTCCTGCGCGTCCAGCCCCGTCCCGTGCCCGAGGGCGATCAGGTTCCGTTTCAGCTGCCGGACGTCCTCGCCCTTGTCCCCGGCCTTCAGCGCCCGGTACATCGGCACGGCCCCGTACAGCAGCCGCACCGCCTTCCCGTTGACCTCGAAGAGCGGACCGTCCCGCTCGACGGCCGACCCCTCGGCCGCGATCCGGGTGAGGACCCCCGGCCCGGGTGCGGTCAGCCTGCGCTCCTGCGCGTAGCCGAGGGTGCCGTCCACCTGGAGGCCCGAGGCGAGGTCGCCGCGCGTCACCGGGGCCGTCGCCGGAGGCAGCGCGTCGGCCGCGTCCTGCCGCCGGCCGCCGTCCTGCGGGGACTGCGCGAGGACGGCGTAGCCGCCGCCCGAGACGGCGAGTACCGCCGCCAGGGCGCCCACCAGCCACGTCCCGCGCCGCCGGGCCCCCATCAGGCCGCTTCGCACTTCTTCTGGGCCTCCTCGAAGGCCTTCTCCTGCCCCTTGGGGACCTCGATGCCGCTCTTCATGCCGCCGCTGTACTCGGGGTCCTTCAGGTCCACGCCGTTCTCGCGCATGCAGCGGACCCAGCGCAGCTCCTTGTCCTTCTGCTCCTGCGTCGGGCCCTCCCCGGAGCCGGGGGTGCGCATGCCGCAGGCCTTCATGGCCTCCTCCATCTTCTGCGGGTCCGCGCCGCCGCCGACGGTCATGCCGTTGGGGTTCTGGCCCGGCTTCGGGTCGGGGGCGTCTATCCCGTGCTCGCGCAGGCACTGGCGCGTCTTCACGGCGTTGTCGGCGTCGGCCCCGCCGCCCCCGTTGCCGCCGCCCCCGCTCGCGGAGCTTTCCTTGCCGCCGCCCGGGGTGCCGCCGTTCGTGCAGGCGGTGACGGAGAGGGCCAGCCCGGTGAGGGCCGCGGCCGTGGTCATGGTCAGGGATCGCTTCATGGGGCCGAGCGTGCGCGAAAGCGGTGTTTCGCTTCCCTCTCGCAGTCCGCTTACAACGGCGAAATGCGCCCCTCCTGTAGAGAGGACGGCATGCGAGTTCTGGTGGTGGAGGACGAGGAGTTCCTGCGGGAGATGATCGCCGAGGGGCTGCGGCGCGACGCGCTGGCGGTCGACGAGGCCGGCGACGGGCTGGAGGCGCTGCGCAGGCTGCGCCTCGGCGAGTACGACGTCCTCGTCCTCGACCGGGACCTGCCCGGCCTGCACGGCGACGAGGTGTGCCGGCAGGTCGTACGGGAGCGGCTGCTGACGCGGGTGCTGATGCTGACCGCCTCCGGGACCGTGCGGGACCGGGTGGAGGGCCTGGGGCTGGGCGCCGACGACTACCTCACCAAGCCCTTCGCGTACGACGAGCTCCTCGCCCGCGTCCTCGCGCTCGGCCGGCGCGCCCACCCGGCGCTGCCGCCGGTGCTGGAGCGGGCCGGGATCGCCCTGGACACCGCGCGCCGCTCCGCCTCCCGCGACGGGCACCGGCTCGCCCTGTCACGCAAGGAGTTCGCGGTGCTGGAGGCACTGCTGCGGGCCGAGGGGGCGGTGCTGAGCAGCGACGACCTGATCGAGCGGGTGTGGGAGGAGGACACCGGCTACCGCACCAACGCCGTCCGGGTCACACTGAGCAAGCTGCGCGCCAAGCTGGGCGACCCGCCGCTGATCGAGACGGTGCCCGGGGCGGGCTACCGCATCGCGGCCGGGCCCGCGAGCCCCGGCCAGAGCGGCGGTCCGCGATGAGAGCGGTGCTCCGCTCCGAGCGCACCCGTCTCACCGCCCTCTACGGCGCGCTGCTGCTCCTCGCGGGCGGCGGCCTGGTCGCGCTGGTCAACGTACTGCTGCGGTCCGGCCTCTACACGCGGGTCAACGGGGCCGTCACCACCGTCATGCCCGGCCTGCCCGTCCCCTCGGACGGGGTCACGCCCGTCCCGCAGGACCGCGGCTTCGAGCCCGCGCACAGACTGCCGCCCGGCACCGCGCCCACCCCGGAGCAGATCGCCCAGTGGCGGGTCACCCGGAACCTCTCCGACGCCGCCGCCCGGGCCGCCCTCCAGGAGCTGACCCTCGTCTCCCTCGTGGCCCTCGCCCTCTTCGCCGTCCTGTCGGTCTGGCTCGCCTGGTGGATGGCGGGCCGCGTGCTGCGCCCCGTCGGGGTGATCACCGAGACGGCCCGGCGCCTGTCGGGGGAGAACCTGCACGAGCGGATCGGGCTCCAGGCCCCGCCCGGCGAGCTCAAGCGGCTGGCCGACACCTTCGACGGGATGCTCGACCGGATCCAGGACCTGGTGGGGGCCCAGCGCCGGTTCGCCGCCAACGCCGCGCACGAGCTGCGCACGCCGCTCGCCGTGCAGCGGGCCGCCGCCGAGATCGGGCTGGCGGGGGAGCCGGGGCCGGCGAAGGTGGCGCGGATCCGGGAGCGGCTGATCGCGGTGGCCGACTCCAGCGAGCACCTCGTGGAGTCGCTGCTGCTGCTCGCCGTGTCGGAGGAGGGGCCGGAGTCGTCGCGGCCGGTGGACCTGGCGGCCCTGACGGAGGCGGAGCTGACGGCAGCCCCCGCCCCCGACCTGACCGTCGTACGGGACCTCGCGCCGCTGACGGTGACCGGCGACGCCACCCTGCTCGGCCATCTGGTCCGCAACCTCCTCGCCAACGCCGTACGCCACAACCGCCCCGGCGGCCGGGTGCGCGTGGCGACCTCCGCCGACGGGGTGCTGACGGTGTCCAACACCGGCCCGCTGATCCAGCCCGGCGACGTCCCCCGCCTGCTGGAGCCCTTCCGCCGCCGCGCGGAACGGCGGCACACCGCGGGCGAGGGCGCCGGGCTCGGCCTCTCCATCGTCGCCTCGATCGCGCGGGCGCACGGCGCGCGGCTGCTCGCCGAGGCCAATCCGGAGCCCGACGGCGGGCTGACGGTCAGCCTCCGCTTTCCCGCGCCGCACGGGCCACGGGAGACCGCCGTTCGCGGGGAACGATGATCACCTGATGTACCTTCGGGGGGATGAGCAAGCACGCCCGAGCCCGCTCCCGCTTCCGGACCGGTGGCCGTACGCAGTCCCGGACGGGCCCCGGCGCGGCCGACCGCCGGCGTTCCGCTTCGGCCGGCCGACCGCCGAGGGCCCTGATCGCCGTGGCCGCCCTCGGCCTGCTGACCTTCGCCGCCGGCTGGCTGCACGCCCTGGACGAACAGCCCGGCGCACCCGTCCCGGCGGCCCGTTCGGACGCCCGCCCGCAGGCCCGGGGCCCGGCCCCGAAACAGCAGCCCCAGGCGCAGGGCGGCGCCCCGGGGCACGCCACGCGCAGCACCCCGCGCGCGGACGCCCTCCAGGGCCTCCCGGACACCCTCAGCGCGGCGACCCGCGCCCGGATCCCGGCCGCCGCGCGCCAGCTCGTGCTGGTCACCGGCAGGGCGAAGGACTCCTCGGACTCCACCGTCACCTTCTTCACCCGCACCGCCGCCGGCAAGGACTGGACCGCGGCCGGGCACTGGCCGGCCCGCAACGGCGCCAACGGCTGGTCCACCGGGCGCGAGTACGGGGACCTGACCTCCCCGGAGGGCGTGTTCTCCCTCACCGACGCGGGCGGCCTGCTGCCGCCCCCGCCCGGCACGAAACTCCCCTACGACCAGGACCGCGGCTTCGTCCCGTCGGGCCGGGGCGTGAACGGCGAGTCCCTGGACGGCTCCTTCGACTACGTCGTGGCGATCGACTACAACCGCCGCAAGGGGGTCTCCCCGCTCGACCCGGGCATGCCGGAGGGCGAGGACAAGGGCGGCAACATCTGGCTCCACGTGGACCACGACGGCCCCTCCCAGGGCTGCGTGGGCCTCCCCAGGGCGGCGATGGAGCAGCTGCTGCGCACCCTGGACCCGGCGGCGAAGCCGGTCATCGCGATGGGTCCGGCGGGCTTTTGACCGTGCCGGCGTCGGAGCCGGGGCCGACGCGGGGGCCGGCGCCGGGCCGCAGCACCAGCAGCCCGATGTAGACGAGGTCGAAGACGGAGCACAGCACCCCCAGCCCGAGCACGAAGCCGTTCCGCTGCATCACCCCGAACAGCACGGTCGGTGCGAGGGTGCCGAGCCACTTGGCGACGGCGATGAGCGGTGACTGCCCGCGCGGGCCGCGCCGGGCGGCGTACATGCCGATGAACAGGCCGGACATCAGCAGGTTCTGAAGGAACGCCGAGTAGCGGCTGGCGTCGTGCGTCCCGAAGTGCGCGACGAACAGCAGCTGCACGGCGAAGCCGGTGCCGAGGACGAGGGCGGTCCAGGCGGCGAACAGCGGCCGGGTGACGAAGGCGGGCAGCCCGGCCCGGCCGTGGCGCAGGTAGGTGTAGAGGATCACGGCGTCGGCGACGGCCCACACCACGTTGACCACGCCCTGCGGGGAGAGCCCGGTACGGATGTCGTCGAAGGCGTAGACGACCTCCCAGGCGAAGTTCAGCGCGAGCGCGGCGACGGGCATGGCGTACGTCCGGTCCCGCAGCCCGACCCGGACGGCCTCGACGTACACGACGGTCCAGGCGATCCCGCTGATGAGCGTCAACATCAGTTCCACGCGCGCACCCTAGGCGCTGCACGACCCGCCCGACAGCCCCTCGCCGCCCGCGGGGGTCCGCCCCACCCCTTGCCTGACGGACCGTCAGCTACGACGATGGCCCGGCACCGCACGGCGAACCGGCATACGAAGGCGAGGCGGGCCCGGCATGGCACGCGTGTTTCCGGAAGGCCGGCTGGAGTACGGGATGCAGCTCCCGGTCCAGTCGCAGAGCACCATCTACGCCGAGCCCTGGGAGGCCTCGGCCGGCGCGGCCGACCTCGCCGAGGTGGCCCGCGCCGCCGACCGGGCCGGCTTCGGGTACGTGGCCACCTGTGACCACGTGGCCATCCCGCGCCGCCTGGCCGGCCCCATGGGCACCGTCTGGTACGACCCGGTGGCCACCCTGGCCTTCCTGGCCGGGATCACCGAGCGGGTGCGGCTGCTGAGCCACGTCGCGATCGTCGGCCTGCGCCACCCGCTGCTCACCGCCAAGCAGTACGCGACCCTCGACCACCTCTCCGGGGGCCGGCTGGTCCTCGGGGTCGGGGCCGGGCACGTCCAGGAGGAGTTCGAGGTGCTCGGCGTCGACTTCGAGCGCCGCGGGGCCGTGCTGGACGAGAGCCTGGACGCGCTGCGCGCGGCGCTGGGCCCCGAGGAGTGCCCGGAGTTCCAGGGGGAGCGGTTCTCCTTCCGGGACCTCGGGCAGCTGCCCCGGCCGGCGCAGGAGCGGATCCCGGTCTGGGTCGGCGGCTCCTCCCCGGCGGCCGTCCGCCGGGCCGCCGTGCGCGGCGACGGCTGGCTCCCGCAGGGCGACCCGCGCGAGCGGATCCCGGGGCAGGTGGCCCGGATCCGCGAGCTGCGGGAGGCGGCCGGGGTCGAGGGCCCGTTCGAGGTCGGCGCGATCACCGAGCCGCTGTACGTGGGCGAGCCCGGCTGGGACGCCGGCCGCCGGACCCTGACCGGCAAGGCGGAGGCTCTCGCCGCGTCCCTGCGGGAGTACGCGGCGCTGGGCGTGGACCAGATCCAGGTCCGCTTCCGCAATCGCGACCGCGCCGAACTCGTGGACCAGATCACCGCTTTCGGGGCCGAGGTGGCCCCGCTCCTCAACGACTAGGAGTACGGGATGGGCAAGCTGGACGGGCGCGTCGTCGTCATCACCGGTGCGGCGCGCGGCCAGGGCGAGCAGGAGGCCCGCCTCTTCGCCGCCGAGGGCGCGCGGGTGCTGCTGGGCGACGTGCTGGACGAGCAGGGCGCCGCGGTGGCCGAGGAGATCGCCGCGGAGGCGGGTGCGGACCGGGTGCGGTACGTACGGCTGGACGTGAGCCGGGAGGAGGACTGGGCGGCCGCAGTGGCCGCGGCGAAGGAGGCCTTCGGCCGGGTGGACGGGCTGGTCAACAACGCGGGCATCCTGCGCTTCAACGAGCTGGCCTCGACCCCGCTGGAGGAGTTCCGCCAGGTGGTCGAGGTCAACCAGATCGGGGCCTTCCTCGGCATCAAGGCGCTCGCCCCGGAGATCGCGGAGGCCGGCGGCGGGACCATCGTCAACACCTCCTCCTACACCGGCCTGACGGGCATGGCGTACGTGGGCGCGTACGCGGCGACCAAGGCGGCGATCCTCGGGCTGACGCGGGTGGCGGCGCTGGAACTGGCCGCGAAGAACATCCGGGTCAACGCGATGTGCCCGGGCGCGGTGGACACCCCCATGGCGAACCCCGGGCTGCTCGACCCGGCGGGGATGACGGACGAGGCCAGGGACGCGATGGCCGACCTGTACAAGCGGGTGGTCCCGCTGGGCCGGGTGGGGCGGCCGGAGGAGATCGCGAAGCTCGCCCTCTTCCTGACCGGCGACGACTCCTCCTACATCACCGGCCAGCCGTTCGTGGTGGACGGCGGCTGGATGGCGGGCGTCAGCATCCTCTGAGACCCCCTCCGAGTGTTTCCTGACGACTCGTCAGATCAGGCCTTACGGCTCTCTTGACGGTCCCGCCCCGGCGGTGGAACAGTCGGACCCATCGAATCTGACGCAACGTCAGAAACCTAAGGACGGTGAACCCCTTGGAATTCGGGCTCTTCGTGCAGGGATACGTGCCTGAGGCGCGGTCCAAGGTCGACCCCGAGGCGGAGCACAAGGCGCTGCTCGAGGAGACCCAGTACGTCATCCAGGCCGACAAGTCCGGCTTCAAGTACGCCTGGGCCTCGGAACACCACTTCCTGGAGGAGTACTCCCACCTCTCCGCCAACGAGGTCTTCCTCGGCTACCTCGCCGCCGCCACCGAGCGCATCCACCTCGGCTCCGGCATCTTCAACCCGCTCGCCCCGGTCAACCACCCGGTGAAGGTGGCCGAGAAGGTCACCATGCTCGACCACCTCTCCAAGGGCCGCTTCGAGTTCGGCACCGGACGCGGCGCGGGCAGCCACGAGATCCTCGGCTTCCTGCCCGGCATCACGGACATGAACCACACCAAGGAGATCTGGGAGGAGACCATCGCGGAGTTCCCCAAGATGTTCCTCCAGGAGGAGTACGAGGGCTTCCAGGGCAAGCACTGGTCGCTCCCGCCGCGCAAGATCTTCCCCAAGCCGTACGGCAAGGCCCACCCGGCCATGTGGTACGCCGCCGGCTCGCCCTCCTCCTACGCCATGGCGGCGAAGAAGGGCCTGGGGGTGCTGGGCTTCAGCGTCCAGAAGGTCTCCGACATGGAGTGGGTCCTGGAGCAGTACAAGACGGCGATCCAGGAGGCGAAGGCGATCGGGGCCTTCGTGAACGACAACGTGATGGTCACCTCGACGGCGATCTGCGCCGAGACGCACGAGAAGGCGGTGGAGATCGCCGTCAACGCGAACATGAACCGCTTCCAGTCGCTGGTGTTCCGCTACCACGACACCTTCCCGCGGCCGGAGGCGATCCCGCAGTGGCCCGAGACCCTGCCGGAGTACAACGCGGAGATCATCGAGCTGCTCATCGCGGAGGAGCTGCTGATCTGCGGTGACCCGTCGGAGGTGCGGGCCCAGTGCAAGCGCTGGGAGCAGGCGGGAGCGGACCAGCTGTCCTTCGGACTGCCGACCGGTGTCTCGTACGAGGACACGATGACGACGATCAAGCTGATCGGCGAACACGTCATCCCGCACATCGACACGGACCCGGTGCACCGCACGACCCGCTTCCGCCAGTCCGCCCGTTCCTGACGCGCCCGCCTCCGGCCGTCGGACGTGGTGCGGGGCCCGTGCGGGTGGCTGGGGCCGGCGGGCCGGGTGCGGGTGGCCGGCCGCTGCGCGGGGCCGCCCCTCCCCGCCCTTCAACCGTTCTCGCCCCAGTCGCCGGCGGGGCTGGAAGTGCCCTCCGGGCACTCCAGCCCACCGAGCGGCACGTTCCGGCCCAGCGCGGCCAAATCCAGCCCCGCCGGCGATGGAGGCGCGGGTCAGGGCGGAGCCCTGGGAACGGTGGAAGGGCGGGCAGGGGACAGCCCCGCAGGGCCACGCGCCCCGCCCGGCGCGCCGGGTCCGGCCCGGCAGGGAACAACCCCCGCCAGGGGAGGGCCGCGGGACACGGAACTCGCCCGGCCAGGGCAACGGCAAAGACCACGGACCACCCAGGAGGGGACCCGCATGCTCGACCACCTCATCCGCGGAGCGACCGTCGTCGACGGCACCGGCGCCCCCGCGTACACCGCGGACGTCGGGATCAAGGACGGCCGCATCGCCGTCATAGCCCCACCCGGCACCCAAGCAGAGGCGGCGACCGCCGAGGACGCCACCGGCCTCGTCCTCACCCCCGGCTTCATCGACCCGCACACCCACTACGACGCCCAGCTCTTCTGGGACCCCTACGCCACCCCCTCCATGAACCACGGCGTCACCACCGTCGCCGGCGGCAACTGCGGCTTCACCCTCGCGCCCCTCAACCCCGCCCGCCCCGAGGACGCCGACTACACCCGCCGCATGATGAGCAAGGTCGAGGGCATGGCCCTCGCCGCCCTGGAGGAAGGCGTCGACTGGACCTGGTCCACCTTCGGCGAGTACCTCGACGCCCTCGAAGGACGCATCGCCGTCAACGCCGGCTTCATGGTCGGCCACTGCGCCCTGCGCCGGCACGTCATGGGCGAGGACGCCGTCGGCGGACAGCCCACCCCCGGGCAGCTGCGGCAGATGACCGACCTCCTCCACGAGGCCATGGCCGCCGGCGCCTGGGGGCTGTCCACCACCCAGTCCTCCACCCACTCCGACGGCGCCGGCGCCCCCGTCGCCTCCCGGCACGCCAAACCCGCCGAACTCCTCGCGCTCTCCCGCGCCGTCGGCGAACACGAGGGCACCCAGCTCGAAGCCATCGTCGCCGGCTGCCTGGACCAGTTCTCCGACGACGAGATAGACCTCTTCGTCGAGATGAGCGCCGCCGCCGGCCGGCCCCTCAACTGGAACGTCCTCACCATCGACGCCGCCGTCCCCGAACGCGTCCCGCGCCAGCTGGTCCCCAGCGAGCGCGCCCGCAAGGCCGGCGGCCGGATCGTCGCGCTGACCATGCCGATCCTCACCCCCATGAACATGTCCCTCGGCACCTTCTGCGCCCTCAACCTCATCCCCGGCTGGGGCGAGGTCCTCGCCCTCCCCGTCCCCGAACGGATCGCCAGGCTCCGCGACCCGGACGTACGCGCCGGGATGCTGCGCCGCGCCGACAGCAAGGAGGCCGGGGTCTTCCGGCGCCTCGCCGACTTCGGCCGCTACGTCATCGGTGACACGTACAGCAAGGAGAACGAGGGGCTCAGCGGACGCGTCGTCCGCGACATCGCCGCCGAGCGCGGCCAGGACGCCTTCCAGTGCCTCGTGGAGATCTGCGCCAACGACGGACTGCGCACCGTCCTGTGGCCCATGCCCACCGACAACGACCCCGCGAGCTGGACCCTGCGCGCCGAGACCTGGCAGCACGAGGACGTCATGCTCGGCGGATCGGACGCCGGCGCGCACCTGGACCGGATGTGCGGGGCCCCGTACACGACCCGGTTCCTCGGCGACTGCCTGCGCGGCCGCAAGCTCGTCCCGCTGGAGCAGGCGGTGCGGATGCTCACCGACGACCCCGCCCGGCTGTTCGGGCTGCGCGAGCGCGGCCGGATCGCCGAGGGCTTCCACGCCGACCTGGTCCTCTTCGACCCCGAGCGCATCGACGCGGGCCCGGCGACCCTCGTCCACGACCTGCCCGGCGACAGCCCGCGGCTGGACGCGCGGGCGGTCGGGGTGGTGTCCGTACGCGTCAACGGCGTGGAGACCATCCGCGACGACGAGGTGACCGGCGCGGTCCCCGGGACCGTGCTCCGCTCCGGCCGCGACACGAGGACGGTGAGCACGCGATGACACGGCTCTACATCGGCGGCGAGTGGGTCGAGCCCGACGGCGGCCACTACGAGGTGGTCGACCCGGCCGACGAGTCCGTGGTGGGCCTGGCTCCCGAGGCCTCCCGCGCGCAGGTCGAGGAGGCGGCCCGCGCCGCCGCCGAGGCCTTCGGTACGTGGTCCCGTACGGCCCCCGAGGAGCGCGCGGCCATCCTCGACCGGGCCGCGGACGTGATGCAGCGGGAGTTCGAACCGTGGGCGGCCCTGGCCCAGGCGGAGACGGGCGCGCCGACGGGCATCGCCCGCGGGATGCAGGTCGGCGTCGGCGTGTCCCGCTTCCGGCGGTACGCGAAGGGCGCCCTGGAGCCGGTGGAGAAGGGGCTCCCGCCGCAGGTCACCGAGGCCGGCCCGATGGGGAAGGCGTCCGTCCTGGGCGCGCTGGAGGTGCGCCAGCCGGTCGGGGTGGTCACCTGCATCACCTCGTACAACAACCCGTGGGCGAACCCGGCCGGCAAGGTCGCCCCGGCGCTCGCCATGGGCAACACGGTGGTGGTCAAACCCGCCCCGCAGGACCCGCTGTCGGTGTTCAAGATGGCCGAGGCGCTGCACGAGGCGGGGGTCCCGGCCGGAGTGGTGAACGTCGTCTCGGGCGCCTCGGTGGAGGTCGGCGAGGCGGCCGTGGACTCCCCGTACGTGGACATGGTCTCCTTCACCGGCTCCACGGGCGTCGGGCAGCGCATCGCCGAGGTGTGCGGGCGGTCCATGAAGCGGCAGCTGATGGAGCTGGGCGGCAAGGGCGCGGCGGTCGTCCTGGAGGACGCCGACCTGGACGCGGCGGTGATGGGCATCGGCACCACCTTCTCCTTCTACAGCGGCCAGATCTGCACCGCGCCCACGCGGGTGATCGTCCACCGGTCGGTGTACGAACCGCTGGTGGAGAAGCTGCGCGGCTATCTGGCGTTCATGAAGGTCGGCGACCCGGGGGAGCGGGGCACGGTGGTCGGCCCGGTGATCTCGGCCGCGCACCGCGACCGGGTGGAGTCGTACGTGGAGCTGGGCCGCAAGGAGGGCGCGCGGATCGCGTACGGCGGCGAGCGCCCGGTGGTCGGCGACGGCCGCGGCTTCTACGTGGCGCCGACGCTGCTGGTGGACTGCACGAACGACATGCGGGTGGTGCGGGAGGAGATCTTCGGCCCGGTCGTGGTCGTGGTCCCGTTCGACGGGGACGAGGAGGAGGCCGTCCGGCTGGCGAACGACAGCGACTACGGGCTGATCAGCTACGTGTGGTCCGGGGACGCGGCCCGTGCCTTCCGGGTGGCCCGTCGGCTGCGCTCGGGCGGGGTCGGGGTCAACACGATCGGCCGCAACATGGAGGCCCCGTTCGGCGGGTTCAAGCGGTCGGGGGTCGGGCGGGACGTGGGCTCGTACGCGCTGCACGCGTACAGCGAGGTGCAGTCGGTGGTCTGGACGACCTGATGGAGGGGGAGGGCCCCGGTCCACCCCGGGGGCCCGCGTCAGTTCTGCTGCGGCCAGGCGTACCCGAGGGACTCGGCCAACTCCCGGTCCCCGCCGGCCACCCGGGCGTACGTCTTCGGGTCGGTGGTCTCCAGGCGGGCCACCGCCGCTTCGGCCTGTACCTCGGGCGGGCGGCCGTCGTCGGGCAGCTGCCATTCGAACATCAGGCTCGGGCCGGGGTCCTCGCCCGGTCCCGGCGGGGTCGCCTGGGCGGGCCGGTGGCCGAAGTTGACGATCACGGTGTCCGGGTCGCGCCAGCCCGTGGCGGCCCGGATCCACCCGAGGTCCCAGCGGGTCCGCAGCTCCGGCCGCTGCCGCAGGGCCGCCGTGATCCGCCGGGCGGTGCGCCGGGCCGGCCAGGCCCAGGACTCGTCGGCCCGGGCGCGCCGGACCTCGGCCCGGTACGCGGCCGCGTCGAACCGGAGCTCCGGCGGGGGTGGTCCGGCCGCACCGCGCCAGCCGTCCCAGACGACCTCGTCCCCGTCGCGGCGGACGGTGACGTAGAGGGCGCCGCAGCAGCCCTCGGTGCAGTCCGCCTCGGCGAGCTGCACCTCGCGCGGTCCGGGGCCGGCGAGGAGTCCGCCGTCGTCGAGCAGGTGCTCGGGCGGATGGGCCGCGCCGTTGCCGAAGAGGGCCGGTACGAGGGGACGTCCGTCGATCAGGATCCGCGTCTCGACGGCGGGGTGGGTGGCGGGGTCGCCGACCACCACCTCGATGCGCAGGGGTGCGTGCGGTGCGGGGTGGAGGAAGGGGCGGGTGCGGTTGCGGGCGAGCCAGGCGGCGCGGCGGTCGTGGGGCCCGGGCGGGGGTTCGGTGCCCAGGTGCTGTCCGAGGAGGGCGAGCAGGGCCTCCCGTTCGCCGGCCGGCCAGTCGAGCAGTGCGCCGGTGCCGCTGTGCAGGTCCTGGGCGAGGGAGAGCAGGAGCGCCTGGTGGTCGAGGTCCGGGTCCGGCCGGCCCGCCCGCGCCACCACGGTGCGGTACGCCTCCACCGCCGGGGCGTAGTCGAGGAGGTCGGCGCGTGCGTTGTACTGGCTCGCCATGGCGTGCAGCAGCCGCCCGGCGGCCGTGATCAGCCCGGTGTCGTCGGGGTACGCGCGCAGGAGGCCGTCGAGGCGGGCGGCCTCGGCGATCCGGCGGGACTGCCAGCGGGTGGTGGAGGCCCAGTCCGGTGCGGTGACGAGGGCGACGAGTGCGTCCCGTACGGCCCGGTCGCCGTCGGACCCGGCGGCGGCCGCGCTGACCAGCGGGGTCAGCGTCCGGTCGCGGCCGAGGTGGGTCAGCAGCAGCAGGGCTGCCGCCTGCCGGTCGAGGGGGTCCAGTGCGGCCGCGGCCGGCTGGCCCAGTCCGCGCAGCAGGCCGAGGGCCTTGAGGCAGGGCACGTCCTCGGGTTCTCCGAGGCGGATCAGGAGCGCGACGCCGACGCCGACGGCGGCGAGGGTGGTGCCGGTCCGGGTCAGCCGGCGGGCGGTGGCCCGGGCGGCGGCGTCGTCGGCCAGCGGCATCCGGGTGGCCACCGCGCGGACGGTGCGGTCCGGCAGCCGGAGCCGGCCGGTGGCGTGGTGGACGGCTTCGGCGGCCCGGACGGGGTCCGGGTCGGCCAGCGGGCCGGCGAGGGCGGCGGTGACTTCCTCCTGCGCGCGGTCCCAGGTGAGGCCGGGGCGGGAGGGCGGCGGGTCCGGCGGGCCGTCGGGCCCGTCGGGGACCGGGTAGCCGCGGCGCGGGAAGGCGTCGGCGGGTTCGGTGCCCCGGCGGAACAGGGCGTAGTCGTACAGGGAGGCTCCGGGAGTGAGCGGCGTCCGCTCGTCGCGGGCGCTCACAGGGCGGGGTGGGACTCGATTCCGTAGGTCATGCCGGGAGCCTGCCAGCCGTGGTCACGGGCCGTCCAGCGGTTTTCACGGGGCGCAGTCGTTTCGGGGGCTGGGGCGGGTTCCGGAGGCTTCGAAAATTGGCACGGGAAAGTTTTGAAACGGACATATGGGGTAGTCCTGCGGTTTCCGCATTCCGGAACGTTCGTCTCGATGCCTCGTGAACCGCGGATGGGTGCCTGGGTGAACCTTGTATTGCCAGTTCGTGAACGGATCTGATCTTCGTAATCCAAGGAATTTAGCCTTGTGGTTTACCGGACTTAAGTCTTCCGGATCAGGAAACCGCAGCATCTACCGTCCTGTCCCATGACACAGCTGGACACGCGGCCTCGGGTCGGAGACACGGTAAGCGGCGTCGCCGAGGGCGGCGCCGGGAACGACACCGACGTCCGGGGCAAGGGCCTCGGCAAGGGCTCCGTCGGCCTGCTGGGCAGCGCCGTCATCGGCATCTCCACCGTCGCCCCCGTCTACTGCCTGACCTCCACCCTCGGCTCCACCGCCGGCGAGGTCGGCGTCCAGATGCCGGCGGTCTTCCTGGCCGGCTTCCTCCCGATGCTCCTGGTGGCCTTCGCCTACCGCGAGCTCAACAAGGCCATGCCGGACTGCGGCACCTCGTTCACCTGGACCGTCAAGGCCTTCGGCCCCCGGATCGGCTGGATGTGCGGCTGGGGCCTGGTGATCGCCACGATCATCGTGCTCTCCAACCTCGCCGGCGTCGCCACCTCCTACTTCTGGCTGCTGGCCGGCGAGATCACGGGCAACCCGTCGATCGCCGCCCTCGACGACAACAAGCTCGTCCACATCGCCACCTGCCTGACGCTGATCGCCGTCGCGACCGCCATCAGCTACCGCGGCATGACCGCCACCAAGGGCGTCCAGTACACCCTGGTCGGCCTCCAGCTCGTCGTCCTCGCGGTCTTCGTCGCCATGGCCCTCCAGAAGGCCTCCGCCGGCACCTTCGACACCGGCCTGGACTTCTCCTGGCAGTGGATGAACCCCTTCGCGGTCGAGTCCATGGGCGCCTTCACCGCCGGACTCTCCCTCTCGATCTTCATGTACTGGGGCTGGGACGCCTGCCTGGCCACCAACGAGGAGACCACCGGCTCCGCCAAGACCCCCGGCCGCGCCTCCCTCATCGCGATGGTGGTCCTCGTCGGCTCCTACCTGGCCACCGGCATCGCCGCCCAGATGGCCGTGGGCTCCGGCGCCGAGGGCCTCGGCCTCGGCAACGAGGAGACCTCCGGCAACGTCTTCGCCGCCCTCGCCGGCCCCGTCATGGGCCCCGTGCTCGGCATCCTGCTCTTCGTCGCCGTCCTCGCCTCCGCCGCCGCCTCCCTCCAGACCACCTTCATCCCGGTGGCGCGCACCGTGCTGGCCATGTCCACCTACGAGGCCCTGCCGCCCTCGTACGCCAAGGTCCACCCGAAGTTCAAGACCCCCGGCCGCGCCACCGTCGTGGCGGGCATCGCGACCGGCGCCTTCTACACCGTGATGACCCTCGTCAGCGAGAACGTCCTCACCGACACGATCTTCGCGCTCGGCCTGATGATCTGCTTCTACTACTCGCTGACCGCCTTCGCCTGCGCCTGGTACTTCCGCGGCGACCTGCGCCGCTCCGCGCGCGACCTGTTCTTCAAGGGCGTCTTCCCCGTCCTCGGCGGCCTGCTGCTCGCCGCGGTCTTCTTCAAGACCCTGATGGACGCCTGGGACCCCTCCTACGGCTCCGGGTCCGACGTCCTCGGCGTCGGCAGCGTCTTCGTCATCGGCGTCGGCCTGCTGGCCCTGGGCCTGGTCGTCATGTTCGTCACCGAACGCCGCAGCCCCGCCTTCTTCCGCGGCGAGGTCCTGACGAAGGCCACCCCGGCGCTGGTGGTGGAGGACTGACCCCCTGATTTCCCGACCTCTCCTTCCCGCTGTGTCATGACCCGCGGCCCCGGACCGATCCCCCGATCCGGGGCCGTCGGCGTACGCGGGCCCGGGTCATCCGATGCGCGGAACGGCGGAGGCGGGCGGTGACCCGGGGTGCGGGGGGTCGTTGGGCGGGGCATGAAGGCAATGAAGCGCACCCTCACCGCCCTGGCCCTCACCGGCGGGGCCGCACTCGCACTCACCCCCCTGACCGCCCACGCCGCCGACGGGGCCGGGGCCAGCCTCGGAGGGCAGCCCCCGGTCAAGCGCGTCGTCGGCATCGTCGACCACCCCGGCCAGGCCGTGCAGGACACCCGGACCGCCGTCGCCATCACCGGCGCGGCCGTCGGCAGCGCGGCCGACTCCACCAACAGCTCCCTCGCGGGCGCCGGCAGCGCCCTGGACGCCGGGGTGCCCGACGCGCCGAAGGTGAAGGGGTAGTTCTCCGTCAGTCGGTGGGGGTCACCAGGACCAGCGGGATCTCCCGGGCCGTGGCGTCGCGGTAGGCGGCGTACGAGGGCATCGCGGCCACCACCGCCGGCCACAGCCGCTCCGCCTCCGCCGGGCTCGCGCGACGGGCGAGCGCCGGGACGGTGTCGGCGCCGACCTGGAGGGTGACGGCCGGGTCGGCGGCCAGGTTCAGGTACCAGGCGGGGTGGCGGTCACCGCCCGCGTTCGACGCCGTCAGCACGTACGCATCCCCGTCGCGCACGTACGCCAGCGCCGTCCGGCGCAGCAGGCCCGAGCGGCGCCCCCGCGTGGTCAGCAGCAGGTCCGTGATCCCGGGGCGCGGCCGGCCCGCGGTCTCCTCGAAGCGCCGGATGTGCTCCGCCACCCAGGGGGCGGGGCTGTCGGTGACGCGCTCGGGGAACGGGGTGCCGGTGGTGGTGCCGGTGGCGCCCGCGTGTGCCTCGGGGGTCACGACGCCGCCCCGGTGACGCCCGCGTGCACGGCGTGCAGGGTCGGGGCCGTCGCCTCGTCGAGGACGGCCTCGGCGAAACCCGCCGGGGTGATCCGGCTGCCGGCGTCCGCGGGGGCGTAGGCGTAGCCGTGGCGTGAGGTGCCGCCCGGGACGCCCTCGTGGTCGAAGTCCCCCGCCGGGGACAGCACCGCCCAGTCCAGGGCTCCGGGCGCGGCGGCCCGCAGCGCCTCGGTGCCGGCGCCGTGGCCGACGTAGAACTCCCGCCACTCCTGCGGGTACCCGGGGGTGTCCATCAGCGGGGTCCCGTCCGCCGTGGGCAGTACGGAAGCCAGCCCGACGGACACCAGCCGCCGCACCCCCGCCCGCGGCAGGCCCGCCGCCATCGCCCGCGCCACGCCCGGGAAGAACTCCCCGGGCGCCGCCTGGGCGTCGTACACCGAGACCACAGCCGCGTCGTGCCCGGCGGCGAGCCGCGCCACGTCCGCCGCCGAGGTCACCTCCCCGTCGGCCCGCCCCACCGCCGTCACCTCGACCCCGCGCGCCCGCGCGGCGGCGACCACGGCCCGGCCGACGCGGCCGGTGGCGCCGAAGACGATGAGGCGGGCGGGGGTGGTGTTCTTGTCGTTGGTCTCGTTCTCGTTGGTCATGCCGGTGAGCGTAGGAAAGGAGCTGGTTACCGATCGGATACCGGCCTACCGTGGTGATCATGACGCAGCCGCCCCTGGACCCCGAGATGTTCGACCCCGTCTGCCCCTCGACGCTGGTGCCGTTCCGCGTCGGCGACAAGTGGGCCCCGCTGGTCCTGCGCTGCCTCGAAGGCGGCCCGCGCCGCTTCTCGGAGCTCAAGGTCCCGCTGAGGGGCATCACCGCCAAGTCCCTGACCCAGTCCCTGCGCGGGCTGGAGCGCGACGGCTTCGTCGTACGGGAGGAGTCCGGCGGCTACGCCCTCACCCTGCTCGGCCGCGGCCTGCTGGGGCCGTTGGACGCGGCGTGCGAGTGGACGCGGGAACACTGGGACGAGCTCATCGACGCCCGGGAGGCGGGGCTGGCGGCTCAGCCCCAGGTGCGGGAGCAGAGCACGAGCCGGTAGCCGTCGGGGTCGGCGACGGTGACGCCGTACTCGTCCCAGTACGGGTTGTGCGAGGGGACCCGGGTCCCGCCGCAGTCGACGAGCCGGCGCACGAGTTCCTCGTCGGGGGCCTCGCCGAGGTAGACGACGAACAGGTCGTCCACGGTGGGGGAGGGCTCGATCGGGTTGTCGGGGTCGAGCGTCAGCTCGAAGTGCCACCCGCCCCCGGCCGGACCGACCATCAGCAGGTCGTGCTCCCCGGGCGTGCGCTCGGTGCTCCGCCACAGGACGTCGAGCCCGAGCCCGTCGACGTAGAACCGCTCGGCGGCCTCCAGGTCCCGGGAGGGTCGGGCGACACGGATGTGGGTCTGTGAGTTGATCATGCGGGGAGCGTAGGGGAGGGGCTGCGGGGGGTCGGGGGGTGGGGGTGGGGCGGGGGGAGCGGGGTTTCGGCCATGAGACCGCCCGCCCGAAAACCCCGCTCCCCCGGGTGCCCGCGCATAATCGGCCGGGTGATCGAGCCTGAGACCGTTCGTACCGCCCGGCTGGACCTCGTGCCGCTGCGCGTCGAGGATGCCGGGGAGATGGCCGTCGTGCTGGGCGACCCCGCCCTGCACGCCTTCATCGGCGGTGAGCCGGAGACCGTCGAGGAGCTGCGCGCCCGGTACGTGAGGTGGTCCGCCGGGTCGCCCGATCCGGCCGTCTCCTGGTGCAACTGGGTGGTGCGGCTGCGTGCGGAGGGCTGCCTCGTCGGCACCGTTCAGGCGACGGTCGGTGGCGGCACCGCCGAGGTGTCCTGGGTGGTGGGGACCCCCTGGCAGGGGCGCGGGATCGCCGCCGAGGCCGCCCGGGGGCTCGTCGCCTGGCTCCGGGAGCGGCGGGCGGGCACGGTCGTCGCGCACGTCCACCCCGACCACCGTGCGTCCGCCGCCGTCGCCGCCGCGGCCGGCCTCGCCCCCACCGGCCGGTGGCAGGACGGCGAGGTCCGGTGGGAGGGGGCTTAGGGGGTGTCCCCCTAGCCCCGCTCGGCCGCGCTGCGTTCCACGCAGAACTCGTTGCCCGCCGGGTCCGCCATGGTGACCCAGCCCGTGCCGTCCGGGTTGCGGTGGTCGCCGGCCACGGTCGCGCCGAGGCCGGTCAGGCGTTCCACTTCCTCGTCGCGGGTGCGGTCCTGCGGCTGGAGGTCCAGGTGGACCCGGTTCTTCACCGTCTTGCCCTCGGGTACCCGGATGAACAGCAGTCCGGCCCCGGGGGTCTCGACCAGTACCTCGGGGTCGCCGGGGTGGTCGTCGTCGCCGAGCTTGCCGTCGAGGGCGGCGAGCCAGAACTGCGCCAGGGCGTAGGGGTCGGCGCAGTCGATGGTCACGTGTCGTACGAGAGATGCCATGGCGGCACTATCGATCAGGCTCCGACCCCTGTCCACCGCGTTCGGGCGCGGAAGTCACCTCCGCCAGAACAGGTGGTGGACCACGCTGCCGGTCGGGCTGGGGACGACTTCCAGGTGGAAGCGGTCGAGCAGCTCGTCCGGTGACTTCCACAGCCGTGACCCGGATCCGATCTCGACCCCGGGGGAGACCGCCACGTGCAGGGTGTCGACGAGGTCGGCGTCGAGGAACTCCCGGACGGTGGCGGCTCCGCCGCCGAGGCGTACGTCCTTGCCCTCCGCCGCCTCCTTGGCCCGCGCGAGGACGGTGGCCGGGTCGGCGTCGACGAAGTGGAAGGTCGTGTCGGAGAGCGTGAACGACGGCCGCTCGTGGTGGGTCATGACGAACACCGGCGTGTGGAAGGGGGGTTCGTCGCCCCACCAGCCCTGCCACTCGTGGTCCTGCCAGGGGCCGCGCTGGGGGCCGAACTTGTTGCGGCCCATGATCTCGGCGCCGATGTTGTTCCCGAAGTCCCGGGTGAGGTAGTCGTCGAGGCCGCGGCTGCCCCCGGGGTCGGTGCGGTTCGGCCAGCTGGCCGTGGCACCGGCCCACGCGAACATGGTCCCGGGGTCGGCGTCGCCGAAGGGCCGTTCCAGGCTCTGGTTCTCGCCGGCGCCGAATCCGTCCCGCGAGACGTTGAAGTTCTGCACTCTCAGCAGCTGCTGCCGCACCATGGGTCTGTCTCCTCCTCCGTTGGGTGTGTGGACGAGGATCGAGACTGCACGCGCCGGCGGAACTCATCGCCCGCCGACACGCTGCTTCCCCGTTTCCCCGATTCCCGGATTCCCTACGGGGCCTGTTCGGGCTTGGTGTGGAGGATCTCGCGGGCCTGGTCGGCGGCGCGGACGATGCTCTCGGAGACGAAGTCGACGAAGCGGCCGATGTTCTCCAGGCGGGTGGCGGCGGGGGTGTCGCGGCCGAGGACGTTGACGCCTTTGCGCGCGGTTTCGGCGAGCAGGGCGGTGGAGCGGGCGCTGGCCATCATCGACTCGTACCAGACGTCGTCGTCGACGATGTAGCGCTCGCGGCGGCGTTCGTCGCGTTCCCGGCGGATGAGGCCCTGGCCTTCGAGGAGCGCGACCGCCTTGGAGACGGACCCCGGGCTGACCTGGAGGATCTGGACGAGTTCGGACGCGGTGAGGGTGCCGGAGTCGGCGGTGTAGAGGCAGACGAGGACCCGGGCCGTCATCTTGGGCAGGCCCGACTGGATCAGGACGGTCGTGAACATCTCCTCGTACTCGCGCACCGCCTCCGGGTCGCGGCCGTGGGCCGGCGCGGGCGCCTGCGGGCCCCGGGGCGCGGCCTGCTTGCGGCGGTGGGTGCGGTGTTCGGTGGCGCGCTGTGCGAGGTCGGCGCGGTAACCGGCGGGGCCGCCGTTGCGCATCACCTCGCGCGTGACCGTCGAGGTGGGGCGGTCGAGGCGCCTGGCGATCTCCGCGTAGGCGAGGCCGTCGGCCACCCCCAGTGCGATCTGCTGGCGTTCCTGCTGGGTGAGCCTGCCTCCCGGCATGTGCGGTCTCCTTCGCGCTGCTTTCGTGCTTCCTGTTGCCTCTGTGGCTCCAGCGTAGCGTTCAAATCCGAGCTGTTGCAACGGATGCGTAGCTGTCGTTGCGTTAGATTTAGGCGTGGTGCAACGATCTTATGGCTCTGACCTGCGGAGATGGTGATTGCTCGCAACGAAGTTGTTGCTCACCTTGTGAACGCGACGTAGCGTTCAGGTCATCGGAAACAGCGAGAACGAACCCGAAGGAAGAGAAATCATGCAGAACTTCGCCACCACCGCCGCGATCGCCACCATCCTCGACGTCCCCGCCGGGAACATCCGATTCATCGCCACCGACCGCGCCGACACCACCGTCGAGATCCTCCCGGCCGACGCCGGCAAGAGCCGCGACGTGAAGGCCGCCGAGGAGACCACGGTCGACCTCCGCGACGGCGTCCTGCGCATCAACACCCCGCAGAAGAACGAGGCGTTCGGCGCCTCCGGCACCGTGCAGGTCACCGTCCAGCTGCCCGCCGGGTCCCGCATCGAGGCGAAGACGGCGTCGGCCGAGTTCACCGCCACCGGCCGCCTGGGTGACGTGTCCCTGGAGAGCGCCCACGGCACCGTCAAGCTCGACGAGGCCGCAGGCGTCCGCCTGACCCTCGCAGCCGGCGACGTCACGGTCGGCCGCCTGACCGGCTCCGCCGACATCCGCACCCAGAAGGGCGACCTGACCATCACCGAGGCCACCGGCGGCACCGTCACCCTGCACACCGAGCACGGCGACATCACCGTCGGCGCCGCCCGCGGAGTCTCCGCCTCCCTCGACGCCGGCACCGGCTACGGCCGCATCGGCAACGCCCTCCAGAACACCGGCGAGGGCGACGCCCTCACCATCCACGCCACCACCGCCTACGGCGACATCACCGCCCGCACCGTCTGAGCCGCACGCCCTCCTCGCCCGACACCGCACACCCACCACCACGCCAAGGAGCAGACCACCATGTCCGTCAAGCCGAACAACGACCGTCCGGAACTGCAGAAGGCCATCGAGGAGATCGCCGCGTCCGAGGCCTGGGCCGGGGTGCTGGTGCGAGTGAACGACGAGCGGGGCGAGTGGACCGGCGCCGCCGGGATACGCAAGCTCGGCGAGAGCGCCGCACCGCAGGCCGACGGGCACTTCCGGATCGGCAGCAATACCAAGACCTTCACCGCGACCCTCGTCCTCCAGCTGGTCGCCGACGACCGGATCGCCCTGGACGGCCCCGTCGACGACTACCTCCCGGAGTACGAGCTCGACCGGCGGATCACCGTCCGGATGCTGCTCCAGCACACCAGCGGCCTCTTCAACTTCACCGGCGAGTACTACGAGGACGGCACCATCGCCCCGGGCATCGACTGGCAGGGCCAGGAGTGGGTGGACAAGCTCCTCCACACCTACCGGCCGGAGGAACTCGTCCGGTTCTCCCTGTCCAAGCCGGCCCGCTTCGAGCCGGGCACGGACTGGAGCTACGCCAACACCAACTACGTGCTCCTGCGGCTCCTGGTCGAGAAGGTCGCCGGGCGCCCGTTCGCCGAGGAGATGCGGGAGCGGCTCCTGGCCCCGCTGGGGCTGACCGGCACCTTCCTCCCGGAGGCCTCGCCCGAGATCCCCGAGCCGCACGCCCACGGCTACTACACCTACCAGGACGGCGAGGAGTGGAAGACCGTCGACGTCACCCGCGCCAACCCCTCGTGGATCTCCGCCGCCGGCGACATGATCTCGACGACCAAGGACCTGCACACCTTCTTCTCCGCCCTGATGAGCGGCGAGCTCCTGCCGGCCCCGCTGCTCGACGAGATGCGCAGCCCCCACACCAAGTTCGCCTACGGCCTCGGCCTGATCGTCGAGGAGACCGAGCACGGCACGATCTACACCCACAACGGCGGCTTCTGGGGCTGGGGCGCCCTGATGTACAGCTCGCCCGACGGCAGGACGACGCTGACCGCCTCGCTCACCTCCAGCGACGCCCGGCTCGACCTCATGAAGACGGCGGAAGCCTTCACGGCGGTCCAGAAGTCGCTGCTCGGCCAGGTCTTCGGCGCCTGAGCGCAGGTAAAAAGCAGGTGCGGCGGCCCGTGGGGGCCGCCTAGCTTGAGCGAGATGAGCAGCGACTATCCATTCGCGGACGGGTACAACCTCGTCTGGGATCTGACCGGCTTCGGCGACGTGGACGAAGAGATAGTCGAGTCCGTGTCCCTCTCCCGGGACCAGTTCCTCAAGATCCGGCACCTCTTCGTGCTGGGCGACGACCCCTGGATGGTGTGCGGCGAATACCGCGTGGCGCCGAGCATCTGGGCGCACGTACGCGGCGCCGTGCCGGGTGTCCGGTTCCAGCGCGATGCCGACTACTTCCTCGGCGCCCGTCAGGCCCTGCCTGACGGGCGCTTCTGGCGTCCGGCCCCGGGCGTGGCGGCGCCGGGACCGATCCCGCCGCCTTAGGCGGTGACACCGCCGAGGAACGCGGTCCAGGTGCCGGGGCTGACCGCGAGCTCGGGGCTGGCAGTGAGCTTCGAGTCCCGGACGTGGACGGTGTCGGCGCAGGCGGCGACCTCGACGCAGTCGTCGCCTTGGCTGCCGCTGTGGGTGGACTTGTGCCAGGAGAGGGCGACCTCGACGCAGCTGTCGCCCTCGCTACCGCTGTAGCTGCTCTTGAACCACCGGAGCTGGGAGCTGTTCACAGGGATCCTCGCAATCGCATCAACAGGCCCGCACTGTCCGTGGGATTGAGGGCCTGGATGCGAAGTTTGGCATACCGCTGGTGAAGGCCGCTTACGGCTTTCGGGTCGGAGATGACCCGGCCGGTCTTCTGTCCCTCGCTATAGCCCCACCACTCGTTCTCCTGGGTTTCGAGGAGTTGGAAGGGGCCGTCGGTGCCCGAGTGTTCCGGGCTGATCGTCGGCATGATCTGGACGTCCACATTGGGGAGCCGGGCGCATTCCAGCAGGTGGTCGATCAGCTCAAGGCTCACTGCCGGGCCACCCGTTTGCCGCTCGATCACCGCCTGCTCGATGATGAAGCTGAAGGATGCGTAGGGGGTTCGAGTGAGCAACTCCTGTCGCTCCAAGCGTCGAGCTATCCGGTCCTCCGCTTCCTGGGCCGTAGACATGGGCGGCACGTTCTGGATCTGGGCCCTCGCGTACGCCTCCGTCTGGAGAAGCCCGGGCACCACCCGGCACTCGTACGTATTGAGCGCGACCGCGACCTCTTCCAGCTCCGCCCACCGCCTGAACCACGAGGCCAGCCCACGCCTGCGCGTCAGCTGCTTCGCCGCGATCTGGATGACCCCGAAGGCGTCCAGCACCTCCTCCGCCTTGTTCACGAACTTCGCGGACGGATGTCGGCGGCCCTGCTCCACGGACGCCACGTACTGCACCGAGTAGCCGACCCGTGGGCCGAACTGTTCCTGGGTCAGATCGGCGCGTTTGCGGGTCGCCTTGAGCACGTCACCGAAGTTCCGCAGGTCGGGATCGGGTTCCACCTGGTCGTCACCGTTGCTGCCCATGCCAGCCGTCATCACGGTCACCTCCCGATTACTCATGTTCACGGTCGGTGACTGCGCCTGTCCAGACACTGGACTACTACTCTTCAACAGTAGTAGTCGCCTTGCTGGGAACTCCCGTGCTGACACGGGACGTTCTAGCCATGACCGCACCCTTCGGCCACCCCAAGGCCCTCGTACGCGTGTTCACTCAGCGTTTCAGCTGCACCCCCCGCGGCGCCCGCCTCGCCCGGCAGCTGACCCTCGTCTCGCTGCACGACTGGGGTGTCCCCGAGGGCACCGCGCTCTCCGCCGACGCCGGGCTCCTCGTCGCGGAGCTCGCCTCCAACGCCGTCACCCACGGCCGCGTCATCGGGCGGGACTTCGAGCTGCGCATGACCCTGCTGGAGGGCGTGCTCCGCCTGGAGGTGTCCGACCCGCGCAGGGACCGGCGCCCCGCCGTGCGGCCCCATGCGTACCAGGCGGAGTCCGGCTACGGGCTGCGCATCGTCGACGCCCTCGCCACCGACTGGGGGGTCATGGACCGGATCATCGGCAAGACCGTCTGGGCGGAGCTGGCCCGGTAGGGCCGTTGTCACCCGCGGCGGCTACCTTGCAGCTCGGCACGAACGCAAGAGACAGGGAGCCGCCATGGTCGTCGAGGTGGGGTACGCGCGGGCGTGGGACCCGGAGGCCCGCGCGGCCTGGCGGCCGCTGTCCGCCGGGGAGGCCCGGGAGCGGGATGCCGCCGGGCTGCCGTACGTGGTGGTGTACCGGACGGCCGGCCGTCAGGCGCCGCTGGAGGTCCGGCTCGTCTCCTGGCGGGACCACTACGTCGGGCTGTGGGTCTACGACGACCAGGGCCGCCGCACCTTCGACCTGGACATGCGGCTGCTCGACGACCCGGCGCGGCTGCTGCGCCGGTACTCCGTCGGCTGGTACTACACCGGCCCGGAGATGGCGGAGTTCGACAGGGAGTGCCCGCGCGTCACCGTGGACCTCTTTCCGGACGGGAGGGGCCGGCGGATCGAGGAGAGCCGCGGGGCGGCCGGGGGGTCGTACGCCACCACGCCCAGGCTCCGCGACGACGAGCGGTGGATGGTCCGGCCCGCCTTCGGGGAGTGGCCGTTGCTCTCGGCGCGGGACCACGGGATCGCGGAGCCGCCGGTCTTCGAGGTGGTCGAGCCGGTGGCCGAGGGGGGCCACGATGAGGCGCCCGCCGGCTGCTGGCGTCCGCCGCGTCCCGCGCAGCCGGGCCCGATCGGCGAGCTGTTCCGGCCCGGCGTCCGGGTCACCGACGGGTACCACCCCGAGCAGACGGTCCTGGAGCCGCACCGGGTCGGCACCCTGCGCGTGCCCAGCGGGCTGCTGGCGGTATCCGGCCCGGACGACGTCGACGACGGGCCGCACATCACGGTGCCCGTGCCGCCCGGTGAGTACGTACTCGACGAGGCGCGGGTCGAATTCAGCTACCACTGCGAGTGGCGGGACGCCGAGGTCACGACCACGGCCCCCACTGCCGTGCGCCTGCTCGTCAGCGAGACCCCCGCCGCGTCCTGGGAGATGGCCCTCGGGGCGGACGACGACCTCCGGCTGTTCATCGAGGACCAGATGGCCGGTTTCTCCACCGACGGTGCCACGGGCTGCTTCGCCGACGCCGGGGCCTTCGAGCCGCTCGTCGCGCTCTACGAGCGGGGGCTGATCAAGGGGGAGCCGGACCTCGACGGGTACGAGGACCTCGGCGACGGTTCCATGTTCATGCAGCGCACGTGGGACACGGCCACCGGCGGTGAGCTCATGACCTTCGCGACGTGCGGCGACGGGACCTACCCCGTCTGGTTGGGGCGGTCCGGGGCCGGTGACGTGGTCGCGGTCGTGGTGCTGACCGAGGGGATGCCCGAGATCCTCCCGGAGCGGGACGGGGCCACCGCCGGTGCCTGAGACGGCGCACGTGACCTTCGAGGAGTCCTGGGACGCGGCGTTCCGTACCGGGGGCCGGGAGCTGTCCCCCGAGGAGGCGCGCGCCCGGGATGCCGCAGGCCTTCCGTACGCGGTGGTCTACCGTGCCCCGGGCCGTGAAGTGCCGCTCGGGGTGCGGATGGTGGCGTGGCGGGCCGGCTGCGTCGACGCCTGGGCGTACGACGAGCACGGCCGCCGGACCGCCGAGGCGGAGCTGCGGCTGCGGGACGAGGAGGGTCGGCTGCTGGTCCGGCGGCTCCTCGTGCGGCGGTACCCGGACGCGCGGACGGCGGAGTACGCGGTGGACTGCCCCCGCACGGCGGTGGAGCTCTCCGCCGACGGCACGGCCCGCGTCTCGCACCAGCCCGGGGGGATGCGGGGCGACTCCCTGGAGACCGGGGTTGAGGTGGCCGACGGGGATCTCTGGACGGTCCGGCCGGGCTTCGACGACTGGCCGGGGCTGCCCGTGGCGGACTCGCTCCCGGACTGGGTCGGCGCGCTGCCGGCCTCGGAGGCGGCCGGCTGGCGGCGGGAGCCCTCCCGGCTGCTCGGCTCCATCGACTTCGACCGGGTGTTCCGGGCCGGGGCGGAGATCCCCGGGCTGAAGGTGCTCGACCCGGTGCCGTGCGGCAGCGTGCGCGTGCCGAGCGGGGTGCTGGCCGTGGCCTGCCCGGACACCGGGGAGGGGCTGTCCCGGATCACGGTGGCCGTGCCGCCGGGCACGTACCCGGTCGAGGCGGCCTGGGTCGAGGTGCCGGAGGAGTACTGGGGGTCGTACGAGGACGTGGCGGCCGTCCGGCTGCGGATCGGTGACGCCCCCGCGGTGGTCTGGGAGATGGCGCTCGGGCCGGGTGACGACACGCTGCGGCTGCGCGAGGGCGAGGCCTTCGGCTTCGGCACGGACGCGGCCACGGGCGCGTTCGGCGACGCCGGGGCCTGGGAGGAGCTGCGGGACCTGCTGGAGCGGGCGCGGTGGCAGGGGTCTCCGGACCGCGGCCTCCTCGCCGACTCCGCCGCCGGGATGCACCTGGACGGCGGGAGCCTCGGCGCCGACCTCGCGGTCTTCGCCACGGGCGGCGACGGCGTCTATCCGGTGTGGGTGGGCCGGTCGGCATCCGGGGAGGTCGTCCGCGTGGTCGTGCAGACGGCCTTCGACCTCGACCTCCGCGCCGGGGGTTAGGGGGTGTCGGCGGGCCGGGGCCGTCCGCCACTGACGCGGCACGCCCGACCGGCCGCGTTGGACGCCACCGCCCCGCGACCGGCGCGCGGGGCGGCGGTGGCGGGGCGGTGCGGGCCGGCCGGGGTTACGACTTCGGCAGCGCCGGGAGCGAGGGGAGCTTGCCCGGCTCGCTCTTCTGGAAGGTGTCCTGGCCGGCGCCCTCCCACGTGACCTTCAGGGTGGTGGCGTCGACCGAGTCGACCTTGCCCTTCGAACGGGTCGCGCCCGCCGGGCACTTCAGGTCGAGGGTCGAGCCGTTGGTGGTGCCCTCGCAGGTCAGGCCGGTGGCGGCCTCGACCACGAACGCCTTCTGGCCCTTGACGGTGAGCACCACGCCCTTGCCCGGGGTCGCCATGGCGATCCAGCCGCCGTCGAGGCTGCCCGCGGCCGCGCCGCCGCCCGCGGCGGGGGTGGCGGCCGGGGTGGCGGCCGCCGGGGCGGAGGCGGCGGTGCCCGGCTTCTTGTCGTCGGCGGGCTTGCTGTCGCTGCCGCAGGCGGTCAGGGTGAGGACGGCCGCGACTCCGGCTGCGGCGGCGACGGAGATACGCAGGTTGCTGTGCACGGGAAGTCCCCCAGGGGCGAGTCGGTCGAAAGACGGGCCAAGCTAGCAGCCGTCCGGGCAGGCGGCGGCCACCCGCAGACACGCAGGGGCGGGGTGATCCGGTTCCGTGCGGGGAGGTTTCAGAGGTACTGGGCGAAGTCGTCCAGGGTGCGCAGGACTTCCGCCTCCCGCGCCGAGGGGAGCTGGAGGACGACCTCCTCGATGCCCAGCTCGGCGTAGTGCCCGAGCTTGCCCGGCGTCGGCTGGACGGCGTACGGGACCACCTGGAGGCCCTTGGGGTCGCGCCCGGCGTCCTCCCAGACCCGCCGCAGCACCGGCATCGACTCGCTCAGGCCGCGCCCGCCGATGGGGAGCCAGCCGTCGGCGTGGTCGGCGATCGCGGCGAACAGCTTCGGACCGGCCGCCCCGCCGATCAGGGTGCGCGGGCCGTACAGCGGCTGCCCGGGGGCGAGTTCGCGCGGGGCCCGGACCGGCTTCGGGTACGCCGAGCTCGCGCGGACGGAGCCGTACGGGCCCTCGTACGCGGTCGGCTCCGGCGCCCACAAGGCGCGCATCAGCGCCATGTGGTCCCGGACGCGTTCGCGCCGGGTGGGCCAGTCGACGCCGTGGTCGGCGGCCTCCTCGACGTTCCAGCCGTAGCCGATGCCGAGGGTGAGGCGGCCGCCGCTGAGGTGGTCCACGGTCGCGACCTGCTTGGCGAGGCCGATCGGGTCGTGCTGGGCGACGAGGGTGATGCCGGTCCCGAGGTGGAGGCGTTCGGTGACGGCGGCGGCCTGGCCGAGGGCCACGAAGGGGTCGAGGGTGCGCCCGTACTGCGCGGGGAGTTCGCCGCCCATCGGGGCGCCGGTGTCCCGGCTGACGGGGATGTGGGTGTGCTCGGGGAGGTAGAGGCCGGAGAAGCCGCGCTCCTCCAGGGAGCGGGCGAGGCGGGTGGGGGAGACGGTGCGGTCGGTGAGGAAGATGGTCGTGGCGATCCGCATGGGCGAGGGCACCTCCGAGACGTCGGGAGGGCCAAGGTACGGGCTCGCGCGTGCGGACGGCAGAGCGTACGGGGCCTCCGCGCGGCGCGTGTGATGGGGTGGGCGGCATGGACTCGATGGAGACGATCACCGTTCCGGAGGCTTTGCACGGCTACCCCGGGGTGGCCTTCGGCGGATACGTGGCCGGGCTGCTCGCGGGGCGGCTGGCGGGCGGCGCGGGGGGTTCCGGGGCGGTACGGGTGGACTTCCGGCGGCCCGTGCCGACCGGGACGGCGGTGCGGCTGGATCCCGGCGCCGCCGGTGGCGGGGCGGCTCTGCTCGACGCGGACGGGGTGCTGCTGGCCGCCGCGTCGGCGGTGGCCGCGCCGGGCGGGGAGGTGCCGGGGGCGCCCTCCTGGGCGGAGGCCTCGAAGGCCGCCGAGACCTACCGGGCGGACCCGCCGGACGGGCAGGTCGACTGTTTCGGGTGCGGGCTGGGCCGGACCCCGGCGACGGGGCTGCGGCTGCACTGCGGGCGGGTGCCCGGGCGGGACCTCGTCGCCACCGCCTGGACCCCGGACGCCGGACTCCTCGACGCCGACGGGCTGTTGCCGCCCGAGCTGGCCTGGGCCGCGCTGGACTGCCCCGGCAACGCGGCGGGCCGGCTGCTGGCGGGCGGGCCGGCGGGAGCCGTCACCGCCGCGCTGACGGGGCGGGTGCTGCGGGCGGTGCCGGGGCGTGCGGGGCTGGTGTCGTACTCGTGGCTGCTCGGGGTCGAGGGGCGCAAGTGCCGGGTGGGGACGGCGCTGGCCACGCGGGAGGGTGAGCTGTGCGGGGTCGCGGAGGCGCTGTGGGTGTGGCCGCGGTCCGGGGCATGACCGTCCCGGGTGCGGGCGCGGGCGCGGGCGCCTGCGGCGCTGGTCCCGGCCCCGTCCTTCCCCCGTTCCCGGGGGCTCCGCCCCAGACCCCGCGCCTCAGCCGCGGGGGTAGCGGGTCAGCCAGGCCGAGGTGGTGACCGCGGGGCCGTGCAGGGACGGGCCCTGGGTCAGTTCCAGGGCGAAGTCGTCGGCCAGTTCCAGCAGGATCGCCCGGCCCTCCAGTTCGGCCAGCCCGGCCGCCGGGAGGGCCGTCTCGCCGTGCAGGGCGCCGAGGAGGGCCCCGCACAGGGGGCCGCTGTGGCCGGTGGCCAGGCGCAGTCCGTGCGGGACGTCCTCGGCGACCAGGGCGCAGTAGACGGCGACGCCGAGGGCGTCCTCCGCGGTACGGCCCCCGCCGACGGAGAGGGTTTCGACGGTGCCGGGTCCGGGCTCGCCCTGGGGGACGGCCGCGAGGGCCCGGCGCAGGGCCTCGGTGACGGGTTCGTGGCCGGGGCGGGCGGCGAGCAGGGTCAGGGCGCGCCGGACGGCGGTGTCGAGGGAGTCGCCCCGGGTCAGGCCGTGCACGATCACGGCGAAGGCCCCCGCGGACAGGTACGCGGCGGGGTGGCCGTGGCTCTGGAGGGCGCATTCGACGGCCAGTTGGAGGACCAGCGCGGGTTCCCAGCCGACCAGCAGCCCGAAGGGGGCCGAGCGGACGGCGGCGCCCGCGTCCCGGGCGGTGGGGTTCTTCGGCCGGTCGAGGGTGGCGAGGGTGTCGTCGCCGAAGCCGGTCAGGCAGGCCCGCTCCGGGTCGCGCCGGACGTAGAACCACTCCTCGTTGCCGAGCCGGCCGTTGCCCTCGCGCCGCTCGTCGGGGCCCCAGTCGTGCTGGGTGGCGAACCAGCGGCGGTAGGCGCGGTGGACGTCGGTCGGCGGGTGCCAGCCGCCGGTGTCCCGGCGTACGTGGGCCCGTATCAGGCCGTCGACGGTGAACAGGGTCAGCTGCGTGGCGGCGCTGACGGCACCGCGGCGGCCGTGGGCGTCCCCGAGGGCGGACCCGAGCAGTGCTCCGCGCACCCGGCCCCGGAAGTCCTGCTGCTCGGCCCGCCCCCACAGCGCGGTGCCGATGCCTCCGGCGGTGACTCCCGCCTGCCCGCCGCCCGCGCCCCCGGAGGCGTCCGCGGAGCCGGGCCCGACCTCCCCGGTGTGCCCGCCGCCCGCGCCTGCGGCGCCTGCCGGGTGGCCGGGTTCGACGCCCCCGGTGTGCCCGGCGACCGCGCCTGCGGGGGTTCCCGGGTGGCCGGGTTCGACGCCCCCGGCGAGACCGCCGACCCCGCCGACCCCGCCTGCCGGGTGGCCGGTGCCCGCGATTCCGGCGGCTCCCGTGGCGGCGGGCCCGACGACTCCGGTGGTTCCCGTCGAGCCGGGGCCAACGGCCCCCGGGTGACCGGCGACCGCGCCTGCGGAGGCTCCCGTGGAGGCAGGGCCCGAGCCCCCGGAGGCCGCCGCGATACCGGCCGCGGCCCGAGCCGCCCCGGCCGAAGCCGCCCGAGCTGCCCGGGCGGCGGCTCCCGTGGCGGTCGACCCGGCCATCTCGGCCACACCGGCCGGCCCGGTCGCAACGACCCTCAGCACAGCCGTGTCCGTCGTACTGCCGCCCGCGCTGCCCGCGCTGCCCGCCGCACCCGTCGTCCCGCCGGCAGCGCCGGCCGCCGCGCCGCCCGCCGTGTTCGTCGTCGTGTCCATGCCGTCCCCCCAGGCTCAGGACGCGCACTGTAGTGGACGGCTTCGGTCGTATTCGGAAGCACTCTGTCGGGTCGCCCGTAACTGACCGGAGAACGGCCGGAATGCGAACGGTTCCGGCCACGGCCACACCGTGTGGCACGTTTTGCCACTCGCCTTCACCCCGGTCGTTTTCGGCCACGCTTCGTTCATCCGGCGTTCTCCGGGCGCCCACAGCCTCGGAGGCATGAAGAAGGCCCTCCTCGCCGCGACCGCCGTCGCCTCCGCGCTCGCCGCCTCCCTGCTCGCCGTCCCCACCGCCGCCGCCTCCGACCGGGAGTGGTTCGGCAGCCACCGGGACCGCTCGGCCGTCCCCTTCACCGAGGCCACCGTCACCGCCGCCGCCGACGGCTCGTACACCCTGACGTGGAACACCAAGGGCACCAAGCGCGTCACGGTCAAGGCCGACGGCAAGGCCGTCGCCAAGGGCGGCGCCCAGGGGCGGGCCGTGGTCAAGGGACTGCCCGCCGCCGACCGCCAGTGGTTCGACTTCCAGCCGGACCACGGCCAGGGCCTGCGCCTCGCCGACCGGCTGATCAAGCTGGAGGGCACGGCCAACTTCCGCGACGCCGGCGGCTACCGCACCACCACCGGCCAGTGGGTGAAGATGGGCGAGGTCTACCGCTCCGACGCCCTCGCCAAGCTCACCGCGGACGACCTGGCCAAGCTGGAGCGGCTGCGCGTGCGCACCGTCTTCGACCTGCGCATGCAGGACGAGCGCGGCAAGGACGCCGACAAGGTCCCGGCCGGCGCGAACTACGTCGTCGCCGACGTCTTCGCGGGCTCCGGCTCCTTCCAGACCATGCCCAAGTCCCCCGACGAGGCCGCCAAGGCCATGGTCGACGCGGAGAGGGCCATGGTCAGCGGCGAGGGCGGCAAGAAGGCGTACACGCAGGTCCTCGACGGCATACGCGGCGACCGCGGCCGCGCCGCGCTCTTCCACTGCACCGCCGGCAAGGACCGCACGGGCTGGGCGAACGCCACCCTGCTGACCGCCCTCGGCGTCCCCCAGGAGACGGTGATGGCCGACTACCTGGCCAGCAACGACTACCGCAAGGCCGCCAACGACGCGGTCCTCTCCCGCCTCCCGGCCCAGCAGGCGGCCGTCTACAAGCCGCTGCTCGACGTCCGCCCCGAGTACCTCAACGCGGGCTACGACGAGGTCAAGGCCACGTACGGCTCCTTCGACCGCTACCTCAAGGACGGCCTCGGCGTCGACGCCCGCGAGCTGCGCGAGCTGAAGAAGGACCTCCTCGTCGGATAGGCCGGTCCGGGGGTGGGGGGGGGGGGGGGGGGGGGGGGGGGGGGGGGGGGAGGGGGGGGGGGGGGTGGGGGGTGGTGGGGGGGGGGTGGTGCA